>DASTSI010000128.1:0-18793 GCA_035760745.1 Nitrospira sp. | reverse complement strand
TACGCCGACACCCTTGTCAAATGGCTTCGGATCCCGTTGCAGAACATGTTCGTGCCGGGTTCGCTCTCCTGGGTGCCGACCGATCTGCCGACCGTCCCCTTCGTCTTTCTCGCACCGGCGGAAGCCTTGTGGCAGAACGTGAAGGTTGCCGGACTCTTTGCGCTCGTCATCGCCACACCGTACATCTTGCTTGAGATCTGGCAGTTTGTCGTGCCGGGGCTTCATGCCCAGGAGCGGCGTTTCGTCGGCCCCTTTGTGGTGTTGAGCACCCTGGCGTTCTATGCGGGAGTGGGATTTTCCTTCTTCTTCGTGCTGCCGTTTGCCTTGAACTTCCTCGTCTCCTACGGCGTCAACGCCGGCTTCATTCCTCAGTTGTCGATCGCGCAATACGTCGGATTCGCGCTCTGGTTTTTGATGGTGTTTGGACTGATCTTCGAGGTGCCCCTTGCCATCACGCTGATGGCGAAGCTCGGGTGGGTCGACGCGCCGTTCTTGAAGCGCTACCGAAAGTGGGCGTTGCTCGGCGCCTTCATCGTCGCCGCGATCCTGACACCCACGCCCGATCCCTTCAACCAATGTTTGATGGCGCTGCCCATGTACGTATTCTACGAAGTCGGGATCGTGAGCGCCGGGTTCTTCAACAAAAAGAAGACGGCGCCGGAAGCGGAAAAGCCGACGGCGCCTTCCGCGACCGGAAAAGCCATGGCACCCGCCATGTCGGGTGCCGCGGCAGGCGAGTACGTCGGCGTTCCGACGGGTCGGCGGCGATAAGGTCAGGGGCCTGAAATCGAGAAAGGATAGGAACCATGCCTCGGGAACTGAACATCATACAGACTCCGACGTCGAGCGGCGACGCCTGTACGTACATGTGGGCGTGCGCCATTTGCGATGAGAACGAAACGTGTCAGAAGGACAAGGAAGGGCACAGCCGCTGGCTCGTCGCCAAACGGATGGAGCGGATCGAGTACAAAGTCCTGGTCATGAGCAACAAGGGCGGCGTGGGCAAGAGCACATGCACCACGAATCTCGCCGTAAGCTTGGCGTTGAAAGGATGGCACGTGGGGATCTGCGACATGGACATCCACGGCCCGAATATTCCCAAGATGGTCGGGGCGGAAGGGCAAAAGCTGAAGATCAGCACGTCCGGCGGCATCATTCCTTTTCAGGCCTACAACCTCAAGATCGCTTCGATGTCGTTCCTCCTCCAAAATTCCGACGATCCGATCATCTGGCGCGATGCGTACAAATACGAATTCATCAACCAACTGCTGGGCGGCGTCGAGTGGCAGGACCTGAACTTCCTGCTGATCGATCTTCCGCCGGGTACCGGTAATGAATCGGTCACGACCATCGACCTGCTGGGCGATGTCAGCGGGGCGGTCATTATTACGACTCCCCAGGAAGTGGCGCTGCTTGACTCGCGAAAGTCGGTCACCTTCTGCAAGGACAGCGAAGTGCCGATCATCGGCATCGTGGAAAACATGAGCGGCCTCGAATGTCCGCACTGCCACCAGCACATCGAAGTCTTCCGGAAGGGCGGGGGAGAAGCATCGGCGCTCGACATGGGGGTCCCGTTTCTGGGACGGATTCCGTTGGATCCCGACGTGGTGACGCAAAGCGACGCCGGCGAACCCTTTGCGATGTTCTATTCCGATATGCCGACCGCCGAGGCCTATCACGACATCGCGAACAAGGTGGAAGCGTTCTGTAAAAAGAGCGGCTCGCTCGTCAACGTCGCCCGTCGCCACAGTCATTGAATGGAATCGCGGCGTAACGGCGGGCACAAACGACTCCCGGTTGTACCGTAAGGGGAGTCATACAGCGGTCAGGCCATGAAAGCGAAGGATGCCATGCAAGGTCTCACACCTCTCGAGGAAGCTCAGAAGACCGTGCTCGATGCGACCCCGATTCTCGGACTGGAGAAGATTTCTCTGCTCGACGCGCTCGGGCGCGTCTTGGGGGAAGACATCATCGCCGAGCGCGACAACCCGCCATGGGACAACAGCGCCATGGACGGATTTGCCGTCCGTTGGGAGGACATCAAGGCGGAACAACCGATTCAGAAGCCTGTGACGTTGAGGGTGATCGAGGACGTCCCGGCCGGGAAAATGCCGGCGAAATCAGTCGGGCCGGGAGAGGCCATTCGAATAATGACGGGCGCCCCAATTCCGAAGGGAGCGGATACGGTCCTCAAGGTCGAAGACACGGAGCACGGCCCCGACTCGGTTCGGGTGTTCAAGCCTGAAGCGAAGGGCGCGAACATCAGGCCGCAGGGCGAGGACGTGAAGAAGGGCGAACGTATCATCATGAAGGGCACGAAGATCCGGCCGGGGGAAGCCGGTATGCTTGCCATATTGGCCAAATCCTTCGTGTTCGCGTATCAGAAGCCCCGCGTGGCGATTTTGTCGACCGGGGACGAATTGGCGGACCTCGACGAGCGTTTCAGCGAGGAGAAAATCATCAATTCGAACAGCTACGGCATCGCGGCCGCCGTCCAGGACGCAGGGGGAATCCCGCTGTTGCTGGGGATTGCCAAGGACAATCCGGCCGCCTTAAAGGAGAAGATTTCTCACGGGCTCACAGCCGACATCCTCGTCTTGTCCGGGGGCGTCTCGATGGGGGACTATGATTTCACGAAGGCCGTCTTCCGAGATTTGGGCGCCGAGATGAACTTCTGGAAGCTCGCGATCAGGCCGGGCCAGCCGTTGGCTTTCGGCAAAATTCAAGGGAAATTGGCCTTCGGCCTGCCGGGGAACCCCGTCTCGTCGATGGTGACCTTCGAGCAGTTGGTCCGCCCCGCCATCCTCAAAATGAGCGGCCATCGCAGTTACGGAAGGCCCGTCATTCAAGCGGTCTTTCAGGAAAAATTCTCGAAGCGCCCCGATCGACGGCATTTCCTCCGCGGCGTCCTCAGCAGAGAAGAGGGCGTCTATAAGGTGAGGACTACCGGGGATCAGGGATCGGGGATCCTGACCTCCATGGTGAAAGCCAACTGCCTGATCGATGTGCCGGTCGAAGTCGAGCGCCTCAATCCCGGCGACCACGTGTCGGTGCAGCTCCTCGGCGGCGAAGCATGGGCCGATCATGCGGAGCATCAGCATACCGGCTCGCATCGTCTGTCCTGTTGCTAGGACCACCATTCATGTCCACACCGATCGTCTGCTTTATCGGAAAATCAAACAGCGGGAAGACCACTTTTATCGAGCGGATCATTCCCGAGCTTGTGCGCGCCGGCTACAAGATTGCGACGGTCAAGCACGCGGGCCACGGCTTCGATCTTGACACGGAGGGCAAAGACAGCTGGCGCCACAAGCAGGCAGGCGCGAGCAGCGTCGTCATCTTGTCGAAAGGCAGCATGGCCATGTTCGCCGACGTATCAGATGAAATGAAAGTCGAGGATGTGCGAGCCCGATTCTTGGACGAGAGTTACGACCTGATCATCGCCGAAGGATGGAAACACGAAGGCTATCCGAAGATTGTCATCGTCCGGGAACAAGTCGGCGAAATCCCGATCTCACCGGAAGGGCTATTGGCGGTCGTGTCCGACAAGCCGGTACCCGTCTCTGTCCCGGTCTTCGATCTCAACGACGTGTCTGGTGTGACGGCTCTGCTCATGAAGTGTTTCCCCTTGCGGAAACGGCGTTCGAGGCATGAGCTGGAGGCCTAAGCTGACCGTCATTCTGGCGCTCGTCGCCGGTGCGGTCGCGCTCGGGGCAGTCGCCATCCCTCTCACGAACCATCCGAAGTTCTGCGCGAGTTGCCATACGATCGCGCCCTCCTACGAGAGTTGGGCCGCGTCAACCCATAAGGAGGTCACTTGTGTGGCTTGTCACGTCAGGCCTACGGTGGAAGGATGGCTTCATGACAAGGCTTGGGCCGGGACGCGAGACGTCGCCATCGCGTTATTCGGAACTCCGACGGACGTCCACAATTTGAAAGCCTCGGTGGATTCGGACGTTTGCCTCGGGTGCCACCGTAACATCCTGCGGGTCTCCGAGGTTGCCCCTCGTGATCTTCCGCCGCCTGTAAAAGACGTCGGGCTCGTGATGAGCCATCGGAAACATATGGAGGCGTTTACCAACCGGCACCAGGGAGAGGGATGCACGACATGCCATTCCGGGGTCGTGCATGATAAGCCGATCAAGGGATATTCAATCGTGATTCCTCGCGGACACGTGTCTGCCGACAGTAAGTCCTGGTTTCCCGATCATCCTGAAGGATCCTACTTGCGGCAACGAGCGCTCAACGACTGCTTCCGATGCCATGACGGCAAGACCGAGTATCAAGGGAGGGTCTTGGATCGGAAGTGCGACACATGTCATTTGCCAGAGAAAATCAAAGACTTCCTCTCGTTTTAACGAAAAGCGGAACTGCCACCATCCAT
The DNA here is from genome assembly GCA_035760745.1 of Nitrospira sp. GTDB lineage: Bacteria > Nitrospirota > Nitrospiria > Nitrospirales > Nitrospiraceae > Nitrospira_C. The sequence goes on along the minus strand of DASTSI010000128.1, from coordinate 14,409 downwards.
GTCTCCTCCGGTCCTGCAGGTCTCGAACTTGCGAAAGTGCTTCGGCGAATTTACCGCAGTCGATGGCATCTCGTTCGAGATCAGGCCCGGTGAGATCCTGGGCCTCCTCGGTCCCAACGGTGCGGGGAAAACGACCACGATGCACATGCTGCTGGGCCTCATCACGCCGACGGCGGGCGCTATCAGGATGTTTGGGCTGGATCTTTCTTCACACCGAGAAGACATTCTCCAGCAGGTCAATTTTTCCTCGACCTACATCTCCCTGCCGATGGCCTTGACGGTGGAGGAAAATCTTTGGGTCACAGGGAGACTCTACGGATTGCCGGACATTGGCCGCCGGGTCGATGACATCGTGAAGAAGCTTGAAATGGACGAGTTTCGGCAAAAAGTGACTAGGAAACTGTCATCGGGTCAGATGACGAGGCTGACTCTTGCCAAGGCGTTTCTCACGGAACCCAAGATTCTCTTTCTCGATGAGCCGACGGCCAGTCTCGACCCGGATATCGCGCACAAGATTCGGGCGCTGCTGAAGGAAGAACGGCGGTCCGCCGGGCTGAGCATGCTGTATACGTCGCACAATATGCGGGAGATGGAAGAAATGTCGGATCGGATCATTTTCCTGCAGCGGGGAAAAATCGTGGCGGAAGGTACCGCGCAAGAAATCGTCGCGCGCTTCGGTCAAGCCGATTTGGAAGAGGTGTTCCTGAAGATTGCCAGGGATCGGTCATGATACCGTGGGGATCTGCATGAGCGCAGCGGTCGATTTCGTCTTCGGCGTGCTGGCCGGCGGGCTGGCGATAAGCATGTGCTGGGGCTTGTTCTGGCTCGTCGTCGTCAGCCTTGGTGTTGCTCGTCGTACCTGCAGCTGGCGTCCTTTGGCCAACAGTCTCGCCGTCACCTTGACTCCTATTCTCTTCATCTGGGGATTGCTGAAGGTACGCGGGGAGGTCCAGCCCGGTGGAGGAGCCTTGTTCGCCGGCCTCGCGATCATGCCGATCGTGTTGACCTGGCTCGCTGTCCGACGGAGGCCCGACGGCCGAATGGCCGGAACTCAGATGTTGGATGGGGTCCGGCAACTGGTGGAGCGCTTACTCGGCAAACATCGGGAATGCGGTGGCTGTGGAGATGAGCATGGGCAGGATCACGGTGGCTGCCGATGAAAATTCACCGCATCGAAGCGTTGGTCGCTCGACATCTCTACCTCTATCGGCGAAGCCTGCCACGCATTATGGAAATCTTCTACTGGCCGTTCCTCGATCTGGTTATCTGGGGCTTCATCACGACATACCTCATAAAATACCAACCTCACGTTCCGGGGCTCATTACGTTTTTCCTCGGCGCCCTGATCCTCTGGGATATGCTGTTTCGCTCCCAACAGGGCATTACGATTTCCTTTCTGGAGGAGCTGTGGGCGAGAAATTTGATGAACTTGTTCGCCAGCCCGCTCACGCCCGGGGAATTCCTAATGGCCACTATTGCGATGAGCATCTTGAAGGTTGGCGCGGTATCGTTGGTCATGGGATTGTGTGCCTGGTTGTTCTACGACTACAACGTCCTCGTGATGGGGGTATGGCTGCTGCCGTTCGTCCTGAACCTCGTCGTGACGGGTTGGGGCATCGGTGTATTGACCACCTCCCTCATCATGCGGTTCGGACAGCAGGCCGAAGTGTTGGCGTGGAGCATGGTGTTTTTGTTCCAGCCGATCTCTTGCGTCTTCTACCCCATGGAGGTTTTGCCGGGCTGGCTGCAAGCGGTCGCATGGTTCAACCCCGCCGCCCATGTGTTCGAAGGGATGAGGAGCGTCCTGCTCAGCCAATCCGGGTCACCGCCGATTGGGCATCTGATCTGGGCCTGCGGCCTCAACGCGGTCATGCTTCTTGCCATGATAGCCTGGTTTTACCGGACGTTCGCCTACTGTAAGGCGCAGGGATCCCTGGTCCGAGTCGGGGAGTAAGGTTGTAATGCCGGAATGGCTATGGTAGGATCGAGCGAAGTTCCATCCGTACGGGCCTCACGGTGGATGTCACTCAGAGCAGCAGGCCCGCAACATCGATGTTGCCTTGTCCGAGAATCTCGTCGGAAGTCTGACCCAAGCCGCCGGCTCGTTCGCGTCTTCGGCCCGCTCCTTCCCCCGTTCCTCGCGTTCAAGACAATGTCATCATTCAAAAGGAGGAACCCCGAATGGGTTCGAAGATTTATGTCGGTGGGTTGCCATATTCGGCAACCGAGCAGCAGTTGAGCGATTTGTTTGCCGCACACGGTGGCGTGGCTTCGGCACGAATCATCACGGATAAGTTCACGGGTCAGTCACGAGGATTCGGCTTCGTCGAAATGTCGTCGGATTCCGAAGCCCAGGCCGCCATCTCGGCGCTGAACGGCTCGGAAATGGGCGGCCGGACCTTGACGGTGAACGAAGCGCGCCCACAAGAGCCGCGTTCAGGCGGTGGAGGCCGCGGCGGATTCGGCGCGGGCAACCGAGCCGGTGGGGGCAAACGCGACCGCTGGTAATTCGGCCGGCACGTGAAGACGGGAAGGGGCTGCTCTCCGTGGAGAGCAGCCCCTTTTCTTTTTGGCGGTCCTTCTCAGGTTTCTTGCCGAAAAGGACCCGAGCGAGCCTCAGTCAAACCATTCGTCGGATCCGGCCGGTCGAGTGCCCGGCTGGTTCCTAAAGGCTTCCAGAGTGGGTGGCGGAGAACTGAGCGCGTCTCGGATGAAAGAGATCATGGTCGCCGTCTCGAACGGCTTTCCGAGAAAGGGAAGCGATCCCTTCTGAATGCCGTAGCCTGCCAGCTCCTTGTCGATATTTCCCGACATAAGGACGATCCGAAGTTGATCCCGCATGCGGAGGGCCCGGATTGCCAATTCATGGCCATGTACGTGGGGAAATTCGTTGTTTCCGGATGCGAGAGAAAAGTCGGGGGGAGGCAGAACGAGATCCGTAAGCAGCACCTCGATGGAGCCCGGGTGATGCTTGCAAATTTTCAAGGCTTCTGAACTGCCGCCTGCGGTCAGCGTGGAGAACCCCTCCTGCTCAAGAATTCTCTTGCAGAGAGACACCACAGCCGCTTCGTCATCCACCACGAGCACGGTCGGTTTCATCGGTACAAGCATAACGCAGATCCTGAGAAGTAACAAAACAAACTTTTCCTTTCATGAGGGCATCACGCTTCGTGCCTTCAAGGATTTCAGCCTCTCCTGATCCAGGCTTATGTAAACCGACTGCTCGCGGATGAGCGTGACGGCACCCGGCGCCGAGCCCTTCCCTCTCTTGAGCCACTTGCGCCTCGTGTAGACGACATCCCCCTTGCCGCTTTTCCGGAAATCGCTGTAGAGAAGTGCCAGCATGGCGGCCTCGTGAAGGGTTGTCGGCGGCGCATCCTTCCCTTTTTGCAGACGAACGACGACGTGCGAGCCTGGCGCTCCACGGACATGGAGCCACAGATCATCGCTCTTGGCCATGCCGAAGGTCAGTTCGTCGTTCTCGCGGGCGTTTCGTCCGACGAAAATCGGAAGGCCGTCCGCCGACACAAACCGCTTGAATGGGCCGCGACGGGCTTCGACGCCCGGCGTCTGTCTGTGTGACTTGGTCATGGGCGACCGGCCGGAGGTGGGAATGAAGACCCCGCGCTCAGTCTCCGCGATTTCGCGACGCGTCTCGCAAATCTCCCGTTCGGCTTGCTCGATTCGCGGGCGCAGCTCGCGCTCAGCCGTGAGATACTTTCTGTGCTTCAAGAAATAGTCATCCATATTTTCCCGGGGAGTCTTCGCCGGATCGAGCGGGATCGAGACTTCCGGCATGGAATCGTCGAAATAGTCGAGCAGCGCGGCGCAATTCGCTCCCTTTTTGATCGAACTCAGGTTCGCCTTGAGCAATTCTCCATATTCGCCGTACCGGCTGTACCTCTCCGACTTTGCAAGTTCGTCCCGCCATGCTTCCACCCGACGTTGCACCCGTTTCAACTTCTGCCTCAAACCGCGCAGTCGGGAGGCTCTTGCCGCATCGGCTGCAGTCAATTGTTCCTGTTGCAGATAGTAGGATTCGATGGCAGACGAGAGAGGAAAAGAACCGTCAGGCTCCAACTCCTGAAATCTGACTGTAGTACCGGACTCCGGCGCGATGCGTGGCTGGGGGAGGTGATAGAGCGTATGAATCCGGCTTTGTTCTCCATGTAACTCTTTGAGGATGCTGCCGCTCTCATCGAGGACGAGGACGGTCGCCTTCCGCCCGGTCAATTGGCACATGATCGTTCGTGGGCCTTCGCGCGCTGTAAGACGCCATTCGACGATTCGATCCCCGCCGACCTGCCTTAATCCTTCGACACGGGCACCCTGAATATGCGCGCGTAGGAACTGGCAAAAGGGCGGAGGAGTCACCGGATTTGGCAACGGACGCGACGCGAGATGGATTCTCGTTGAGCCGGGCTGGCAGGAGACGAGCACCCGATGAGTCCGGCCGGGCACGCGGATCTCGAAGACAAGCGTACCCGCCGCTGGCTGCTGGACTTTTTGGATCCACCCGTGCCGAATAGCCGGTTCGATCTCCTCCAGTACTTGCCGTATTTCGGTGGCGCTGAGCGACATATGCACCTAGGGCAGAACCCTGCGCAGGCAAATTCCTTCGAATCCTGCAACTTGAGCCATTCTACCTCTCAAAACGACGGCCTGATTCCTTCTATCTCCTCGCTGCCATGAATTCGCCAGATGCCGATTTTGAGGTTGGTTTTCTGGTGTTGGCCCCTCCGCTGGACAGGCCACGAGAACATCCGCACCTTACCAGGAATACCTTGGCATCCTGATTGCTTGTATCTTGGCTGAGGATTGGCGCAGGCGTCGACAGAATATGTGGTGGCGTCTCCGCTCTCCGCCGCGGCTCTGCGAGCAAAGGAGAATCCGATGCAGTGCACCAGGTGTGAAGGGTTGATGGTCCCCGACGACCTGATTGACATGCAAGAGAGCAGTATTCCGATGTGGATGAAGGGGTGGCGCTGCGTGTCCTGCGGCAATATCGTGGATCCGCTCATCCAACATCACCGCGTTCTCCAGGATTCCGGCATGTGGAGCCTGGGCAACGCACAATCTGCCTCTGCGGCTTTCCATCGCCCGACGAAGGTTTCAGCCTGATGGAAACCGGAAACTGACCCCTCTCTACTAGCCGGCCGTTCATTCATGTACGAGTCCGAGCCGGCAACTCCATCCTGCCTTCCGCATTCGACATTGAAATCCTCAATGTCCCTCAACACTTGTCCTGCTTGGTCGGTGATCCGGTCTCAGGGACTGGTCTTGCCGGACGGCTACCTGGCACAGCGCGGCAGCAACCATGGAACGGCAGTGCGTTACCATGCGACTCGTGGCCACTATTACGGCTCTTTTGGTGTGCGCGCTGCAACAAGGTTGTTTGGCTGCGGCATGGTTCGCGGCCGTCGGAGTCGATGCGATGCAAACGAGTGACGTGTCGTTCATGCCCTTTGAATCGTCGTGGGTGAACGACGAAAAGCCCGGGGACATAGGCGGGGGGCGGGCGCTCTCGAGCCTCGTCGTCATGCCGATTGACGGCGATGTCGCGCTGGGGCGGCAGTTGACGCATGTACTCCGAGAACAAACGACGCTTCGTGTGGAGCCCTTCACCAGACTCGCAAATGAACCCGTGTTCCTTCCTCGGGATGCTCCTGCGCGAGCTCGGATGGCGAAAGAACTAGCCCAAGAGACGGCCGGTCGAGGCTGTCCTCTTCGGCTACGTGACCAATTCTCCGCCCCATCCCCCGGATTGGGGACTAAAGGAAGAGGAGGACCGGCGGCTCTTTCTTTTTCTCCACGATCATGATGGACACTTGCTATGGAGGGACGAATTGCCCTTCACCGTCGTGACGGGAGCCAAGCCGCCGCTAGAGAGCATCGTCCAAGCGTCGCTCGCGAATCATTTGATGAATCATGTGAAGCATCTGGGTTTGGACGTTATAGGGTACCTTCCTCCAAAAACTTCATAGCAGGTGTTGCAGGACCGGCATCCCTCCGGTAGAGTCGGCCGGGGATATCCCCTCGAATGCCGCTTCTGGACATCATCTCTCTTACTCGTCTTCATGCAGAGTTTCGCCGGTCCATGAAACGGCTCGTCCTCGATCTGTGCCGTGAACTGACCACTCAATATGCCGGGTTCACTCGCGAGCACGATGTGCCCACCGACTACTTCCGCTTCGTCGCTTGCGCTCTTGATGACGACGATTATGGGAATTGGCCCATCGTCGGTTGGGCCGAAGCGCTGAACGACCTCGTATATTTCGTGGACCTGCTCGAGCAGCTGAAAAAAGAAGACGACCCTCGCGAGTTCGCCGAGCAGTTGTTTGCCGAGTGCCAAACACAGTTCTTTGAACACAGCTATCTCGACGAGTTGTTCCCCTCGGGACGTCCCAATGCCACGGGATTGGCGTCGAGACTTCAAGGCCTGTGCATGAGGCTTGCGCAGGAAGTGACGCAAGCGTCGCTGTTCTTTGATGCACGGTGGCCCATGCGATGGAATCAGCGGCGGGCCGTCACAGGATGGAAAGTCCATGGCAGCCTGGAGCAGCAGGTCGAAACCGCCGTTCCCGCTCTCGCGTTGGCGGTTGGGACCAGGGGTGACTATGTCGTCGTTCCACGCGGACTCATCCCGACGATCGACAAAGAACGCCATCGTGTGCGCTTTGAGATCGGACGCACGACAATCTCGCTGACGCATGGCGACCGGGTACCGCTGTGCACCCTGCGCGGCAATGAACTGGAATGGCATTGGCCGATAAAGCCTGCCATGGAGGCATTGAAACCCGATGGAGGGTCGCTCACCGTCGGACCGACCTTGCGGTATGGTCATGACCGGCGACCCGAGTCGGTGATTCCGACGCACCGAAAGCAAATCGAACGGATTGCACGAGCCTGGGATGTCGTTCGCCGGGCTTGGCCTGAAGGGCATCAGGTGTTGGCGCTGTTGACGAGGCGGATTGTCCCGCTACGAGCCAAAGGCGTCGTCAGTTTCAGCTTCCGACATCGCCCGGGGCTTTCCTTCATCAATTGTTTCGACCGCGACAATTTGGACCTGATCGACGACTTGGTTCACGAAAACAGCCACCACCATCTCAATCTGCTCCTGCGTAAGCACGTCATGTATCACCATGATGCCAATCAGCAGATTTTCTATTCGCCTTGGCGGAGGAGCCTGCGGCCAATCCGAGGGATCCTGCATGCCGCGTTCACTTTCACCATGGGCGCCGTGCTGTTCGAACGGCTTTCCTCATGGGCGGAATCCCCTGCGGGGATGCAACAGTGGCAATCAGCCGGGCTCACCAAAGATGACGCTATGCGGGCGCGATTCCGGTGCCTCGAGGAAATTGAATCGGTGCGCTACTCGGTCGAAGACCTGGAATACGCCGGACACCGTCTGAAGTGGCTGACCCGGGCGGGCGCCGGGTTGGTGCGGCAGTTGGGAGAGGCTCTCTTCGAAGCCGAGCAGCGCATCGGCCGGCACCGCGCGGCGGTCATGAGGTCGCGGTTCGGTGCGGCGTTACGGAAGCATCGCACGGAATTAGAACAGGCGCGGCGCATCTACAGGCCCGGAAGATGAGCGAGTGTCTGAGAGATGGAAGCAAACGGCAGCACATGAGAACCGACGTTCTAAACGGTGCATGCTACCCTCCAATTTGTTGCTTCGCCGGAACAACCTTGTGCGACGATTTTGCTGCCAGAAGGCTCGCCATAGAGCAGGAACTGCGCCAACTAACTCGTTGAAGATCCGACGTCCAGGCGATCGGCATCTCATTTGCTGGGCCGCTGCATGGGCCATCTCGATATCAATCGGATCAACATGAGGAGGTCACGATGGGGCACAGCTTCTCACATCGAGCATGGAGTCGAATTCGACAGGGTATGGCGGTGGGGGCCGGCCTGTGTATCGTGCTCACTTTAGGAATGGGGACCATGGCGGCCGCACACGACAACCACGACCGCGGCCGGCACAGTTTGATCCACTATCCCGGCGGACTTCCCAGAGCAATGGACGCGCTTGCCAAACAGGTCGCCGCGCTTCAGGCACAAGTCACGACGTTATCAACGGTGAATGCGGCCCTGCAGTCCGCGCTGAACACCTCCCAAGCGACGACGGCCGCACTTCAGGCTCGTGTTGCGGCTCTGGAGTCGAATGGAGCAGGCGGGGCAACCGGGCCGTCGGCGTTGGCCGATTTGGCAAAGTACGTGAAGATTGATCCCAACACGTTGAACGGATTGCGGGGCCCCCACATCATCTTTACGGGCGTCAACGTCCATGTGCGGAGCGGATCAGGATCAACCGACGACGCCCAAACCGCAACCGGGCAGCCTGTGGGGCTGGGTAATCTGATCGTCGGCTATAACGAGCCCAATCCGGCGGGTGGATTGCGGACGGGTTCACATAACATCATCGGCGGGAGTTACAACAACTTCTCGTCGGTTGGCGGTCTGGCGATCGGAGTACGGAACACCATTGACGGCCAATATGCCACTGTCCTCGGCGGAGACATGAATATGGCAAGCGGTGTCGCGTCGAGCGTCCTCGGCGGATTTAGGAGCTTTGCGACGGCGCCGCAGCAGCGGATCCCCCAGTAGAATCTGTCACCCTTGACGTCGGGTCCGGCTCAGCGCCGAAGACCCGACGTCATGTTCAGGCTAACCAGCGAGAAGAACGCCAGGGGTGGCCAACGACTCCGTGAATCACAAGGTTTACGGCTCCACCAGGACCTCCACGAACGCCGGCAACGAGTCGGCCCCCTTTTTGTCGGTCACCCGCAACTTGAATCGAAACAGCTTCGGCTCTGAGACAAACGGGGCGACGAATGAGGCCTTCGGCATGTTGAGGTCCAAAAGGGGTACCTTCGCTCCGCGCACTTGGCTCCAACTGTAGAAGAGCGCTTCTCCTTCGGGGTCCCGGCTGTTCAGCCCGTTCAACTCGACCTTGGTGCCGGCTTTGACGGTGCGATTCGGCCCCGCGACAGCGACCGGAGGCTCATTCGGTTCGTCCCCCACCGCCACGTGCACGTCCAATGATGCCTCCTTGCCCCTGTTCTTGACCGTAATGACGGTTTTCCCATTCCCGACGATCTTCAGCATCCCATCCGGCAGGACGGTAATGACCTGCTCGTTTGAGGACTGGTACGTCGTGCCGGCAGACGGGGTGGTGAGGGGTCGGACGACCCCGTCGGCAAAATCGCCGACCACTGGAAGCTCGAAAATCTTCCCGAGCACATCGACTTGGCCGTAGGTGGCGGATTGGCCTTCCCTCCCGAGGTATAAAGGCTTGTCAGTCTCGAAGTCGATGTTCATCAGCGCCGCCTCCGGCTCGGTGTTGACCAGGATTTCATCGAACACGGTCCTCGTTCCCAAACGCCCCCGTGAGATTTCCGCCACCGCCAGGAGGCGCATCGGTCCAATTGCTTCTGCCGGGACTGGTAAGGGCCCGCCGAACGCGGGGTCCTTATCTCCAGTTGATACGAGCACCGGCAATGAGACCACCGATCCGCCCACGACCGAGTCCTTCTGCAGGAATTTATCAACGGAGATCTTCGCTCCGGACTTGGAGGAACCGGCCTCGCTTTCCTCTTGCTGCACCAAGGTTTCATCCTGTCCGCGATACCAGTAATAGCGGACTTTGACGATGCCGATATCGTGACCCAAATCCACATGAGCCGTCACGGTCTGCCCCGATTTCAATGTCGCACCGTCGGCGGGTTCGGTGATCTTGAAGGCATGGGCCGGTTGCCCGATCAGGGCGAGCGCGAACACCCCCGCGAAGGCCGCGGGCGTCACATGGGTCCTTTGCTTGATGGACATCACTTCGCGATTCATACGTCACCTCGTCAGGTGGAACGGGACGTCGGTGAGAACGACGCGTTCCTTAAACAGCAGCGCGGCCTTGAGCATGAGCGCGCGTTGATTATGGAGAATATTCTGCCACCAGCGTGCCGGGATGATTTCCGGCACTACCACCGTGATCCAGCAATCGGGGTCCTTCTGCCGCTGCTCTTCGATGTAGTTCAGGATCGATCCCAGGATGGAGCGATAGGGGGAGGGCAGAACGATCAACGGCACCCCGCACCCCCACTGGGCCCACTGGATCTCCACGCGGGCGGTTTCTTCCTTCTCCACATCGACGAGGATCGCTCTGATTTCCCCACCTCGGCTGCGCGCATAGTCGACCGCACGGACCACGGATCGGTTGACGCCGCCGATGGGGATCAGGACGATGTTCCGTCTGGGTCTCGGCGGACGAGCGTCGCGAGACAATGTGATTTGCTCCGCGACCGCCGTGTAATGGGATCGGATCGACCGGAACATCATAATGAGCAGTGGAATCAGGACGACGACGATCCAGGCGCCATGGATGAATTTCGTGCTGGCGATGATGAGCGTGGCGGCAGCCGTTGTCAACGCGCCGATGCCGTTGACCGCCAGCTTTTTCCTCCAATGGGGCCCCTTCTTCGTCAGCCAGCGCTTCACCATGCCGGCCTGCGACAAGGTAAAGGAGAGAAACACTCCGACGGCATACAAGGGAATCAAGGCATGCGTGTCGCCTTGGAAGATCACGATCAGCAGACAAGAGAAGACCCCGAGAATGATCACCCCGTTGGAGAACACCAAACGGTCGCCCATCATCGCCATCTGATGAGGCATGTATCCGTCGCGGGCGAGGATCGACGCAAGCCGCGGAAACCCGGCAAACGCGCTGTTCGCGGCCAGGATCAAGATCAACATCGTGGAAGCTTGGATGAGGTAATACATCGCGCCTTCCCCAAACGTTGCGCGCGCGATCTGGGAGACGACGGTTTCGTTTTGTTTTGGCACGATGCCGAATTGAGAGGCCAACACCGTAATGCCTATGAACAGGACCCCGAGGATGATCGCCATGCCGAGCATCGTCAATGCCGCATTCTTGGGCTCAGGTTTCTTGAAAGCCGGAACCCCGTTCGAAATCACCTCGACTCCGGTCAACGCGGTGCAGCCGGAGGCGAAGGCGCGCAGCAGAAGGAACAGGCTCAAGCCGTCTGTTCCGAGTGACGCCGAGGCGACCGTCGCTCGGTTGCCGGGCGGCATGGCAAAGAAGACTTGCCCCAGACCGGCCGCGATCATGAACAACATCACCACAATGAAGAGATAGGTCGGAACCGCGAAGATCCGTCCCGATTCCCGGACACCGCGCAGATTGACGATCAGGACCGTGATGATCGCGAGCAAGCAGAGCGCTTCCCGATGAGGGAACACAGCCGGGATGGCCGAGGTGACCGCCGCGATGCCGGCTGCGACGCTGACTGCCACCGTGAGAACATAATCGATCATGAGTGCGGCGGCGGCGGTAAGCCCCGGCCAGGTCCCGAGATTCGACCTGGCGACGACGTATGCGCCCCCGCCTTCCGGGTACTCGAATATGATCTGTCGATACGAAACCGTGAGAATCGCCAAGAGCATCACAATCGAGAGGCTGATCGGAATCGACCAGGAGACGGCCGCCGTGCCGGCGAGGATCAAGACGAGCAAAATTTCTTCCGTGGCGTACGCGACCGAGGAGAGGGCGTCCGAGGAGAAAACGGCCAGAGCCAGACGCTTGGAGAGCCGTTCATGAGCGGCTTGTGCGGTCTTCAAAGGGTCACCGACAAGCCAGCGCTTGAGAATCATACGAGGATTATCTCACAAACCGGCGGACTTCGGCGCCGGATATGGCGGGATAAGAGGACCTGGATGACTGGGCCGAACGGCTCAAAGGGCGAATGTCGCCCTGGTGACCTCGGCCGATGACCAGCGATCGGTTATCCCTCTCCCTAGGCGTCGCCTGGATGATTCAGGGGTTGACACCGAATTTCAAGTTCAGTATCTTTGCCACTTTCTTTGTCAAGACGAAGGCCCGTGCCGACAGGCGTTGAGCACTTTTCGTAATCTTTCGGCGACGTTTTTTTGCCATTCACACCAAGGAGGCCAGTCCATGTTTTTCCACAAGCCACGGGTTTGTGTTCCCACCCGTATGCTCGGCGCGATTGCGGCGGTACTACTGTGGGCACCGCTCGCATCCGCTGAGAATTCATCGTCGCACGTCGCGATGAATCATCAGCTTCCCGCCTGGGCGGAACAGTTGAAGGGGCAGACCATTATCGAAGACACGATGTCCGGCAAGGGCGATCGTGCCGCGATGGTGGAGCAGCAGCATCAGCGGGTGATGCAGCATATGAACCAGGACCCGCAAGTCCAAGGCATCAACACCGGCATGTACAACACGCAGTCCATGATGCACCAATACGGCGCGGGTGGACAGGATATGCTGCTCGTGTCGGATCCTCGGGTCGAACCGGTGGCGGCTACGGGAGGCGGCAAGTGTCCCGCCACGGCACCCGTCAAGCAGTACAACGTCAGCGCGATCAACGTCGAGATCACTCTGAATCAATGGCTCGACTTCTATCCCGGCTATATGTACGTGCTCGAGGAGAATATCGACAAGGTGCGGGCGGAAGAAGCGAAGAATAGGGATAGCCGCGAGAAGGAGGGCTTTGATCCGGGCGCTGTCATCCCGGGCGTGCAGGCGCAGTGGATTCAACCGCTCACCATTCGGGGCAACCAGGGCGACTGCGTCAAGATCAAGTTGACCAACAAGCTCGAAGGCGGCGAGGAGGTGAGCCTCCATATTCACGGGTCCAGCATGGTCGTGAGCACCACCGGCGCTGCGGCGACCACGACGAATCCCGACACCATCGTGGCGCAGGACAAAACCGGCGAGTTCGAATGGTACATCCATCCCAACACCCAGGAAGGCGTCCGGCAGTTCCACACCTTCAGCAATGATCGTGAACTGACCGTCATGGGATTGTTCGGCTCGTTCGTCGTAGAACCGCGCGGCTCGTCTTATTGGGAGCCGCTCGGCACCGGCGAACCGACGCCAGCCACGAGCGGGTGGCAGGTCATGATCAAGAACGGGACGGGGCCGGACTTCCGTGAATTCGTACTGTTCTATCACGAGGTCGGCGACGAAGCGTTCCGCCCGCTCAACAAGAAGGGTGACTTCCTTCCGCAGCGCGACCCGCTCACGGACGCCTATCGGCCCGGAGGCCGCGCCATCAACTATCGCAGCGAGCCGTTCGGCATCAACAACATGCATGTGCAGCACGAGTACTTCGGCTTCGAAGACGAATCGATGGGGTATAGCTCGTATACGTTCGGCGATCCGTCTCCGACGATTCCGCGGTCCTACATGGGGGACCCAGCGAAGTTCCGCCTCGTTCACGGCGGCTCGGAAGTCTTCCACAGCCACCATCCGCACGGCGGCACCATTCGTTGGCCGCGGAGTCCGCGCGCCATCGATGACATGAACCTCTGGGCGACCAGCGTGAACGGGCCGGTGAAGTACCCGGTCATCCGCCACAAGACCGATCGCGTCGATGTCGAAGTGATCGGCCCGTCCGAAGCGTTGGACCTGGAGACCGAGTGCGGTTCCGGCCTCTGTCAGCAGTTGGCGGGCGATTTCCTGTTCCACTGTCACGTCGCGCATCACTACGTGGCCGGCATGTGGGGGTACTGGCGCGTCTACAACACGCTCCAGCAGGGCGATTTCCGCAACGACGTGATGCCGGATCTCCGGGAGTTGCCGGACCGGAAGGGACGCATCAAGGCACCCGTCTCTTCGGACAAGCTGATCGGCCAGACCGTCGATTGGTTCGGCACGCAGTTTAAGATCATTGAAAAGGGCAAAAGCAACTGGAAGGGCAATCCCGCTACGATCACCATCAAGGATTGGGTGGAGATGCAGTTGCCGACGCAGGGCAAGCCGGGCCACGCGGATGACGAGAAGGGACAGATCGTCTCGTACGATGCGACGGTGCTCGATTGGGTCTGGAACGGCAACGTGGCGATGAGTGAGAAAGAAAGCACGATCGACAATCCCAAGTACAAATCCACACACCCGGGCAAGAGACATCCGATCATGTTTGAGCCCCTGACGGGCAAGGTGGCGTGGCCGCATTTGACGCCGCACTTCGGCAAGCGGGTGATGTTCTCTCCGAACCATGTCGGCGCGCCCTGGTTAGAAATGATTCGCCGGAATGCCGATGGATCCGAAAGCGTGGATCAGGCCCGCCCGGGGGAGCAAGGGAATTGGAGTCTCTGTCCCGAGAACGCGGGACGGAAGAACTACAACGTGCACTTCATCAAGCTGCCGATCAAGATCGCGAAGGCCCAGGGCAAGGAGCCGCCTGTCGTCGATCCGAACGGCTTGATCTATGTGTTGCATGAAGAGGAAGCGTCCATCCGCGCCAACGACGACCTCAAATATCCATTAGTCGTCCGCGGCAACATTTATGACTGCGTGGACTGGATGCTGACCAGCGAGTGGGACGACGACGACTACACGAACTTCCAGTCGTCGAAGATCAACAC
>DASTSI010000127.1:0-28549 GCA_035760745.1 Nitrospira sp. | reverse complement strand
GTGACGGAAATCCTCGATGACGCCCAGCAGTTCCCGCTTTTCCTGCGCCGTCAGCTTGCTCCTGAAGAAACCGACGATGTGATTCAGTACATTGACGTGTTTCCGTACGGTCGCCTTCTCGGCCAGCGCGCTCATGAACAGTGCCCCGTACGTTTCCGCCAACTCTTTGGGCCGGTAGCGATGGGCTTCACCGACGAGCCGGCCCAGCGCTTCGTAATGGGGCCGGCTATGAGACAGGAGCAGGAACTTGTGGATCGTGTGGAAGCGGACCAGCGCCGGCTTCGTGCGGTCATCCCTCAGAAGGTCCTGATAGCGGCGGTAGGCAAACACCCGCTCGATGAAGTTCTCGCGCAGCACGGGATCGCGCAGCCGTCCCTCCTCCTCGACGGGGGCCAGCGGGAACTCCCGCCTGAAGGCGCGGGCGAAAATACCGACTCCATGCCGCCTTGGCGTGCCGTCCCGGTGGTAGATCCGCACCCGTTCCAGCCCGCAGCTCGGAGAATCTTTTTTGAAGACATAGCCCGAGAGGTCCAGCTGTCTGAGCTGCCGGAGCCGATGTGCCGCCGCGCGCTCCACGGCCGGTGTGTGATCCATGCGGCTTTTGATGGTGATCAGCCGAGGAGTGGACGGATCGCCCGTGAGCTGCATGGCTTCTCTCGGCGTTCCGAGTCCCGCCTCTACTTCGGGGCAGACGGGGACCCACTCGACATAGCGGCTGAACACCTCTATGAGAAACGGATCCCGCTTGTGTCCCCCGTCGAAGCGGACCTCGTCTCCCAACAGGCACCGGCTGATTCCCAGGCGAAGGGGTTGGACGCTCATCGTCGGTCCAAATCGTAACGTCCTTCTCGCCCCTCTTCAATTGACGCCTCTCCTCTCGGTTGTGTATAAGAAGTTTTGGTTTCGCTCACCCTCTGACCACGGACACTCTCCCTATGGCCTCGCGAGAATTTCACGACGGCGCCAAAGACGGGTTGGAAGCACTCGAGCCGCTCGATCCGGAAACGATCGAGTCCTTCGAGGAGCTGTTGGTCGCGATGCGAAAAACGGCATTCGGAGGCCGCCGTCTCGGCGAGGCCTTCGAGGTGCTGTGGACGATGATCGAGGACCTGGACTGTTATGTCGTCATGACCCTCTCCGGGGCAATGACCATCGCAAAGATGGGCAAGATCATCAGCACCATGATCGATCGCGGCATGGTGCAGTGTGTCGTCTCGACCGGCGCGTTGATCGCCCATGGACTCAGCGAGTCGGTGGGCAAGACGCATTATCGTCACCGTCCTTCGATGTCCGACGAAGAGCTCTTCAAGAAGGGCTACAACCGGGTGTACGACACACTCGAAATGGAAGCCAACTTGAATTATGTCGAGCAGGTCGTCGCGCAAACCATGAAGCGAATCGATCCTCGAACGCCCCTTTCGTCGGAGATTCTTACGCGGGAGTTGGGCAAGACCCTCTCGGAGGAATTCGACGGGTCGGGCATCCTCAAGAGCGCGTATCTCAAGAAGGTCCCGGTCTATATTCCGGCCTTTACCGACAGTGAAATGGGACTGGATGTCGGCACGTGGGCCATGGGGCGGGAAGTGGATCGTGCGAGATCCCAGGTGAAGAGTGGGAGCGATCTGGACGTGCTTCGTGCGATCAACCAAGTCTGTCCGTCGTTCAATCCGTATCAAGACCTCAACAGCTACACCAATCAAATCACCGGGGCCAAACGGCTCGGAATCTTCACGATCGGCGGCGGTGTCCCTCGCAACTGGTCGCAACAGGTGGGGCCGTATATCGAAATCAGCAACATGCGCTTAGGACTGAGCGTCCAGCCGCCCCGCTTCCACTACGGCGTACGCATCTGCCCCGAACCGGACTACTGGGGAGGCCTCAGCGGCTGCACCTATCAAGAAGGCATTTCCTGGGGAAAGTTCGTCTCCCCCGAAGAGGGTGGGCGGTTTGCCGAGGTCTTGAGCGACGCAACCGTCGTATGGCCGCTCTTGATGGTCGGCTTGCTTGAGCGCATGAAATCCAAACGTTCGCTTCGACAATCATGAACAGCGTACGGGTCTCCCTCGCCATCGGTTCCCTGTGTCTCGGCCTCGCCTTGCTCTCGGGTGGGAGCACGGAGGCGGAACCCGTCGTGGACGACGGGCGTATTCGGGGGCGGGCCGATGCGCCGATCACGCTCGTGGAATACTCGGATTTCACCTGCGGCTATTGTTTGAAGTTCTTTCGTGAAACCTGGCCGAGGCTGCAGGCGAAGTACGTGGACACGGGCAAGGTGAAGTTCGTCTATCGCGACTATCCGCGTGCGGACCGCGGGGTCGGAGTCGACGCCGCCGTCGCCGCCCGCTGCGCGGGCGCGCAAGGCCGCTACTGGGCCATGCACGATCGGCTTTTCAGCGAAGGCGGGCGGTTGGATTCGAGCGCATTCAAACACTTCGCGAAGTCGATCGGCTTGGACCAGGCCGCCTTCGGTCGCTGCTTTGACGAGCGTCGCCACCTTGAATCGATTTTTCAGGACCGGCAGGAAGCAAACCGTTGGGGATTCCACGGAACCCCGGGATTCATCTTGATGTACACGGCCGCAGGGCCGACTGAAAAGGACCCGGCCATTGCGATTCCCGGCGCATTTCCCTTCGAAGCCTTCGCGGAGGAAATCGATCGCATGCTGGGCAAAGCGCCGTCATAGCGGCAGCTAAGAAGACAATCTCAGTCCATCTTCTCACAGTAAGGAAAACGCCATGTCGCAAGCCTTTTGGTCCGTTCCACAACGCGAGGAGGAGCCCCCGTTCTGGGTGTGCATGTCATGCCTCTCGGAGGTGTTCTATCGGAAGGTCCCGATGCCGGATTGTCCGGCATGTCATGGTGTCTCGACCTACGAGGCATTTTCGCTCGACGCGATTCGCGATTGGGGGACCGAAGAGTTGATCGCGAAAGCCAGCAGCGCAGAGCAGGCGGCCGCGGCTCAGCCGATGGCACCCCCGGATCCGTTGTCGACGTCTTCGCTGGAGTCCTCCGTCTAACGTTCCTCATCAGTGGTGTTGCCTTGCAGGGACCACGTCCATTCTTGATCGGAGGGCAGTGGCGTCAGGGCGAGGCGGCTGCAGCCGTACACGATCCTTTCACCGGAAAGGTCCTGGCCGAGGTTTCGCAAGGCGGGCAGGCCGAGGTGGAGGCAGCCATCCAATCGACCGTGGAGGGAGCCGTCGCCATGGGAGCCCTCCCGTCTCATGCCCGCTATCAGATTCTGCAGAAGATCGCAGGCTCGATCTACGACCGCCGCGACGAATTCGCCAAGCTGATGACTTCCGAATCCGGGAAGCCGATCAGCGACGCCAAACGCGAAGTGAACCGCGCCGTGCAGACGTTCACGGTGGCGGCCGAGGAAGCGCGGCGGCTCCCGGGCGAGGTCATCCCTCTCGACTGGACGCCGGGGACGGATTCCTATCTGGGCATCCTTCGGCGTTTTCCCATCGGTCCGGTCCTCGGCATCACTCCGTTCAACTTTCCGCTGAACTTGGTCGCGCACAAGGTGGCACCGGCGTTGGCCGCGGGGAACGCGATCTGTATCAAGCCGGCCCCTCAGACGCCCCTGACTTCGTTGCTCCTCGGCGAAGTGGCGCTGGAGGCGGGCGTGCCTCCCGGCGGACTCAACATCCTGCCGTGCGACAATGCGATGGCGGAACGACTCGTGATCGACCCCCGTTTCAAGTTGCTGAGCTTCACGGGCAGCGCCGCGGTGGGGTGGAAGCTGAAAGCGATCTGCGGAAAGAAAAAAGTGGTCCTCGAACTGGGAGGGAACGCCGGCGTCATCATCGAGCCGGATGCCGATCTGGAATTTGCCACACAACGATGCGCGGCCGGGGGCTTCGGGTATGCAGGGCAAACGTGCATCTCGGTTCAGCGTATCTTCGTCCATCACTCCGTCGCGGATCTCGTCACGACGAAGCTGCTCCTTCAGACGGCCCGACTGAAGGCGGGGGATCCGACCGACAGCGCCACCGTGGTCGGACCGTTGATCGATCAACGCGCGGCCGATCGTGTCGAGGGGTGGATTGCGGAAGCCGTATCCCAGGGAGCCCGCGTGCTGCTCGGCGGCAAGCGGATGGGTTCCGTCGTCGATGCGACGGTGCTCGGAAATGTGACCCCCGACATGAAGGTTTCCCGCGAAGAGGTATTCGGACCGGTCGTCACCGTCACGCCGTATCGCGAATTCCGAGAGGCAATCGACGCGTTGAATCAGTCGCAGTATGGCTTGCAGGCCGGTATCTTCACGCGGGACATTGACAAGATTTTCTACGCATTCCGGCATGTGGAAGTCGGCGCTGTCCTGGCGAATGAAATCCCCACGTTTCGGGCCGACCATATGCCGTACGGCGGCGTGAAGGATTCGGGTATCGGTCGTGAAGGCGTCGCGGCCGCCATCGAGGACATGACCGACCCTCGCTTGCTCGTCATGAACCTCCGTCCTCCCTCCTGAACGCACCGCGCACGCGTTTCCTCGCCGGGCTCGCGTCTCACGCGGCTCGTGCCGAAAAAAAATCATTCGGGATATTGCGAATAGCCAGTATTCTTGGTACAACACCGGCCCGGTGCGTCAGCAAGGGCTCTGACAGCGGCGAAGCGGCGTTCATCCGGTGCGCGGCAGGCCGGATGGAACAAGGGAGACGAGGCGATGGTACCTACGCACATGTTCCTCACGAGAGGAGTCGGCGTCCATCGGGAAAAGCTGGCTTCTTTCGAGCAAGCATTGCGCAGCGCCGGCGTGGCGTACTGCAATTTGGTCAGCGTCTCGTCAATTCTCCCTCCGAATTGTAAAATCATCCCCCGCAAGCGCGGAGAGAAACTTGTGAACCCCGGCGAGATCACGCATTGCGTGATGGCGCGGTCCGAAACCAACGAGCGGAATCGCCTCGTCTCCGCATCGATCGGCCTGGCCATTCCCACCGACCGCCGGACCTACGGCTATCTGTCCGAGCATCACGCTCATGGCGAGACGGATGAAGAAACCGGCGAGTACACCGAAGACCTGGCGGCTCAAATGTTGGCGACGACCCTGGGCGTCGAATTCGATCCCAACATCGCCTGGAAAGAACGGGAGCAGGTCTTCAAGATGGGCGGCAAAATCGTCAGAACCTTGAACATCACGCAATCGGCGATCGGCAAGCCCGGGAAATGGACCACCGTCGTGGCGCTGGCGGTCTTCATCCCGCTCGAGAATCTCCCCAAACGATCCCGCCGCTGACCGAGCGGCGAGGCGGCGTCCCTGCCTTGCGCTGGTGCCGCCCACCATGCCTATGACACTCCCGGCCGGCTGGGAAAGCTCCGAACAAAATTTCCTCGGACTCGAAGAGCCGTGGTCCCATCCCGACCAGGCGGGCGTCTACATTCTTCCCGCACCCTACGAGCATACCTCGAGCTACGTCTCAGGATCGGACCGCGGCCCGTCCGCCATCATTGAAGCGTCCCACCAGGTGGAGTTCTACGACGAGGTGCTGCGTTGCGAACCTTACCGGGAGTGGGGAGGCATTGCGACCTCGCACCCGCTCGACCTCGGCGGAAAGGTGAACCAGCAGGCGGTGGACACGATCGAATCTTATGTCGCCCCGCACGTCGGGAAAGGGCGATTCCTCGTGACGCTCACGGGCGAACATACCGGTGCGCTTGGCGCGATCCGCGCGCATGCCAAGCGTTATCCCAACTTGTCAGTGGTGCAGATCGACGCGCACGGTGACCTCCGGCATGCCTACCAGGGCAATCCCTATAGTCACGCGAGCGTAATGGCCCGTGTGGTTGAAGACGGACATCATTTGATCCAAGTGGGTATCCGGTCGGTCTGTCCGGAGGAGATTGAACGGATGCAGCGGAGTGAGCGGATTTCGACGTTTTTTGCCGCATCGCTGCTCGATCCCTCGGGGCCCTATGGCGGAATGGCGTCGCGATGGATTCCCGATGTCGTGAATGCCTGCCGCGGCCCGGTGTATCTCACCTTTGACTGCGACGGACTGGATGCGTCGTTGGTGCCGGCCTTGGGCACACCGGAACCGGGCGGGCTGGGCTGGTACGACACGCTGAATCTCGTGACGGCGTTGGCGAACGGTCCTGGAATACTGGGGATGGACGTCAGCGAAATCGCGCCGATCGACGGGTTCGTCGCCCCGCAGTTTTGTATCGCACGGCTCATTTATCGTATGCTGGGACGGATCCGGGCCGGGCGACGGGTTCATTGACGGGGATCCCGGCGCTCGAGCGTTCGGTGAGGCGAACGTCTCCGCCGTTTGAAATTCACACCACCCGTGACCGACTCCATCCGCATCAACAAGTTCTTCACGCAGCACGGGATCTGCTCGCGCCGCGAGGCCGACCGTGTGATCGAAGAGGGACGAATCACCATCAATGACCGGGTGGCGAGGATCGGTGATCGGGTGGGTCGGTCCGATGTGATTGCCCGCGACGGCATGGTGATCCCCTGGGGACAGGCGCCGATCTACATCAAGTACCACAAGCCCGTCGGTGTAACGACCACCAGCGAGGCCCATGTGCCGCGCAACATCATCGCCGAGATCGGTCATCCGGAGCGGATTTTTCCCATCGGGCGGCTCGACAAAGATTCTTCCGGCCTCATTCTGCTCACGAACGACGGCGATATCGTGAACGCCGTGCTGCGGACCGAGCATGGCCATGAACGGGAATACGACGTGATCGTCGATCGTCCGTTCGATCAGGGGTTCCTCGACCGGATGGCGTCCGGGGTGACGGTCTTGGGTGCCAGGACAAAGCCATGCCGATTGGAACGGATCGGACCCCGGCGATTTCGCATCGTTCTGACGGAAGGACGCAACCGACAAATCAGACGCATGTGCAGCGCGCTCCGGTATTGCGTCGTGGCCCTGCACCGCGTCCGTATCATGCACATCACGATCGCCGGGCTCCCTCCGGGAGCATGGCGGCCGTTGACGGAGGACGAGCGCACCGGCCTCTTGCGGGCCGTCAGGCGGAGCGTGGAGAAGCCGTCAGGTTAGGCGAACGGAGACGAGGGATGGTCTGCGAGGGCGGAACCTTCGGCAGGTCGCGGTTCAGCATGCGCCGGAGACGCGGCCGTCTGGGGCTCCGGGAAGCGACGGCGTTTCGACAGGAGAAGATTTAAGAAGGCAATGAAGAAGCTTCCGCCCACGAGCAACAGGCTCGTGTCTTTAATGGCCTTCGTGCCTTCGTCCCGCATGTCCTTTGCCACGTCCGCCACCGTGTCAAGGAGGCGGTCCAATGCGAGGCTGACCTGGATCATCTTGGGGCCGGCATTGTCCGATGCGTGCTCTTCCGCCTTTCGCCGCAAGGTTTCCCGCTCGGATGGCGACGCGGCCGTCCATTCCTGGGTCAACAACTGTACCGTGGTACTGGCAGCGGAAAAATATTGGTCGAGACTTCGGCGCACGGCTTCGATGTCTTCCGGTTCGCTGCGCCCGCTGCGGGAGACCCGGAGTCCGGCGGCAGCGTAGCGATCCACTGCCTGCTGGATGCGGGCCTGCTGGGTCGGCAAGGAGTCGGTGATCCGCTCGAACTCCCTCCGGCTGTCCGCCTCGAGCGCCCGGATGATCGTGTTGCGATAGCGCATGATATCGGCCGAAATATGGGCCAGGTCGGCAGCTCCCAACGTGTATTCCGTGTACATGATCCGCAGATCCTGATCGACGCGGCTCAACTCCTGTCCGCTGATCCAGCCCAATCCGGCGATCAACAGGCTGATCAACAGCTGAGAGGGCGTTGGACGAAACGACAAAAGCCAGGCAATCGGCCGCACCGGTCCTCCTAATCCAGAATCAAGCGACGGTCGATGTGGGGAGTCAGGTTCGGATCGTTCGAGACGAAGATGACCGACCAGGGCTCGTCTTTCGAACAGATCCGTCGAAGAATAGTTTCCCGCAGCACCGGCTGGAGGTTGTGGAGAATGCCGTCGAACACGAGTATTTGCGGCCGGCTGAGGATGGCGCGTGCCAGGAGAATTCGCATCACGTGCGTCGGCGCCAGCACCTTGCCAGGCGAACGCACGGGAGTTTTCAGCCCCTGCGGGAGACTGTCCACGTCTTCTTCGAGCTCGGTGAACCGAAGGGCCCATCGGACATCTCCGTGCGGAACGTACGATCGTCCGAGGACGATGTTGTCCTCGATCGTCCCCTCGAAGAGCGACAATTGCGAATCGATCATGAAACCGCGACACCGGTTGATCGCCGTGCGGTCCAGATGCCGAAGATCCACGCCGTTGTAGCGCATGACGCCGCCGGTCGGCGTTTCCAGGCCTGACAGGACACGAGCCAGGGCCGTTTTGGCGGCCGTCGTGCTCGCATAGATGCCGATTTTTTCGCCCGGCATGACTTCGAGATTGAATTTACCGAAGACAGCGGGAAAGCCGGGGTGTTGCACCGCGAGATCCTTGCAGGTCACCCGAATTCCATGAATCGTGGGATCGGGCAGGGCGACGGACAGGCTCGTCGCGACCTCGTCTTTCGGCAGGGAGAAAAAGAAGTCCAATTCCGAGAGCCCGGCCAAGAAGTAATAGATGTGCCCCATTCTCTTGACCACGCCGTCGAAGCTGATCAGCAGCCCGCTCACCACGACTTCGGCCGCCACCAGTTGCCCGAGGGTGAGCTGGCCGATCGACACCAGCCATCCGGCCGTCGCGATCAGTGCGCTATGAGCGATCGCCTGCCATCCGACCGATCCCAGATATTGGCGGATGAGAATGCCGAAGCGGGCTTGGCGGGTTTCGATGTAGCGGCCGACGAGTTCGTCCGTCCGCTGCATCAGCAGCGACTGGCTGTCCGTGGCCTTGAAATGTAGGAGGTTATAGGAGATTTCTTGGATCCAATGCAGCGTGTCATATTTCGCCCGCGACATGTCGATCGTCGCCCGGAGTCCCCCGTGCGCCAGAAGGAAAAACACCACGTTGAAGCCGGCGAGCAAGAGCGCGTCGTACAACAGGAAGTAGGGATGATAGAAGACGAGGATGGTCAGGCCGACTGATCCGCCGACGACCACGTTGATGAGGTCGACGATCAGAACAGACAGCGCCCGCTGCATAAACACGGTTTCCATGAAGTAGTTGGCGTACCGCGGTCTGAACCCCAGGAAGGTGAGTTGCGGGATCTGCTGGACCATTCCGATCGCGACACGGGCAAACACGCGGCGCTCGAGGACTTCGACGGCGTAGTGCTGAAGGGCCCGAAAGGCACCGACGAACAAGAGTGCGGCCACCATGATGCCGGCCAACGTCACAATGGTCACCGGCTGAATGGCGAAGGCGAACGTATTGACCAATTCCTGGACGGTCAACGGAACGATGAGGGAGAAGAGACCGATGGCGAGCGAGTAGGACAAGACGAGCGCGAGGAGCCGCCGCTCCAAGCGAAAGAGCAGGCCGACGTAGCCGAGGACCGATTGAAGCAGATTCGGCCGGTTTTCCCTGTCATGGTCCACGAAACGCCGCCTCTTTCGTTGGAGTGCAATGCTGCGGGGCCGTCGCTGACGGTCTAACGCTATCAAAGCACAGGGAAAAAAGCCACTTCTTCTCCTTGGCGCAGCATCATCCGGCGGCGCTTTGCAGCCGCGCGCGGGACCTCGCTGTGTCTCGGCTGCCGGGCGAGGTGTCCCTGTCCCGCGCCGTCACCTGCCGTCCCGCAGTGGCGTCCGCGGACCGAGCATGAGTCATGCCGGCTAGTCTCTCGCCCGGTAGGTCACCGGGACGGCGGACGGGAGCGGTTTCCCCCAAGCCCCGATGGCCCATTGGTATAACGCCAATGCCTTTTGATAATCGGCTTTTGCGCGAATCACCTGTCCCTCTGAATCGACCGTGTTCCTCTCCCGCAGGTTGACGAACAAGACGCTCGTCGCACCCAGGCTGAATCGGAACCGTTCTCCATCCTCAAGGGTCTTGGCGAGACGGAATGATTCCACCGCCGCAGCGATCCGCTCCTTCGCCCGCTCGATCGCCGATAGGGCGTTGTCCACATCGACGGCGACCTGCTGCTCGCGGAATTTTTGCGTGAGCACAAAACGGTCAGCCTTGCCTTGCGCCTCGAGCACTTCTCCTCGGCTTCGGCGCTGGAAAATCGGCATCCTGAACTCCAGTCCGAAGCGATAGCCCAGCCCGAGCACGAACTTTTCCGGCGCTCGGGCCGGCGCGGCCTCCGCATCCAGACTGGGAAGCAGGTTGTTCTTCGCGAGCTCGAGGTCGATGTTGTTGAGCTTGGCCTCGATCGTGATTTCTTTGACCTCGGGGCGATCTTCCCTCGCCTGAATTTTGTGAGCTTTCACCGTTTCAGGGGTGGGAATCATGACCTGAGCAGGGAAATCCGGTGCTCGGTCGAGCGAAGGGGCGACGGGCGCGTTGTTCTCCCAGAGAAACATCGAGAGCTTGAGTTGCTCCTGCTCCACGAACCGCTGCGCAGCGATGGCCACTTCGCGCCGACGCTGCACTTCCTGATTGGCTTCGACGACGTCGAGCGGCGCGACCGCCCCGGCCTTGGCGCGGCCTTCGATCTGTCTGAATCGATCCTCCGCCACGCCCACCGCGCGCCGCTGGACTTCGAGATACTTCACGGCCGCGACCCAATCCCAAAACTGCGTGGCCGCTGCCAGGAACAGGTCCTGCCGGGTCTGCGCGATGCGGATGTCCGCGCGAGGATCGGCCAACTCCGACCGCTGTAGTTCCGCGTTTTCAGGGTTCGTCATTAACCCGCGGAGCAGGGGAAAGAACCCACCCACGAGCACTTGATTGTTCCCGTTATTGAACCCGAGGTCCGGGATCCTGGCCGGGCCGTTGATGACCTCCCGAATCCCGGCGCTGCCCCGGAATCCCCACGGATGTCGGGCCTCCACCAGAGTGTCGTTGAAGCCCACCGTTTGCGTCCCCTTGTCGGGACTTGAGCTGGAGATGAACCGCTCCATCTCCGTATCGTTGACGACCGTCGGCTCGAAGGCCCCGAGCGCCTTCAGCATCCGGCCGCGGGCGACGACTTTTTCGGTTCCGGCCCCCTTGAGCAGGGGGTGCGTACGATCGATCCAAGCATGAATCTCGTCGACGCTGAGCGGAATCGGCGGCAGCGCCTTCCCGCCCGCTGCTGATTGCCCGTATGCGGCCGTCCATCCTGACGCGGCGACCATGAAGAAGCCAAACAAGAATGCTCGTACAGTCATGCGCGTACTCCTTTCGCTTGAGGCGTTACGGTTCGGCCGCTGCATCGGGCAGCCGGTCGATCAACGAGTGACATGAAACGATGAAGAAAAACCCGCGGGTCGGGAAAGGACGATGCTTACTTCGCACCTCGTCCCGCCTTCGGCAAGAGGGTATCGATCAGGCTCGGAGGCCGCTCTTGGTAATCGGGCGGGAAGAGGTTGAATCGGCGCCAGAGCTCATACCACAGGGGGACGCGGTTGAGGATGACCCAACCCATGGCTTTGGTGCCCTGGCGGACGTGTTCTTGGGGAGGCCACGGGCGCTCCGCCGGGTCGGGAACCACCCAGAAGCGGAAGTTACCCTTCCCGTCATCGACCTGATCGATCACCTTGATGAGCCCGCCGTACGTGCCTGCCATGATTTCCGGCCAGGCAGGGAGCGGGATGGCGGGAATTCCATAGAACAGGATGCGGACCTTGCGGCCCACGTTGAGCAGCGGAGCATCCAGGCCGTCGGCCGTCATTTCAATGGCCTTGTCGGCGCTGGCCGGCGACAGCCTCACGATCTTGTCCCCCGGTCGGACGGTCTGCCCCACACCGGCTTCATTCATCTTGACGACAGTCCCGTCGATCGGAGCCGTGATGCGGCTCGCCATGCGTCGCTGTTCCGCGTTCGATATCCGCAGCGACACGTCGGCCAGTTGGTCCGTAGCCCGGGCGGCCTCGGCAATCGAGGCATCCCGTGCGGCCTCCGCGTCGAGCAACCGCTGGAGAACTTCCGCGCTCACCTGTTGTTTCCCGAAGCTCAAGGCTTTCATCGCCTGTTCGGCCGCCTTCAAGTTGGCCTGCGCACCGGTGAGGTCCGCCTTGGAGGCAATGGCGCCCTGAATCGCCACTTCCAGCTCCCGCTGCGAGACCAGGCCTTGCTCGGCCAGCTGCTTGTGCCGATCCACATTGAGTTCGGCGGTGGCCACGGCAATCTTGGCCGCTTCGACCCGCTGATACGCCTCCCGAATTTTGTTCTCCGCTTCCACCACACGAGCCTGGGCCGAAGGCACCGCCGCCTTGACCAGATTCTGCATCTCGCTGATGCGCTTGTCCAACTGCTCGGCACGGGCAAGGGCCGCCTTGCGCGTCTCGGTCAAGGCCTTCCGTCGCTGCTCCAGAAGAGCCAGGAGGTCGGGAGACATGAAGTTGGGATCGTAATCCTCGAGTTCAAGGATCAGATCGCCTTCCTTGACCCGGACGCCTTCGAACACGTGCCACCGTTTAATGCGCCCGGTGATTTGGGCCTCGATGTCTTGCGGGCGTTCATAAGGCGTGTAGGCGGAAAGTTGACCGGTCACGGTAATCGTCTGGGTCCAGGGAATGAAGGCAATGATCAGCAGGAACAAGAGGATCAGCTTGATCGCGAGTTTCGAGGAAAACTTGAGTCGCTCGGGGATTTGAACGGCTTCCCAAGCCTGCAGCTTGCTGGAGGTGGCAAGATCGTCGATGGCAATTTGGTCCAATCCGCTCTGTCGATGGACGAAGGAGCGAACTTTGTTGCGGAAATGGGTTCCGATGCCTGCCAAGACTCCTCCTCTGAAGACCGGGACCGCTTTATCATAGAGGAAAGTATCGAGAACGGTCAATTTTGGCGCCGGAAGCCGCGCCCCGGATCGGCGGAACCTTGACCGTTCCGGGCGGAATCGTTATGGTGTGAGCCCTGCTCGACGAGAGGGAGCCCGAGTCGTTGCGCGCTCACAAAGACAAAGACAAGCCGGACGGCCGCGTGAGTCACCCGCTCGTCGGAATTCTGGGCGGGAGCAAGTCGGATTTTCCCGTTCTCGAGAAGGCCGCCGCGGTGTTGGCCGAATTGGACGTGCCGCATGAGTTGCTGGTCGTCTCGGCTCACCGGACGCCGGATCGGCTCTTCGCCTACGCCCAGGGGGCCGCCGCTCGTGGGATCGAAGTCATCATCGCCGGTGCGGGTGGGGCCGCGCACCTGCCGGGCATGCTGGCCGCGAAGACCCATCTTCCGGTGGTCGGCGTTCCCATTCCGACCGAACATCTTCGCGGGCTCGATTCCCTGTTGTCCATCGTCCAGATGCCGCGCGGCATCCCGGTCGCGACCGTGGCCATTGGAGGCGCGGAGAATGCAGGACTGCTTGCAGCGCAGATTCTCGGCGGTCGCTATCCGCGTATTGCCGATCGCGTGAAGGCGTTCCGCAAAGCGCAAACTGACGCGGTACTCCGGAGTCCCGAGGCACGGGGATCCGTGCATTCGAGCAAAGTGAACGCTTCTCCTCGTCGCCATTCGTGAAACGGGACATTATCGTACCGGGCTCCGTCCTCGGCGTGCTCGGCGGCGGTCAGTTGGGCGCCATGTTTGCGGCCGCGGCCGTCAGACTGGGATATGCCGTCGCGGTGTGGGACCCGGATCAGGACGCGCCGGCTCACCGCCTCGCCCGATACTCTTTTCCATCCGGGTTTGCCGACCAGGCGGTGCTCGCCGAGTTTTGCCGGCTCGTTCATGTCGTGACCTATGAATGGGAAAACGTTCCCGCCGATCTCTGCGTGCGGTTGGAACGAGAGCTCCGGGTGCGTCCGGCCAGCGCCATACTGAGAACCATCCAACACCGAGTCCGGCAGAAAGAATATTTGAAAGCACACGGGTTCCCGGTCGCGGACTTCGTTGCCGTCGCCTCGATGACCGAGTGGCAGGATGCCGTGGCTCGGATCGGATATCCGGCGGTCTGCAAGACGGCGACCGCCGGATACGACGGAAAAGGGCAGTGGCGAATCGCCGGCGTCAACGACCTCCCGGATGTGGAGCGGGCGGTCTCCGACTCGCTCCCCCGCGGCATGCAATGGGTCCTCGAGTCGCTTGTGCCGTTCGAACGGGAACTTTCCGTGCTGATCGTCCGCGGCCCTGATGGAAATTGTCGAAGCTATCCGACTGCGGAGAATGAGCACGAACAAGGCATGCTTCGGACGACGATCGTCCCTGCCGATATTCCCGAACGGCACGCCGGGCAGGCGCAGGAACTGGCTCGGAGCGTGATCGAGCAGATGGACGGCATTGGGGTATTTTGCGTGGAGCTCTTTCAACTGGCGGATGGAACGCTGCTGATCAACGAAATCGCACCTCGCCCCCACAACTCCGGCCATTACACGCTCGATGCCTGCACCGTGTCGCAGTTCGAGCAACAGGTCCGAGCCGTATGCGGATTGCCGCTCGGGGAAGTACGGCTGCTCAGTCCCGCTGCCATGGTGAACATCATCGGGGACGAACTGTCCGTGGTCATGGACTCAGAGGGATGCGACGCCCTCTTGTCGGTGCCCGGCGCTGTGCTTCACCTGTACGGCAAGCGGCAGATCCGCCCGCGACGAAAGATGGGGCATCTCACGGTGTTGGCCGATCGCGTAAGCGCAGCCCGGGACAAGGCGGCGGAGGTGCGCCATCGTCTCGCAACGGTTCTTCCTCGATAAGCGATCGTTTCTTCCCCGGCTTCGTACACCCGGCCAACATATCTCCCTTCATGCCCGCTGTTCGTTTTTGTGACCATCTAGAGGGTTGTGCCGACTCTCCGAACGGCTCTGTTTTCTCGCGATGAGGAAAAACAGCGGTGTATCCAATTTGCGGATCGGTACAGGTTTTGCTCGAAGCTTCGCCCTTGGCAATCCGGAGGACCGGCCAGAGTGGTCACCCTTCTCACCCCTGCAGCTGCGGAAGGCCTTCCCCAAATAGAGTCCTACCCGCGGGTGTCCCGAACCCGCTACACGATCCTGCAGGCGTTGGTGGGAATCATGCTGGCGTACCAGCTCTTCTCCGGGTCCGACCCGATTGCCTCTCCCGCCACGATGTACGTGATCGTCGCAGGCCTGGCCGCGATGGTCGTCACGTTGCTGTTCGTTCCGCTTCCGGTTCTTCAGTCCTCCTGGTTCAGCGGCCTGTTGATCGGGATTGACACGATTCTCGTCACGGCGACGATCTATCTGTCCGGCAACGCAAGGTCGGACTTGTACCTGTCGTATTTTGTGCTGATGCTGATCGCTGCGTCGCTGCGCCGGTTCTCTCAGGTGATCGCGTTTTCGTTGTTGCTCTGTACCGGTTACGGCTTCGTCCTGTACCAAGGCGTGGCACATGCGGGGGCGATCTCGGTCGGGCACTTGCTCGGAATTCCGGTGTTACTCGTTATGGCGACGTTTTATGGCATGGCGATGGAGACCATCGGCATGGAGCGGCAACAAAAAGCGCGACTCCTTCAGAGCATTGACGAGTTGAAGCGCACGGAAGACACGCTCCAACAGTCGCTCGCACAATTGCAACATCGCATCAAAGGCCTGAAGGAAGACCTGTCAAAAGCGAATGCCCATGTCCAGCAGGGACAGGTCGAGCGGCAAGGACTGGAACGGCAACTCGTCGAAGCCCAGAAAATGGAAGCGGTGGCCCGTATGACCGGGGGAATCGCGAATGAGTTCAGCCATCTCTTCTCGGTCATCGGCAAACAGACGGGCCTCGTACTGTCACGGCTGAAGCCCGGCGATCCACTCTTTGAACCGGTCGATCAAATCTTTCGAAGCGGAGAGCGGGCGGCGGCGCTGACCGCACAGCTGGCGGCGCTTGACATTCAACAGCGAGAATTCCGGCACGTGTTGCCGGTAAACGTGATCGTCGAGGACCTGTGGGATGTGATTCGCGGTCTTTTGCCGGCGGGAATCGAGTGTCACCTGACCCTTGACCCCTCGGCGCCCCACGTCGAAGTCGACCGGGAGGGGCTGGAACAGGCTCTCCTGCATGTGGTCGTCAACGCTCGTGACGCCATGTCGAACCGAGGGCGGCTCAGTATCGAGGTGACGGGCGGCCACACGGGCGGCCAGTCAAGGACGACCGACGTCGCTCCCGGCGCCGTCCGCGGCTCCTGGGCCGTCATTCAAGTCGCGGATACGGGGACCGGCATGACGCGCGATACGCAATCGCGCATGTTCGAGCCGTTCTTCTCCACGAAGGAGACCAACGTCGGGCTGGGTTTAACGGCGGTGTACGGGATCGTGAAGCGGCATGGCGGGTCCGTGGAAGTGGTGAGCCAGCCCGGCCAGGGAACGAGAGTGAGCATGTATCTGCCGAGCGTGGAGAACGCGACATCACCAGCGAGGTCCTTCATGCCGGAGGTCGCGGCGCGAGGGGACGAAACCGTGCTGCTCGTTGAGCCGCATGAAATCGAACGAAAACTGGCGCTGGGCACGCTCCTGCGTCACCGGTATCGCGTCCTGGAAGCGAGCAGCCCGGTTGAGGCCCTGATGCTTGTGCAACAACACACCGGCGGTCTCCACGTGGCGGTGAGTGGGCTGATCATGCCCGAAATCAGCGGGAGGGAGCTGGCCAAGCAGTTGCTAAAACAGTACCCGACCATGAAAGCGCTTTTCGTCTCCGGGTACGACGATGAGGCCATCCGCTCGCACCGCATCAACCGCCGCTTTCTTCTACGTCGGCCGTATCGGCAGTCCGGACTCGTGGAAAAGGTCCGCGAGCTGATCGATGCGTAGGCGGTTGGCGCGATTCAAATGGTTCACACATTCCACCGCCGAGGCCGCCCCGGAGCGAAGTACGGAACTTCGGGGCGCTTGAAGAACCCGATCAGCACCATTCCGGCAACGAAGCCTCCAATGTGGGCGAAAAACGCCACGCCTGCTCCCTGAGTCCCGACCGTCATGCCTCCGCTCAACAGCTGCGTGGCGAACCACATTCCGAGCACGATTCCCGCCGGGACCCGAGCTGTGCCGAACGCCGGTATGAGCACCAGGACGTGCGCGCGTGGGAACAAGAGGATATAGGCGCCGAGCACGCCGGAAATGGCTCCGCTGGCTCCCACCATCGGGATCGTCGAAGACGGATCGATCACGGCATGGCTGAGCGCGGCAAGGACGCCGCACAGGAGGTAGAACAACACGAATCGCGCGTGTCCCATCACATCTTCAATATTGTTCCCGAAAATCCAGAGGTACAGCATGTTGCCGATCAGGTGCATCCATCCGCCGTGCAGAAACATGCTGGTGAGGAGGGTGGCGTAGGGAGGAACCGCGACGACCGGCAGCTCCGCGTGACCAAACACGACTGCAGGGATGGCGCCGTATTGAAAGACGAAGAGTTCCCCCGGCTCGGCCGGAAGACTCGCTTGGTACAGGAACACCAACGCGCAAACCAGGATGATTCCGACCGTCACGATCGGAGTGATTTCAGTGGGGTTATCGTCGTGGAGCGGAATCATGTGGCGCCCATGGCATCAGGGCCCGCGCCGGCGGTTCATGATCGGGCGCGGTAGGTCGGGATTGTCCGGTAAAGAGCCGTCCGGACCCAGCGGGACCGAAAAGCCCGCCGCATGGACGTGGCCACCCCCGCCGAATGACGCGGCGATCGCGCCGACATCGGTTCCGTCCTCCCGAGAACGCATGCTGTAATACCGTCGACCGTCGCGATCGTGCCAGATGATACAGAAGGGATGGTCAGCCGACAGTCGCTCTCCGATCTGACTCGTCAGCACTCCACTCTGGACGGATGGCACCGTCACGCCTTGAAATTCTACCAGCACGGCCTGAGCCGAGAGCTTGCTCACAATCTCCTGTTCATAGCGAAGGATGGCCCGGCCTTCCTGCTCCAACTCCTTTTGACTAAACCGGTTCCACACCTCGAAGTCGAAGGGATAGGACGCGATGGCGGCATTGATTTCACGGCTGCCCGGCAGCGCCCAGTTCCAGAGATCCTTGTCTTGAATATATTCCAACAGCCAGGGTGCCGGCTGCTCATGCGCCCATTCCCACGCGAGGACGGCCCCGGATTGTTTCTGATCGAAGTAGGCATAGGGCAGGCCAGCCAAGGCCTTTTCCGCCGTGATGTGATGATCCAGCACGAGCAGCGAGGCTGTGTCTCCGGCGAGGGCCTCGAGTTGCTGGCGGCCATAGCTGAAGTCCACGATCACCACGCGTTCGCCCCGCAGAGAATCGGGCGGCGGATTTCCATGCTTCACTGGAACATAACGGGCCGAGGGAAAACGCCGCCAGAGCGCCCAGGCGGCACCGAAACCGTCGGCGCATTCGGCATGGTACAGGACGACGCTCGGTGAAAAAGTTGCTTGCGGCGTAGGGCGGAGATTCGCCATGGATACACGGAGCATATCACGCGGCAGACGGCGACAAAAGTCTGTTGATGAGGAAGCGTGCGAAGGTGGAACAGGTGCCCTGACCGCTTCGTGCACCACCGATGACCGGCCTGGCTTCGGTGCTAGAGACGATTGAGATGGTCGATCAGTTGACGCAATCGGCTCGCACTGCGGCGGTTGGAGAGAAAGGTGAGGCGTGGAAGCCCGGTGAGATCGGGTTCATCCAACTCTTCGGGCAGATGCCCCCGCAGTTCGAACGTGCCGTCGGCCAAGAGGTCGCTGAATTGGTCATGGAGCGCTTCGACCTGCGTCCGAGTGATGGATTGAGACAACCGCATGACGAGCTGCCGGCCGACGTACCGAATGGAATGAAATCGCCGATAGAAGGTGCGAATCTCCTCGGCTGCCGCCTCGGCGGACGTCACGATCTTGTAGAGGCTGAGGTCCTCCGGACTAATGAGTTGACGGCTCAACATCTGCCTGGTGATGAAGCGATGCCATTCGTCCCAATAGTCGCAGTCGGGGGCTTGTAAGCAGACGATCGGCTGGGGGTCGCTCTTGCCCGTTTGAGCGAGCGTCAGGATTTCGAATCCTTCGTCATGGGTTCCAAACCCGCCCGGAAAGAGCGCGATCGCATTGGCCTCCTTCTGAAAAATCAATTTTCTCGTGAAGAAGTACTTGAAGGTGACCAACTTGGGGTCATCGGCGATCGTCGCGTTCGGACCCTGCTCGAACGGCAGCATGATGTTGACCCCGAAACTGTTTTCCCGGCCGGCTCCTTCCTGTGCCGCCCGCATGATCCCGTCGGCGCCACCGGTGATGACCATGAATCCTTCCTCGACGATCTTCTTGGAGAATTCGTAGGCCAGCCGGTAGTTGGGATCATCCGGCGCCGTCCGGGCGGACCCGAAGATACTGACCTTCCTTCTGTGACGATAGGATTGGAATACGCGAAAGGCGTACCGTAATTCCCGCACCGTCCGGTTGACGATTTTTAGGTCCAGTGCCTCCAGGTGCGCATCATGCAGCTTTAGGACGCCGGCGAGGAGCTCCTTGATGAGGCCGGCCTGAAGGTCATCATCGGGGCTTTCGAGAATCGCCCGAATGTGGCCGAGCATTTCTTCGTTCGACGGCATCATCCGGGAACGGGTCGTCGTGGCTTTCATCTTGGCTCCGAGCTCCTTCGGTTACACCGGCAGAAAAATTTTACCATTGAATCAACCCTGGTCAATACAACATCGAGGATCTCGGTGGAAATCAGCGTTCGGATGATCCGGGGAGAGCTTGGAGGGCCCAGGCTTTCAGCCTCGCAAGGTGGGCGTTGGTGAGATCGGTGAATTGAATCTCCGTAATGGCCCCGTGCTTGCCCTGTTGATCGGTCTCATCGACGGGGCGCCAGTCGCTGCTCAATACCTTGCCATGGATCATGAGCGGCGTATTCTGTCCGGGCAGTGAGAAGGCCAGCACGACTCGGCTGCGAGCCGGGATCTTGAGTGAGGATTCTGTCGAAGCACCCACGTGGCTGAGCCGAAGAATGATGACATTCTGCGCCCGCTGCTCGCCGGGCCCCTGGTTCAGCACGGTCACGACCGCAGGAATCTTGGCTGCCCGTCGGGGAGGAGTCAACATGAGATCCCGCGCGGTCAACACGCCGACCGGCTGGTTCTGTTTCGTGACGAT
Organism: Nitrospira sp.; assembly: GCA_035760745.1. Classification (GTDB taxonomy): domain Bacteria; phylum Nitrospirota; class Nitrospiria; order Nitrospirales; family Nitrospiraceae; genus Nitrospira_C. The sequence continues at coordinate 8,564 of DASTSI010000127.1, read as the reverse complement.
CAGCAGCGACGCGCCCGTCGCCACCATCAACGTGGATGCCTCTTCCAGCGCTTCGTCGTACTCGATGAACTGCACGGGACGCGTCATAATCGTGCGGACTTCGATATCCTGAGGCTCCAATCCCTGAGCCACCACCTTCTTCACGATGTCGGTCGGCGTCATCAGACCGAAGCGGGTTTCCGTGTCCTTCACGAGGAGACAGGGGGCCTGCTCACGTTCCAGCATGAGCGCAGCTTCGCTCACCGATACGTCCCCCGGAATTTGCACGACTCCTGGTGTCATCATGTGGGCAACCACGGTCGGTATGGTCGGTTTCGCCTTGGGAGGTTGTCGGTCGGAACCAGCCATCGGCTCACGCGCTCGCGTCCGATCCTTGGCGGCGATCTCTTGAGAGCGTTTCCCGTCGGCGTATGCCAAGTATATCAGACGGGTGTATTGACCCGAGTGATGCGGATCCCTTGTCAGACAAAGGCTTCGGAGACTAGACTAGGACAAATTCGCGGCGAGCACAAGAGCAACGAGGAGTCATTGCGGTCGATATCAGAGGAATTTGATCGTCGGATCGCTGCAATCCCGGCATTGGGTTTGGGCCTGTCCGTAGACGTCTATAGTCCCAACCTGTTCGATTTGATGGCCGAGCTTCGCCGATGCGGTCTGAGCCCGGGGTACCTGGAAATCTTCAAGGCATCGGCCAACGCAATGAGGACGGTTCGCCGGCGCATGCCGGACGTGCCTCTCACCTACCACGGCGAAGGGTTATGGGTGACACAACCGGATTTTTCTCGCGCGTCGTTCCTCGCTGATGATCTCGATCAAGCGGCAACCCACCTATCCATCCTCGGGAGTCACTGGCTGAATCATGAATGTGCGGCGAAACAGATGGCCGGCTACTCCTTCGGCACCTATCTCCCCCCTGTATATACGGAGGCAAGCGCGCGAATCGTCGCGGACAATGTCGCGCTGGTGCAGCGCCAGCTCGATGATCGGTGGGGTTCGGGCGACGCGCCGTTGTTCCTCCTGGAAATGGCTCCGTTGACGTACTTTGGCGTCGGCACCATCGGGGCGCCGCAATTTTTTTGTCTGGTGACCGATCGGGTCGCCTGCGGTCTCGTGCTGGATATCGGTCACCTCTGGACGCTGTACCGGTACACCGCTGCGAAAGAGGCGGGACCCCTCGCGGAGTTCGTCCGGCAATTCTTGGATGCATTTCCGCTGGAACGGGTCGTGGAAATTCATGTGGCCGGGCTTGCTGAACGTCCCTGCCGGGAGGCGGATGGGCGTCACGACGTGCCGCCCGCTTGGATTGACGACCATGCCGCGCCCATCCCGCCGGTCCTCTGGCAGATGCTGGAACAGGTCTTGGCTCAGCCGCGTCTACAGCACCTTCGAGCCGTCGCGCTTGAGGTCGATACCAAATCCATCGGCCAGATCGTCGACGAGTTCAGTCAGGCCGGCCGGCGGCTCGGCTTGGCGATCCGTCACAAGTGTGCAGAACGACCGAATCCCATGCATGCCGACGCGCCGGCCGCTCCACGGCGGGAAGCGGCCGGCGGAAGCGAGGCGGATTACAGTCAGCTGGCCGACGCCTATCGGCGCTACGCCCGGATCATCTCGGCCCAGGAGAAACCGGCTGGCGTGGAGTGGCAGTCGGTGCAGCGCGGTGGGGGCGAGTTGATGCGCTACATTGACGACTATCTTCCCCAGGAAATTCTGTCATGGGGAGGCGATGTGGCGGAAATGTTCCCCGATACGAGTCGAGCCTTGGCGCGGGAGCTGGTCCCCCTCGATCGGTTCGTCACCTGGTGGTTCAACAAGCCTCGGCCGACGGATCAGACCTACGATTTCTTCCTGCTCAAGATCGCACGGTTTGTCGAGTTTGTCGCCGACGCGGCGCCTGGGCTTCGATCGCTGGCCGAACGGGAGGCCGACATCCTGCGTGCCGGATACGCCGAGGCCAATGAAGCAGTCGGCGGGTCGGCCTGCATCAAGGCGGCGACGGGATGAGCTTTTGGGACGATCTGCCGCGCCCGATTCTCGGCCTCTCTCCGATGGACGGGGTGACCGACGCCGCGTTTCGCCGCATCGTGGCGTGGCACGGCAAACCGGACGTCACGTTCACCGAGTTTACGCATGTGCACGACGTGTGTCGCGGGCCCGAGGTCCTTCTCGAATCGTTGCTCTACAGTGAAGCCGAGCGTCCAATCGTCGCGCAACTCTACGGCAAGCAGCCGGATTTGTTCTACCAAGCGGCTCACGTTGTTTGCGAATTGGGTTTCGACGGTCTTGATCTCAACATGGGCTGCCCCTCGCGCAACGTCGCGTCTTCGGGTTCGGGGGCCGGACTCATCCGCACTCCCGATCTCGCCGTCGAGATCATCCGGGCGGCCCGTGAAGGCATCCGCGACTGGGTCGGAGGGCAGACGCTTGAGGCGGCGGGAATCCGGCCGGCGCGGGCCGACGCGATTCGCCGTCTCAAGAACGGGGCAAGGATCATCGATCCGTGTCAGCGTAGGCCCATCCCGCTGTCGATCAAGACGAGATTGGGCTACGATACGGTCGTGGTGGAGCGATGGGTCGAGTATTTGCAGCGCGAGCGCCCGGCCGTGATTTCGCTGCATGGTCGGACGTTGCAGCAGATGTATCGCGGGGAAGCGGATTGGCGGGCGATCGGGCGAGCCGCTGAGGTCCTCCGCGGAAGTGGAACCCTGCTGCTCGGCAACGGGGATGTTCATAGTCTCGAAGATGCGGCCCGCCGCGTGCGGGAAACGGCCGTCGACGGCGTGCTGATCGGTCGGGCGGTTTGCGGATCGCCGTGGTTCTTTCGTGAGAAGGAAGCGGCGCGGGACACGGCCGCTCGCGCCTCGTGCGATGCTCTCCAGCCCTGGCTTCCGCCGCTCGAATCACGATTCGAGATTCTGCTCCAGCATGCGCGACACTTCGAAGCACAATTCGGCGTACAGCAATTCCGCCGCATGCGAAAACACCTCGGATGGTACTGCAAGGGCTTTCCTCACGCGGCGACCCTCCGCGCCGCGATGTTCAAGGCCTCCTCGCTGAGCGAGGTGGTCGGCTTCCTTGATGATTTTCGATCAGATCGACTTCGCGATACCGGGAATGCGCCATCCGAGGAATCGGATCCCCGTGCCTCTTTCGCCTCCCGATGCGGCTGATTCTCGCCTCAACTTCGCCACGCCGTCGCTCGCTGTTGTCGCTGCTCGGCATCGAGTTCGAAGTGTGTGACCCGGGCTGCGATGAAGCCGTCATTCCGGGACTCCGGCCCGAGGAGTTGGCTTGTCATTATGCGCAGCGGAAGGCGCACGGCGTGTCGAGCAAGCATCACGACGCGGTCGTGTTGGGCAGCGATACGTTGATCGACTTGGAGGGATCGGCTCTGGGAAAGCCCGCCCATCTCGAAGAGGCGCGCGAGATGCTCCGCAGGCTGGCTGGACGCGGCCATGCGGTGCATACGGCCGTCACCCTGTCCTGTCTCTCGCGTCTGACCGAAACAACACAACTCTCCACGGCCCGCGTGTGGATGAAGGCCTACGATGCATCGCGGCATGAACACTACCTTGCGACGGGAGACAGCCTCGGGAAAGCCGGGGCCTATTCCATCCAGGGCGCGGGAGCCGAGTTGATCGAGCGCATCGAGGGCGACTTTACGACGATCGTCGGCTTGCCCTTACGGTTGGTCGCCAAGCTCCTGAGGGAGGTGGGAGTCGAGGTGCCGGCGGATATCGAGGCGTTGTACGCCGCGAAGCCGTTTGAAAACTGGGCGAGCTTTTCCGAGCGATAGATCCGGCGATCCGTGCGAACGTTGCCTGCCGCCCAATTGCAATCGGGTAGGTGTTTTCGTGTACAATGTCCACTTCTATCTGAAATTATTTCCGGCGGAGGCTATCATGGCGGGTCGGTGGCGTACGGGCGGATGTGGCATCATGGTGTTCTTCGGAGCCATCGCGGCTGCGGCGGCTCCGGCCTGGGCCATCGACGTCAAATTGACGATGGAGGATGCCCAAAAGGCGCTGGAAGCGGGGCGGGCTCCGATGGAAAAAGCCAATTCCCCGGAGGATGTCAAAAAAGTTCTTCAGCACGCGTCGATGGCGACGCGCGTTGGAGCCGACCCGGAAAAAGATCCGTGCGGCCCCAGCGCGATCCTCAGGACGAAACGGTACAGGCTGGAAGCGTTCGGCCGGCAAGAAGCATCCGAGTCCAAAAAGCGGAAGACCGAAATCCGCATGCCGGAGGAGTTCATCAAAAAAATAATCGACATGCCCAATATGGAAGTCGAAGTTCAATTGTGCGGGGACGATGAATATTTCGCCGAAGGCGCCCTGATTGAAATGCAGCAGGGATCGAAAAAAATCAAGCCGATTGACATGGGAAAAGCCGAACGCGGCAGGAAGAACGAAGGAAGTGGACCGGCCTATCGAGCCCGCTTTACCGCTGTGTTTGCGTACGAGAGCTTTGACCCCAACGTCCCCTCGGTCTTTGTCGTAAACCTGCAGGACGGCAAGGAAGCCCGTATCAACGCGGATTTTTCCAAGGTCAGATAGCGGCGGTCGTCCCAAGCCGCGCGGTGGTCGAATCCGCCCTCCGGATTACGCCGCGGCCGCCCCCTGCGGCTCGACCCCGGCCGTGAGTTTTCGGCGTTGGCCCAGGATGTCCAGCGCCGCCACCCGGTAGGCTTCGGCGAGCGTCGGGAAATTGAAAATGTTCTCGATGAAGGAGTCGACCGTCGCCCCCGCCCGCAACGCCATTTGCCCCACGTGCACGAGTTCGGTGGCTCCTTCCCCGATGATCTGAATGCCGAGCAGATATTCCCCGGAAGGATCGGCCACCATCTTCAGGAGCCCGTCGCAGACTCCGGAGATCTGCCCGCGGGCAATTTCACCGAAGCGGGCCCGTCCGACAATGATCGAACGATAGCGGGCCCTTGCAGCTTCCTCATCGAGCCCGACGCTCGTCATCTCGGGTACGGTATAGATGCCGATCGGAATGATTTCCGTCGAGTCGCCGGCCGGCCGGCCCAGGGCATGACAGGCGGCGCGGCGCCCTTGCTCCATGGCCGTGGAGGCCAGGCCGGGAGGGCCGATCACGTCCCCGACCGCGTAGATGTGCGGCACCGCCGTCTGACAATGTTCGTTGACCGGCAAGGTGCCCTTGTCGTTGACGCTGAGCCCGGCCGCTGCAAGGTTCAGATCCTCGACGTTGGATTGCCGGCCTACGGCGACCAGCATCTTGTCGCTGCTGACCGTACGGCCCGATTCCAGCGTCGTGATCACTTGAGACACGCCGTCCCATCGCACTTGTCGTACCGTCTGTCCTCCCAGATAACAGCCGCCTCGCTGCTCGAAGCTTGAGACAAAGGCCCGGACCAGCTCTTCGTCCAGGAAATGGAGCGGGCGGTCCGATCGGTCCACAATGGTCACCTGGACGCCGAGCTGCGCGAAAATCGACCCATACTCGGAGGCGATTACTCCTCCCCCCAGGATCGTGAGCGAGCGCGGCAGGTAAATCATCGACAGGATCGAATCACTGTCCAGGATGTGTTCATGGTCCACGGGAAATTCGGGCGGCGTGCGGGGGCGCGAACCGGTGGCCAAGATAATGGTGTCCGCGGAAATGGACTGCCGCTCACCGTCCACTGATTGCATGTCGAGGACGGTGGGAGAGCGAAAGTGCGCGCGGCCGTGGAGGCACGTAATGCCGTTGCGCTTCAATTGTTGGGTCATGTACGCGCCGTGCGCCGCGACGACCTGCTCTACCCGGGACATCAGCGCGGCGACCGGGATGTCCAGCGGCAGCCTGATTTCCAGCATGGCGGAGGAGCGCCTGGCGCGGTCGAGTTGCAGCGCGCTTTCGCGAAGTGTTTTGCTCGGGATCGTGCCGCGATAGACGCAACCGCCTCCTACGCCGGGCTCGCGTTCGATGATGACGACCCGCTTTCCAACCTTCGCGGCCTGGACGGCCGCTTTCTGCCCCGCCGGCCCGCTGCCGATGACGGCCATATCGTAGTGCATGACGTCGTTCATATGGCCAGCGCGTCGACCAGGCTTAGCACTTTGTCTTTGATTCGCAGGAGCGAATCGACATCATTGGGATAGAGGTTGAGATCGGCAAACACGCTATGTTCACGCACGGTCGTGTCATCCAGGGAGTCCGGGACGACGAGATAGGTGGCGAGCCGATCAGACAGGCACGTCATCATCACCTCTTGCTTGTAGGAGGGCGCTTGCTCGTACATGGTATAGAAGGTGATGGCTTCGCACACCTGCTGAGGGAGCGACCATTCCTTGGCGATCATCATTCCTACCCTGGCGTGATAGCCCTCCATGAAGGAAAGGACTGTGGGATGGTTGAGCGTGAGACGGCGTTCCGCGGCGATCGCCACGACGGTTTTCAGGACCACCGGCTTGCCGATGCCATGAAGCAGCCCGCAGAGGTAGGCGCTTTCCACGTTGAATCGGCGCAGCTTGGCGACTTCCTTCGCGTACACGCCGCTGGCCAGGGCATGGCGCCACAGGCGCTTCACGTCGCTTTCATAGCCCGGCACCTTGAGCGAACTGTTTTTTAACGACACAGTCAGCGCGATTTCCGAGAGTAGATTGACGCCCAGCATGGCGACCGCATGCTGCAGCGAGACGATCGGGGTTCGCGGCATATAGGCGGGCGAATTGGCGATGCGCAGCACGTGCGCCGCGAGGGATTGATCCTGGTGGATCAGGGCCGAGAGCCGCGCCGCATCGGCGGACGGATCGTTGGCCAAGGCCATCACCTGCCCGGCGACCTGCGGAAGCAGCGGCAGCTCGATCTTGCCGTTGTCGATCCGCTCCCCCAGGGCGGCTTCAACCTGATCAAGACTCTCGGTGTGTCCCTGACGGCCGGTCTGTGTCTCCATGGTCTCCGTTGGCGCTTCTGACCGGTTGTTCTCCGCTGTGCTCCAACACCACTCCTTGTCGGCAGAACGAGACGAAACCTTAGCGCATCTTGTCGCTGCCGTCCCGTTCACCAGTTGGGCCTGCCGAGTGCGGGAGCCGTGCCCGACGAGCAGTAGAGCCTTTCAGCATCATTGACAAAGGAGAAAAAAGACTCTATTGGGTACGCGTCTCCGGAGGCTCGCCGGCCTATGCCCGTCCGTGCGCTCGCCGTCCTGCCACGCCCACGCGGGGTCCCGCTGTCCCGGATCCAACCCGATGCATCTCATCCAATTCCTCCCGGCTCGACGGACCATCAGCGCCAGGCAGGACCAGATCGGCACCATCCCGAGGCTTACGGAATGGAGGGCCGGCCATGATTGATTCCTCCACATCGTCCGACGTCGCCAAAGAGCTCACATCCCTCCGGAGCCGGGTCGCGGGCCTCGAGGCCGCCCTTCGTTCCCAAGAGAAGACCCTCAGCCGATCCCGCGTACAGACCGAACTGATGAGCGCGCTCCTCGCGGCAACGGATCCGTCCAACCAAGACGATATCTTTCATGCCATGGTGTATCACCTGGCCGCCGCCCTCCACGTCAGTCATGCCGTCATCGGGGCATTTCATTTGGACGGAGACCAGAAGGCCGTTGAAACCATCGCGGTTCTTGCCCACGGCGAATTTCTACCCAATTTCACGTACCCGCTCGATGGCACGCCGTGCGCCGAGTTGCTTCACGAGCGGGTGCTGAACTGCGAGGCCCGCGTGCAGGAGCGGTTCCCCGATGCTCCCTTGATGAAGACGGTCGGAGCGGAGGGGTATTGCGGTTTCACGCTGTATGGGCCGGGGCGTCAGCCGATCGGCGTGCTGGCGGTTCTCGACACCAAGCCCCTCGCCATCCCCGACGATCTGCATCCGCTGCTCATGCTCTACGGGGCCCGGGCGGCCGCGGAGCTTAAGCGGCAGCGCGCGGAGACGGCCCGACGTGAGGCGGAGCGACGCCTTCGCTTCACCCAGTTTGCGGTGGACCATGCGGTGGACGGCGTGCTGTGGGCCAATGAGTCCAAGCGCTTGGTCTACGCGAATGAGGCGGTGTGCCGGTTCTTGGGCTATTCGTTGGAGGAGCTCCTCGCGTTCCGGATTCCCGACATCGCCCCGTACACGGACGTTCCGGTGCAAGAGCGGCCGGACGGAACGGGGCAAGGCGCTTCGGCGACGTATGAAACGGTCCACCGCCGCAAGGACGGGACGGAATTTCCCGTGGAACTGTCCGTCACCGCACTCGAACACGACGGGAAGCGTTATACCTGCGCCATCGTGCGGGATATTTCGGACCGGAAGCGCGACGAGGAGGCATGGTTGCAGGCGTTGTTCGATCTTCAGAACATCACCGAGACGATTCCCGACATCATGCTTACGCTCGATTGCCAGGGAAAGCTGATCAAGTGGAACAGCCGGGTGGCGGCGGTGACCGGCTACTCCGTCGAGGAGCTCCGGAACCGGCCCGCCTTGGCCTTCGTCCCCGCGGCGGAGCGCGAGCGCACGGCCGCGGCGATCCACCAAGCCCTGACGACGGGCTATGCAGAGCTGGACGGCCATCTGTTGACGAAGGATCAGCGGCTCATTCCCTATCATTGGACCGGCGCCGT
>DASTSI010000126.1:0-16724 GCA_035760745.1 Nitrospira sp. | reverse complement strand
GGCCTCATCGCGCATGTCGCATTTCGCCCGTCACGCAGCACGGTGATCAAACGGAAACGAGAATCGCTCCGTCCGGCAGAGCGGGCGCTGGCGCAGCGGCTGGCCTGGGATCAACGGAGCCTCGAAGATCCTCGATTCACCCGGTTGACGACCGGCGAGCAAGCCTTCCTCCTTGACCTCGCGTCCGATTATCTGCGGTATCGCATTGATACGGCCAAGGAGCCCGATCCCGAGTGGAAAAACCGCAACCGGCAGGTCCTTGCCGCAAGAAGCCGCCTGCGCATTCCGTCGCCCGATTTTCCTGTCGCGCCGTTCGCGAAGCAGCCGGAGCTGGGGCACGACACGTCCCGAGCCTCCCTTGCGGGAGGCTGGCGGAACAACGATACGTTCGAGGAGCTTTCAGTGCGGGCGGGCTACCATGATCTGCTCGATCCCGAGCCGGGGTATACGCCGGACGCCCAAATCGAGCTCGCCTCCGTCACGGTTCGCCGGTACAACCGGGCCGACCAAGCGAGGATCGAGCGGGCGACCCTGGCCAACATGGTCTCGCTTTCGCCGATCGATTCGGTGTTTCACGTGCCGTCATGGAAAATCAACCTGGGACTAGAGACCATTGCCCATCGTGACTGTCGGCTCTGCAGTAACGGCGTCGCGAACGGCGGCATCGGAGCGGCGCTCGAATCGAGATGGCTGAACCGCGAAGTGTTCTTCGTATTTGCAGAGGCGGAGGCCAACTACAGCCCCGCGTACGAGGAACGGCATCGAGTCGGCGGCGGCGGAACGGGCGGGCTGCTGGTCGATCTCACCGAGCGATGGAAGGTGATGGCGACCGGTAGTTATCTCAAGTACGCACTCGGGGAGAAATCCGACGACGTCCGCTGGTTTGTCGGGCAGCGGTACACGTTGGCCCGCGACTGGACTCTCCGCCTCGAATATCACCATCGGGCTCACGACAACGACGTCTGGTTCGCGCTTCAGCGGTTCTTTTAGTCGTTTCTCTCATGGCCGAAGGCATTGACCTTGCAGAGCCGCCCGTCGGTTCGCAAATTGACAGGAGAAGCCGCTCCGCATATACTCCGCCCGGTGGTTTCCACGTAAATGTTTTATCGGCGCACCGTACATCACACTAACTTCTCTTCCAAAGGAGGAATCATGAGGCAGGCATATGTGTTGCTCTCCGTCGCGTTCATTGCGGTCATCGGCGTTACGCTCGCCGGCTGTATGCCGGTGGCCTCGCCGGTCGTCGGTATCATCTATACGGAGGCGAAATACGGCATGTTCGCCACCAACGCTTCGGCGGCGACCAAGGAAGGCAAAGCTTGTGCCCAGACGATCCTGGGATGGGTGGCCACCGGTGATGCGAGCGTGAGCGCCGCCAAGGCAGCAGGCGGGATCACGACGGTCGCGCATATTGATCACACGGCGAAGAACGTCCTGGGGATCATCGGCGAGTGGTGCACAATCGTCAAGGGCAGCTGAGTCCCTTTTTCCCGTACCGATCCAGGCGGGTCTTTGGGAGCAATCCCGAAGACCCGCTTTCTTTTTGTCACTTCGCTCTTCGGTACGGCCATGATACCTTCCCATTCGTATGTGGCGACGTGCCTTCGTCTGCCTCCTGGCCGGCTGGCTCTCCACGGCAGGCTTCGCATGGGCTACGGAGTTCGGAGATATCGACCTCAGCGTCTATGCTTTGGGGAGTTGGCCCAGAGATCGCGGCATCTTCGACCAAGGCAGCACGGTGGACGCGTCCATCAAACAGAGCTACGGTGCCGGCATCAGAATCGGCCTGTTCCCGAACTTTACGAACCGGTTCCTGGGGATGGAAATCGATTCGTTCGGCCACGGCGGGGCGCTGTCCTTTCCGCACCAGAGCAACGGTCAGAACGACGGCACCAATCGGTCGAACCTCCTATTTCTCAACACCATGCTGAATCTCGTGCTTCGGTATCCGGGCGAGACGGTGCGGCCCTACATCGGCATCGGGGCCGGGTGGTCGCATGCGATGCTCCTGAACCCGAATATCATCGGCCGGAACGACAAGGACTTTGATGCCGCCCGCGCCCTGGGATGGCAATACCTGGCCGGCCTGCAAGTCACGCTCACGCCGAAGGTCTTCCTCTTCGGTGAGTACCGCTATTTTTCAGCGAACTATCATTGGGCGGGCCTGGCACTCGATTTCCGCTCCCATTACGGGGCAGTCGGGGCGGGGCTGCGTTTTTGAGCATCTCCCCGCCGCCCTTGGAGCCTGGATAGTGGCATGAGCCTGCTCGACGCGTTCGTCGTCTACCATCCGGCCCCATGGATCGAAAAGGATTGGCGGGCGGCCAGCGGGCTTCCGCTGGAAGACATCTGGCTTCCTTCGACCGACGGACAGAAGCTGTTCGGCTGGTATGTCGAGGGACCGGCCGATCACCCGGTGATCCTCTGGTGCCACGGGAACGCGGGCAACATCATCCATCGACTCGACAACATGAGGCGCCTCGTGCGGAGCGGCTTCTCCCTGTTCATTTTCGATTATCGCGGGTACGGCCGGAGCCGAGGCCGGCCGTCGGAAGAAGGCCTGTATGACGACGCCGGGCTGGCCTACGAGTATCTGACCGGCACGAGACGGATCCGTCCCGAACGCCTCATCATTTTCGGGCGTTCGTTAGGCGCGGCGGTGGCCGGCGACTTGGCCGCACGAAAACCATCCGCGGGCCTGGTGCTCGAATCCTGCTTTCCGTCGATCGAAGCGGTCGCCAAGTTCCATTACGGAGGGCTGCCGCTTCACTGGCTTCTCAGCGCAAAGTTTCGCTTGATCGATCGGCTGCCGCAGCTTTCCTTGCCGAAATTGTTCATTCACGGGAGCCTCGACGATATTATCCCGCTGCAACTCGGACGCGCGGTGTTCGACGCGGCCAAGCCGCCGAAGAGTCTCTACGTGATCGCAGGCGCCAACCACAACAACACCTACCAGGTCGGAGGGCCCGACTACTTCCGCCGCTTTGCCGGTTTCGCGAATGAATCCGTTCGCTCGTAACTCCCGCCATGGCGTCAGAACGAGAAAGAATTCATTGGCGACCGCCGAGAGTTTTGGTACAGTGCGCTTCGGCACGATCCGGATTGTTTCGACGTGACGGTCGTTAACGGGTGAGGAAACCCAGGGGGGCCGGTGAAGGTGGCGTATGGTCGATGGGTGGGTCTGCTCGCATTCGGCGTCATGGTGCTGGTCGGCCTGTCGGCTTGTGGAGAACAAGTCGGTGCCGTGCGACAAGGGCTCGCGGGTGAAATGTCAGCCCGGCCGATTGCCGGTCTCTCCAATGACGCCTCCGCTTCAGCCGTCGTCATGGCGGCCGCGGCGAAACCTGCGCCACCGGCGCCTGCCCGGTCGACGGAGGTTCCCGACGAATCGGCGTCCAGCGACGAGCCCTTCGATCCCTTCGCCAAGGCCGACGAGGCGACCGGGGAGGAGTATGATCCCTGGGAACCGTTGAATACGAGGGTGTTCGAGTTCAACCGCCAGGTGGACCGTTTCCTGCTCAAGCCGGTGGCCAAGGGCTACAACATGATCGTGCCGGATCTGGTCCAGGTCGGCATCAGCAATATGTTCTACAATATCCGCGTCGTCCCGCGCTTGTTCAACAACGTGTTTCAGGGCAAGATGAAAGGCGCGGGGATCGAAATCGGGCGCTTCCTGATCAACAGCACGGTGGGGCTTGCCGGCTTTCTCGACGTGGCGAAAGAGGTCAACCTGGTGACTCCCGAGGAGGATCTCGGCCAGACGCTCGGGTGGTACGGCGTCAAGCCCGGTCCTTACGTCGTGCTGCCCTTCCTCCCACCGTTCACCGTACGGGATCTTGTCGGCTATGTCGGCGACATCGCGCTGAACCCGGTCAACTGGCTGGTCGCGCCTATCATCGAGGTGAACGGCGTGCCGTCGCTCATTGCGCATAAAAATAGGACGACCACGAGTTTTGTCCAGATCGGCGCCCGGGTGGGGGAGATCGTCAACGAGCGCTCGCGCAACCTGGAAAAGTTCCAGGGGGTCGAAGAGGCGACGCTCGATCTGTACAGCGCCGTGCGCAATGCCTACCTTCAGACGCGGGCCAAAGCCGTCCGCGAATAGTCCGCCGAACGAGTCCTCGACGCATCGCGATTAGATGACGCCGAGCGCCCGCCCGACCTTGGCGAATGCCCGCACCGCCGTCTCGAGCTGTGGACGGCTATGGGCGGCCGACATTTGGACGCGAATTCTGGCCTGGCCCTCCGGGACCACGGGGTAGCTGAAGCCGATCACATAGACACCTTCGTTCAGCAACCGGTCCGCCATGGCGACGGCAAGCGAGGGGTCACCCAACATCACGGGGATGATCGGATGCTCTCCCGGCACGAGGCGGAACCCCAGGCGGGTCAACTCGGCGCGGAAGAAGGCGGCATTCTCACGCAAGGTCGCGCGCAGATGGTCCCCGTCTGCGACAAGCTCCAGGGCGCGCAGCGCGCCGGCGGCGATGGACGGAGGCAACGCATTGGAAAAGAGGTAGGGACGCGAGCGCTGCCGGAGCAACTCGATGATTTCGGCTTTGCCGGACGTAAAGCCGCCGGTAGCGCCGCCGAGGGTCTTCCCCAAGGTACTCGTGACGATGTCCACCCGGTCCCCGACGCCGAAGTGGTCCGGCGTGCCCTTGCCCCGGCGGCCCAACACGCCCGTGGCGTGACTGTCGTCGACGACCACCGCCGCCTCGTAGCGTTCCGCCAGTTCGACGATGCGGTCGAGCTTGGCCAAATCGCCGTCCATCGAAAAGACGCCATCGGTGGCGATCAGCCGCAGGCGGCACTCGCGGGTCTCGTGCAGACGGCTCTCGAGTTCGCCCATGTCCGAGTGCGCGTACCGGTACCGCTTCGCTTTACACAGCCGGATGCCGTCGATCAGGCTCGCATGATTCAGGGCGTCGCTGATGACCGCATCCCGGTCGTCGAGCAAGACCTCGAACAGCCCGCCGTTCGCATCGAAGCAGGAGCTGTAGAGGACGGTGTCTTCGGTCCCGAGAAATTGGCTCACGGCCCGTTCCAGCTCTTTGTGCAGTTCCTGCGTCCCGCAGATGAACCGCACCGACGCCATCCCGTATCCATGCCGCTCCAACGCCTTCACCGCGGCCTGCACGATGTCCGGATGGTTCGCCAAGCCCAGATAGTTGTTCGCGCAGAGATTCAGGACATGGCCCTGCGCGACCTCGATGTCGGGGCCTTGCGGACTCAGGAGGCGGCGCTCCGTTTTGTACAGTCCGCGTGATCGGATGTCGGCCAGTTGCTGATCAAGCGCCTTCTTCAACGAGGAATACGCCATAAGGTCACGTTGCCGCTGGACCGAAGACCGAGCGTCTCAGGGAAGCAAGACCACCTTTCCACATTGGCCCGAGTTGATCAACTCAAACCCTTTGGCAAACTCGCGCATCGGGAACGTATGCGTGATGACCGGTTGGATGTTCAGCCCAGCCTTGAACAATCCGGCCAGCCGATACCAGGTGCTGAACAGGCGCCGGCCCGTAATGCCGTGCACCCTGATTCCCTTGAATATAATCTCGTTCGCCAGATCGCACGTGATCGGACCCGTCGGGATCCCGAACAGCGTCACGCGTCCGCCGTTTTTCACCGCACTGAAAGCCTGATGGAGCGCTGCCGGGTTACCGGACATTTCGAGCGAGGCATCAACGCCCTCGCCCTCGGTGATCTCTTGAATGGCGGCCGCCAATTGTTCGGGTTGGTCTTTGGCGTTCAGGACGTGGTCGACGCCCACCTGTTTCGCCAGGCCCAGCCGGTACTCACTGACGTCCGACGCAATAATGGTGGCGGCTCCGGCGGTCCGTGCCACGGCGGCGGCGAAGAGGCCGGTGGGGCCGCATCCCGTGATCAGGACGGTATGACCCGTGAGGTCTTCCGCCAGGGCGGCATCGACGGCATTGCCGAGCGGTTCCTGGACCGACGCGAACTCCGGTGGAATGGCGCGGGAGGTTTTCCAGAGGACGGTTTCAGGGAGGACGACGTACTCGGCGAACGAGCCGTCCCGGTCCACACCGAGAATGCGATAGTTGCGACAGACGTGGGCTTGGCCCGTACGGCACTGAAAACACTGACCGCAGGTCAAATGGGATTCAGCCGCGACAAAGTCCCCCGGCCGCACCAGCGTGACGTCCGCACCGACGGCGACGACCTCGCCGCACATCTCATGACCGATGATGCGCGGCGGGTGAATGCGGCTGTGGGCCCAGGGGTCCCAGTTATAGATGTGCGCGTCGGTTCCGCACAGCGAGGTGGCCTTGACGCGGACGACGGTATCGGCGGGACCGGGGGTGGGATCCGGCCATGTCGTGAAGCTCAATCCCGGTTGCGGCCCGATTTTCACCAGCGCCTGCATCGAGGACATCTTACCGTACTCTTCATCGATTCAATCGGAAAAAACGGGTTGCGCACGATGCGAGGCCTGGGTAGGATTGCCGGCCATGGACCGGCCGCTCCCCCGTACCTTGCTGCTCTGCTGCTGTTTCCTCCCCGCCCTGATGGTCTCCGGTCCGGTCTTCGGAGCCTCGGTCTCAATTTCGTCCGCAAATGGGACGCCCGGCAAACGCTGGGCCAGATTCGAACTCAACGAGGGGGGAACGAGCGGGGATCTTCAGACGGGAACCGCCGTCACCTTAGGCATCACGTTGGGGGGCGTCGCACAAGGCTCGGTGCCCGTCGTCGCGATCTGCGAGTCCGTGCTCTTTGAAACCCAGACGGCGACCTTGGAGCCGGACGGCACGACTCTGTCGCTCAAAGGAACGGTGACGCTGGAGCCTCTGCCGATGAGCCGCACGTCGGTCCATCCGAAAGCGGCTCGCATCCAGGTGACCTTTGCGCGGTCCCGGCAGGACAAGCTCGAGCGATTCATGCGCCGGGTCGTGTACGTCACGCTGGACAGGCAGGAGCCGCCAGTTGATTCGAGCGACGCGCCGGCCGCGAAACCCGAGGAGCCGGTCGTCATCGGGGAGGGAGTGGTGGACGAGCCGCAGGCCAATGCCCTGCCGGTCGGCGACGGGGAAGTGGCCGAAGAGGATCTCATGCCGCTGGCGGACCCGGCTCAAGGCAAGGCCTATTGGAAGCACGTGAGTCATCTGGTCAGCCGAAGCTGGGCCCGTCAGATTCGGGGAATCAAGTGGGGAACGGGAAGCGAAACGGTGCGGGTCCATTTTCAACTGTTCCCGACCGGCCGGGCCCAGTTGATTGAAATCGAAAAGGGCTCCGGCGCCAGACAGATTGACGAAGCGGGTATTTACGCCGTCGTCAATGCCCAACCCTTTCCGGCCTTCCCGCCCGAGTTGGGAGATGACGCCGTCGATGTCCATGTGAGGATGCGGACCGGCGCCCGCCCCCGACCGCGTCAGGATGTACAATCGGTCACCAGTCAGTCCGGGACTCACCCGGACGCGCCGGCGAAGAAGTAATAATCATGCGAAAGGACATGCCTAGTATGGTGAGAGTGGCGCTCCGAACGTCGATTCGACACAGTGCGGCGATCTGCGTGCTCATGTGGGCGTCTGTCGTCTGGGCGGAGCCGGCGCGCTGGAACGTCGATCCCGAGCACTCCACGATCGAGTTCCGGGTTTCCCATATGGTGGTGTCGAAAACGACCGGTCGGTTCATGGATTATACGGGGTTTATCGACATGGACGCCGAGGCGGGGACGGTGAAGGCGATCGAAGCGACGATCAAGGCGGCCTCGGTCGACACGCATCATGAGAAGCGCGACGCGCACCTCCGCAACCCCGATTTCTTCGACGTCGAGAAGTATCCGGTGATCACCTACAAGATGAAGAGCTACAAGAAGGCCGCGGAGAGCTACACCGCGGTCGGCGAGCTGACGCTGCGCGGCGTGACCAAGGACATCACCCTCACGGGAAATTTTAACGGCGTGACCAAAGATCCCTGGGGCAATATGAGAGCAGGGTTCACGGGGGAGGGGAAGGTGAACCGAAAGGATTTCGGCATGGTGTGGAACAAGACCCTGGACAGCGGAGGACTGGTGGTCGGAGACGAAGTTCACATCCGGCTGGACATCGAATGCATCAAAGCGAAACCCTAAGTGTCCGCAGTGGAGGCCACCCCGGCGCGTCCCAGCGCCGCCGTGATTCCGGCGGCCTTCCCGCGCTGCGGACGAACACAACACCCCGGCCAGAAGGACCGTCGATCCCCTGGCGCGCGCTTTCGCCATGATGAGAGCCATGGTGCTGGAGAGGGCGGGCGACGTCAACGCGTCGCCGTTGCAATTGCGCGAGGTCGCCGTGCCCCAACCGGGGCCCGGCCAGCTGCTCGTGCGCGTGACCCGGTGCGGCGTCTGCCGGACCGATCTTCATGTCGTGGAGGGGGAGCTCCCGGATCCCGTCTTGCCGTTGATTCCCGGCCACCAGGCGGTCGGCATCGTGACGCAACTCGGGCCCGGCGTAACGGAGCGGAGAGCCGGAGAGCGGGTCGGAATCGCCTGGCTCCAGGCGACATGCGGGCAGTGCGAGTTCTGCAGGAGCGAACGGGAAAATCTCTGTCTCCAAGCCCGATTCACCGGATATCAAATGAACGGAGGGTACGCCGAATATGCGCTGGTCTCCGATCGCTTCGCCTATCGGATTCCCGACGCGTTCAATGACGACCAGGCGGCGCCGCTGCTGTGCGCCGGGATCATCGGTTATCGCGCGCTCAGGCTGAGCGGCATCCGTCCGGGACAGCGACTGGGGTTGTATGGCTTCGGCGCGTCGGCCCACATTGCGATCCAGATCGCGCGTCATTGGGGGTGCGAAGTCTACGTCTGCTCGCTCAAGCCCGAGCATCAGCGCCTGGCCCGGGAACTGGGCGCGGCCTGGGTCGGCGGGGCCGCAGAGCAACCCCCCGTGCCGCTCCATGGATCGATCCTCTTCGCGCCCGCCGGCGAGTTGGTCCCGCCCGCGCTCCGCGCCCTTGAGCGGGGCGGCACGTTGGCGGTGGCCGGCATCCATTTGTCCGCGATCCCCCGCCTGGACTATGACCGGGAGCTCTTCGGCGAGCGCGTGCTCAGAAGCGTGACGGCGAACACGAAGCAGGACGGAGAAGATCTGCTGCGGGAAGCGGCCGCAATTCCCATTCGCCCGCGGACCCAACGCTTCCGTTTGGAGGAGGCCAACCGCGCACTGCAAGCGCTGAAATCGGGCGCCGTCGCGGGGGCTGCCGTCCTGGCCATCCGATGAACCCGCGAGGTCCAACAGAACGCCGCGTCTCTATGCTAGGATGAGGCGGATGAAACGATTGGTCTTCTCGGCATTGATCACCACCATCGGGCTTCTGGCGCCGGTGTCTTCCGGCGCGCTCGAATTCACCGCGGATCAAATCACCAAAATCGACGGACGGACCCACAAGGCGTTCATTTACTATCGTGACGACATGTGGCGCATCGAGCATCACTCGATGGGGCCGGTGAACGTGAGCATCGTGCGCAAGGACAAGCACGTGGTGTGGCTGATTTTGTCCCGCATGAAGCATTTCAAGACCGTGCCGTATGATCCCGAGCAGGATCTGCGGGTGAGCGAGCATCTGGAGGGCGAAATTTCCCGGCAGGAGATCGGTACCGAGGTGCGGGAGGGTCATCCGACGGTGCTCTACGAAGTCACGACCAAGCAGGGAGAGCGGGTAGAATCGTATTACCAATGGGTCGCCACCGACATTCATTTTCCGATGAAGCTCGCGAAAAAGGACGGCAGTTGGATCGTCGAATACCAGCACGTGAAGCTTCGAGCGGTGTCCGATTACCTCTTCAATCTGCCGGTGAATTTCCAACCGCTCGAAGAATTCCAAAAGGACGCGCCGAAAGAACCATCCCAGGACGGGATGTAACGAGGTAAGGAGGAAGGTCTGTGCGGACTCGGAATCTGTTCATCGCATTCGTGGGGCTCAGTGTAACGGCCGTCGCGGCGGCGCGCGCCCTCGACGTCGGAGACATCAAACAGGAATGGACCGCCGAAGGCAAGAAACTGGCCGCGGAGCGGGTGAAGCTGCCTGCCTACGAGGACATGGTGCGGATCCCGGCCGGTGAATTTACGATGGGTAGCGACAAGAAGGTGGACCGGAACGCTTATCTGGTGGAGCTGCCGCAGCGGAAGGTGTATCTCGATGCCTATGACATCGACAAATACGAAGTGACCACCGTCCAGTACTTGAAGTTCGTTCTCGCCACGAGCCGGTCGCCGCAACCCGATTGGAAGTTCGATGGCGGGAATTTCCAGGAATCGATGGCCACGCATCCCATCATGCACGTGACCTGGTACGACGCCGACGAGTATTGCCGGTGGGCCGGGAAGCGCCTGCCGACCGAAGCGGAATGGGAGAAGGCTGCGCGCGGGGAGGCGGACGCCCGGATCTATCCGTGGGGCAACGAAATGGCGGGCTTGTCTCGGGCCAATTTTGGCCGGGGAGGGCTGTCGGGACCCGTGCGCGATCGTCCCGAGCGGCTGTTGCTGTATCCCCCCATTATTTCGGTGAGCAAGTACGACAATGCAGTGAGCCCCTACGGGATCTTCCAGATGGCGGGGAACGTGGCCGAGTGGGTGGCCGACTGGTACGACAAGGATTATTACAAAAAAGCCCCCGCCCGAAATCCGAAAGGGCCGGAGGCCGGGACGCAGAAAGCCTTTCGGGGCGGCGGGTGGATTGACAGCACTCCCAGCGTGCGCGTTTCGCAGCGCAATGGCACCGATCCGAAGACCTCGATGAACTGGCTTGGCTTCCGCTGTGCGCGCGATGCGAAAGACGCGGCGAATGAGCCGCTCAGCGCGACACAGACGAGCTTCCAATAAGCGGGTTCGGAGCGAAGAGGGTGGCTGTTCGATCGAAGCCTGCTCCTCCGGCTGCGCTCCCACCGTGGCTGTCTTCTAGCGAAAATTGCCCCGCCGCCTAGGATTTCGTCGATTCCCCCTCAACACAATTCTTTCCATCGGCATCCGAGGCCTGCGGCACCGGAGACTCTCCAATGGGCCTCACCGGGCCGATGGCATCGGAGACGCCGCATGAATGAAGGTGTCCCGTCGACCCCCCACGTAGCGGCTGCGAAGACAGGTTGAACCTCGGCATGGTTTGGTAGATCCCGTCGAGCCGGAAGGGGCGGGGCATTACGACGTGTGAGCGCCGGTCGAGCATATCCCTCTTCATCACATGAAGCTTGACGCTGTGACGATACGGCGTGAATGCGAAACCGCCCGCCGGCCGGGCCGTTTTTGTTCTTCTCCTCACGGGATCTCCGGGATAGTGCCGCGCGTACAGCCGAAGCGTGATTCCACTCCGTGTGATTCGCGAGATCTGATCGTCGGCCCGCGACCAATCGCGCTCTCGATAGTCCATCGCCTCCGCCTCGCTTGCGAATCGCCGCGCTATTCCATCGTTCGGCCGTCGCGCCGTTTCGGCACAGCGCTTGCTGACTTTAGTTGCCGATGCCGCTAGCGAAAGGAGGACAACCGATGGAGGACATGATGACCGGTTTGGCCCTGCTCGGCGTCGTGGGATCGTTTCTGCTCGCAGGATCAATGGCGTGGTTTGTGTCGCCTCCCGCATGGCGCGAGCCGCCGCGCGGGGTGAGCGATGAGCGGAGGAGGTGGGGGAGATGACGGAGCGAATGATACGAGGAAAGTGGTCGGGGCCGGCAGCGGCGCTGCTCGCCGCTTTCTGGATCCTGGTGATCGCCCTGCCCGCGGTGTGGGGCATGGCCGCTGAGCCGGGTGCCGAACCCGGGGACGGCGGTGCAGCGGCGGCCGGTACGTCTGCCGCCGAAGTGGGCCGCGACGTGTATTACAAGACCGAAGGGATCGTCAGCGGCCCGCCGGCGCCGAAGACGGCCGACAATTTCGAGCATTATCCCCGGTACAACTTCGAAAGCCGCGTGCTCATCTGGTTCGCCAACCAGCAGCATCTCTACTACGGAAGCTTCGTGCTCGCCGTACCGATCTTCTGCATGATCATCGAGTTCATGGGAATGGTGACCAAAGACAAGGCGTTGGCCGAGCGCTATGACCGCCTCGCCTACGACTTCGTGAAGATCAGCCTGACGGCCTATTCGTTGACGGCGATTCTCGGGGGGATTCTGATCTTTTCCTTCCTGACGCTCTACCCCACCTTCTTCGGCTATCTCTCGAGCATTTTCCGCCCCGTCATGCACCTGTACGCGCTGCTGTTCGTGGCGGAAAGCGGCACGCTCTACGTCTATTACTACGGCTGGGAGAAGATGAAGGACGGCTTCCTCAAATGGATCCACCTCAGCCTCTCGGTGGTCCTGAATACCATCGGCACCGTGCTCATGTTCCTCGCCAATTCCTGGATCGCCTTCATGATGTCGCCGGCCGGAGTGGATGAGGAAGGGCGGTATCTGGGCAACATCTGGCACGTGATCCATACCGCGCTCTGGAATCCGCTGAACGTGCATCGAATCTTGGGCAATATGGCGTTCGGCGGCAGCGTGGTCGCAGCCTACGCGGCCTACCGGTTTCTCGCGGCGAAGACCGACGAGGAACGGGCGCATTACGACTGGATGGGCTACGTGGCCATGTTCATCGCCGTACTGTTCCTCGTGCCCCTGCCCTTCGCGGGCTACTGGCTGATGCGCGAAGTGTATGCCTACCGGCAACAGATGGGAATTACGCTGATGGGCGGGCTGCTGGCATGGCTCTTCATCATTCAGGCGACGATGATCGGCGCCCTGTTTCTGACGACGAGCTATTACCTCTGGCAGTGCATGGGTCG
Source organism: Nitrospira sp. (assembly GCA_035760745.1). Classification (GTDB taxonomy): domain Bacteria; phylum Nitrospirota; class Nitrospiria; order Nitrospirales; family Nitrospiraceae; genus Nitrospira_C. The sequence continues at coordinate 3,962 of DASTSI010000126.1, read as the reverse complement.
CATGCGGGGAGCCGAACATTATTTGCGGTATGTCAAGTATCTGGTCTTCATCATGACGGTCGGGTTTCTGGTCTTCATCACGCCGCACACGATGGTGATGACCCCGGCCGAGCTCAAGGACATGGGCGGCCAGCAGCACCCGGTGCTCGGAAACTACGGCGTGATGTCGGCGAAGAACGGCGGGATCAACGTGATCATCGTCACCACGGTGCTGAGCTTCATCTGGTACCAGCGAGGGAACAAGATCCCCACGGTCTCCTGGGCGAAGTTCGGAAACATTTTCATGGGCGTGTTTTTCACCTGTGCGTACGCGAACATCATCTGGCTGGCCGTCTATGGCTACTACATCCCGGCAAACGTGCGGGTCGGCCTGTCCGTTCCGCAGGTCGCCACGACACTGTCCTGCCTCATCTTCATGAGCGCGTTGAACCTCTACATGCTGCGGGGCGCCAAACAAGGCGGTCCGGTCGAGTGGGGACGGATGACGGCGCGATCACAGTATGCCCTCATCATGCTGGCCACGGAATTCACGTGGATGATGGCGTTGATGGGATACATCCGCTCGTCGGTTCGGTTGTTCTGGCATGTGAACGAAATCATGCGTGACAACTCCCCCTGGGCGTACACGCACACCGTCGGGTTTGCGGCCAATATGATCTCCTTCAACGTGCTCTTCTTCTGGGTGAGCATCCTGTTCGTCTTCTGGCTCGCCTCCCTGGGCGCAAAGAAAGCGCCGGCGACGGAGCCGCGTTCCTCGCCGGCCCTGGCGCCCCAGCCCGTGCCTCGCTTCAAGTAGCGCAATCTGCGGCGGCGTCGCCCGACGCCGCCGCTCGTCACCGTCCCCTCGACCCGGCGCGATATTTCGTGGAACCGCCGCGACCTTTCGCGCCGTAGCGGGACTGTTCGCAGAGTGCGGGACCGCGCAGCGCCTGCTCGCGGCGTTTTTTCAAACACTTTCATCAGCCGGCCACGTGAGCGAACCGGTACGGGAGTTGCCATCTCCAGCCGGCGCCTGGTTTCCGAGACCGTCGGGTCTTGATGCTCGGCGATCGGAAAGGAGGTTGAAGAGAGGAAACCGGGGATTGATAGGGTCTTATTTCTTTTTCGTAAGGAGGAACTTCCTCATGATCTTATCGCGCAGACAATTTATGAAGGTCTCCGCAGGAACCGTCGCCGTCGTGGCGCTCGCGGATAAGACGCTGGCGCTCACCGCCCTGCAGCCGGTGATCGAGGTCGGCAATCCGCTGGGAGAGTATCCGGACCGGTCCTGGGAGCGGGTTTATCACGATCAGTATCGGTATGACTCTTCGTTCACGTGGGTCTGTTCGCCCAACGACACGCACGCCTGCCGCATTCGGGCGTTTGTGCGCAACGGCGTCGTGATGCGCGTGGAGCAGAATTACGACCACCAGACGTACGAAGATCTCTACGGCAACCGCGGCACGTTCGCCCATAACCCGCGGATGTGTCTGAAGGGGTTCACCTTCCACCGTCGGGTGTACGGCCCTTACCGGATGAAAGGGCCGTTGATGCGGAAGGGGTGGAAGCAATGGATGGACGACGGCTCACCGGAGCTCACGCCCGACATCAAGCGCAAGTATAAATTCGACGCCCGCTTCCTGGATGACATGCTGCGGGTGTCATGGGATACCGCCTCGACCTACCTCGCGAAAGCGTTGATCGTGATCGGGACCCGGTACAGCGGGGAAGCGGGGGCGCGACGCCTGCGCGAGCAGGGGTATGCGCCGGAGATGGTCGAGATGATGAAGGGCGCCGGCGTGCGGTGCTTCAAGCACCGGGCCGGCATGCCGATTCTCGGTCTCCTGGGCAAGCACGGCAACACTCGGTTCAACAACAGCATCCTGCCGTTGCTGGACAGTTGGATCCGAAAAGTGGGGCCCGATCAGGCGCAGGGCGGGCGGTACTGGAACAATTATACCTGGCATGGCGATCAGGATCCGTCCCAACCGTGGTGGAACGGGACGCAAAACTGCGACACCGATCTCAGCGACATGCGCTTCACCAAGCTCAATACGAGCTGGGGGAAGAATTTCGTCGAGAACAAGATGCCGGAAGCGCACTGGAAGCTCGAGTCGATCGAGCGCGGGGCGCGTCTGGTCGTGATCACGCCGGAATACAATCCCACCGCCAGCCGGGCCGACTACTGGATTCCGGTGCGCCCGGAAACGGATGGGGCGCTGTTCCTCGGCGCGAGCCGAATCATTCTCGACGAGAACATGCAGGACATCGATTTCCTAAAGCAGCACACCGATATGCCGCTGTTGGTGCGGACCGATACCTTGCAGTATCTCGATCCGCGCGACGTGGTGAAGGACTACCACTTTCCGGATTTCAGCAGGTCCTACAGCGGCCGCATCCAGGGTCTGAAGTCCGACCAGGTCGAGCGGCTGGGCGGCATGATGGTCTGGGACCTGAACAAGAAGCTGGCCGTCCCTCTGCATCGGGAGCAGGTCGGCTGGCACTATCAGCAGAGCGGGATCGACGCGGCCTTGACCGGCACCTACCGCGTGAAGCTGCTGAGCGGCCGCGAAGTCGACGTCATGCCGATCTATCAGATGTATCAGATTCATCTCCAGGATTACGATCTGGACACGGTGCACCAGATCAACCGGGCGCCGAAGGACCTCATCGTGCGCTGGGCGCGCGACTCGGGCACCATCAAGCCGGCGGCGATCCATAACGGCGAAGGCGTTTGCCACTACTTCCATATGACGTCCATGGGGCGGGCGGCCGCGCTGGTGCTCATCCTCACGGGCAACGTCGGGAAGTTCGGGACCGGCTGCCATACGTGGTCCGGGAACTACAAGGTGGGCATCTGGAACGCCACGCCCTGGTCGGGCGCGGGCGCCAGCGTCCATCTGGCCGAAGATCCATGGCATGTGAACCTGGATCCCAACGCCCACGGCAAGGAAATCAAGTACCGGAAGTATTACTACGGCGAGGAGCCCGGCTACTGGAACCACGGCGACACGGCCTTGATCGTGAACACGCCGAAGTACGGCCGCAAGGTGTTCACGGGCAAGACGCATATGCCCAGTCCCAGCAAGGTGCGCTGGGTCGTGAACGTCAACATCCTGAACAATTCGAAACACCACTACGACATGGTCCGCAACGTCGATCCCAGCATCGAATGTCTCGTGACGCAGGACATCGAGATGACCTCCGACGTGAACCATGCCGACATCGCATTCGCCTGCAACTCCTGGATGGAATTCACCTATCCGGAGATGACGGCGACAGTGTCGAATCCCTGGATCCAAGTCTGGAAGGGCGGCATCCGCCCCTTGTACGACACCCGCAACGACTTGGACACGTTCGCCGGCGTGGCGGCCAAACTCGCCGACATCACCGGGGACAATCGGATGAAGGACGTCTTCCATTTTGTCTACCAGAACCGTGTCGACGTGTATGCGCAGCGGGTGTTCGACGCATCGAGCACCTTCTACGGCTACAGCGCCGACGTGATGCTGAAATCCGAAAAGGGGTGGATGGTCATGACGCGGACCTACCCGCGCCATCCGCTCTGGGAAGAGGTCAACGAGAGCAAACCGCAATGGACGCGGTCGGGGAGACTCGAGACCTACCGGGTCGAGCCGGAGGCGATCGAATACGGCGAGAACTTCATCTGCCACCGGGAAGGCCCGGAGGCGACGCCCTATCTGCCGAACGCCATCTTCACGTCCAACCCGTACGTCCGCCCGGACGACTACGGCATTCCAATCACGGCGCAGCACCATGACGACAAGACCGTGCGGAACGTGAAACTGCCCTGGGCGGACATCAGGCAGTACAGCAATCCCTTGTGGGAGAAGGGCTACCAGTTCTACTGCGTGACGCCCAAGACCCGGCACCGGGTGCACAGCCAGTGGTCGGTGAACGACTGGGTGCAGATCTACGAGTCGAACTTCGGCGATCCGTACCGCATGGACAAGCGGACGCCG
>DASTSI010000125.1:0-7637 GCA_035760745.1 Nitrospira sp. | reverse complement strand
TCGGGCCGAAGGCGACCGTCGAAGCGAACGTCGCCGTCCCGGCTCCGACCGGGCGGCTCTACGCCAACGAAGTGCTCGATCACGCGTACATCCGCTACAACGTGACGGAAGAGACGAAGAAAGACATCGAGCCCATGGTCCATAAACAGGATCACTAAGACAGCAGGCGACACAAGACGGCTGACCTAATTCGATGCTCAACGATCCCTGCCTGCTGACGGCCCCCTCGCCCGGTGAACCTCCCTCAGAAGGTTCTCGCGGGCGACGTGGCTGACCCTGCTTCCATGCCCATCCGACAACGGCGTCATGACGGCGATCGGTGCATCGACCGTCCGAATGTAGAGGTGTGAATGACCAAACAGGAAAATCTCAGTCGACGCATCGATGTCTTGGCCATCGGCTTATTCGGCCTTGCCGTCGGAGCCCTCACGGTCGGCATGGCACAAGTCGGTAAAATTCCAGAAGTCGACAAGGTCGGAGTACTCGTCGTGGCCCTCGTGTTCGGCGGTCTTGTTCAGGTGCTCGCCGGGATTGCCGATATTCGCTACAACGAGCAGCTTGGAGGGACGGCGCTCACGATGTATGGCTTCTTTTGGTTCACCGTCTCCTTGGCCCAATTGGTCAGCGTGAGCACGAGCTTCCATTTTGACGGCGCCCTCTTTGTCCCGATCAACCTCGTGTATGTGTTTTTCTCAGCGGTCATGGTCTATCTGACCGCCTATCGGTCTACGGCATTAAGCCTGCTCCACATCATCATCACCGTGACGTTTCTCTCCACCGTCTGCATGAGGATGAATCTGATCTCCGAGACGTTCCCGGGGTTGGCGCATTTGGCCGTCGGCAGCCTCGCCTTCTATCACGCGATCGGAAGTCTTTCTGAAGCCTACACGGGAAAGGCCATTGTCCCCCTCGGGCCGCCGCTTCTTTGCCACGCGAGGGTCAGAAGTACGCTGCATGCTGAACCGGCAAAGTCGTACGGAGCAAGCTGAGAGGGGCGACAGGATCCCATTGCCATTCTTCACCATTACCATGTTGAACGGCCCAACCGCTGCCGCACCTGGTCGAAGGCCCATTTAGTCGCTGCGTGTCATTCATGACCACCATATTTTTGAGCCTGCTCGCGCTCTACGCTGCCGGTATCGTCCTCCCGGTCTGTTGTCCGGGAAGACCGAGAACTCAGAACGTCCTCGCTCACACGCTTGCAGGCCTCGCTGGTGTCGCGGGCATTATCCTGGGGCTCGGGGGCCTATTGGCGCCGGTGCCGCTGACATTGTCCATGCCGTCCACACTTCCGCTCTTGACGTTTGAGATCCGGCTCGATCCCCTCGCCGGCCTGTTCCTGCTGACGATCTCGTTAGCCGGCCTCGCCGCGTCTGTCTACGGGCTCGGGTACGTGACCGCCTTCTATGGGCGCGTGTCGACCGCCCTGCTCGGCTCGCTCTTCAACGGTTTCCTGCTTTCCATGACACTGGTGGTCCTCGCAGACAATGGATTCTTCTTTCTCCTCGTGTGGGAGCTCATGTCTCTCACCTCATACTTCCTCGTCGTCACGGAACATCAGGACGCCGACGTTCGTCGCGCAGGATTTTTCTACTTGATCATGACCCACGTGGGCACGGTTTTCATCGTGCTAGCCTTTCTGCTGCTGTTCCGGGAGGCCGGCACGTTTTCGTTCGGAGCCTACCGCGATCCGAACCAGCCCTGGCCGGACGCCGTTCGGACCTTCGTGTTCCTCGCCGCCCTGGTCGGCTTTGGAACCAAGGCAGGGATCGTGCCCCTGCATGTCTGGCTGCCCTACGCCCATCCGGCCGCACCCTCGCATATTTCGGCGTTGATGTCGGGCGTCATGATTAAAACGGCGATCTACGGGCTCTTGCGGATTTCATTCGACTTGCTCGGCGCACCGATGCCGTGGTGGTGGGGATTCCTCTTGCTCCTCGTCGGAGTGATCTCCGCGTTACTTGGGGTGATGTACGCGCTGATGGAACATGACCTGAAGCGGCTCCTTGCCTTTCACAGCGTGGAGAACATCGGCATCATCCTGCTCGGTATCGGAGCGGGCATGATCTTCCACAGCTACGGGCTCAAGGAGTTGGCCGCGCTGGGGGTGATCGCCGGCCTCTATCACACCCTGAATCACGCCATGTTCAAAGCCTTGCTGTTCTTCGGGGCGGGAGCGCTGCTTCACGCCACCCATACCCGGAATATCGAGGAGTACGGTGGGCTCTTGCGCAGAATGCCGTGGACAGGCCTGTTTTTCCTCATCGGCGCCGTATCGATCTCGGCTCTCCCGCCCACAAACGGCTTCGTGAGCGAGTGGCTCGTGTTCCAGACGCTCTTCCTGAGCCTTCAAGTGCCGTCGTTGTTGATGAAGCTGCTCTTGCCCATCGCCGCGGCATTGCTGGCCCTCACGGGCGTGCTGGCGCTCGCCTGTTTTGCAAAAGCGTTCGGGGTGTCCTTTCTCGCCCAGCCGCGAAGTTCTCACGCGCGGCATGCGAAAGAAGCGCCGGCATCCATGCTCCTCGGCATGGGATTCCTGGCCGGACTGTGCATCGTCCTGGGCCTCGCGCCGATGCTCGTCATCCCGCTGCTCGATCGCGTGACGGTCGCGACCCTCGGCACGTCGATTACCGATCAGGTCCTGGCACTCGATGGATGGGCATTGACCCCGGGCGACTTGGCATTTTCCAGTTTGTCCACGCCGGCCCTCGCGCTGATCCTGGGCGCCGCGGCCGCTGTGGGTTTGGCACTTGTCTGGTGGTTCGGCGGATTCCCTCGCGCGCGATACGCCAGGACGTGGGGTTGCGGTCTCACCCTGTCGCCTCGGATGGAGTATACGGCGACGGGATTCGTCCAGCCGATCAAACGCGTGTTCAGTACGATCTATCAACCGACCGTGCACTTGGAAACGGAGTTTCTGTCGGAATCCCGCTATTTCGCCAAGCGCCGGCGATTTGAATTCCATATCGAGCCCCTGTTCGAGAAGTACCTGTATCAGCCCGTCGTTGCGGGCGTGTACCGGCTGGCCGACCAGCTGCGGATCGTGCAGGCCGGCAGTCTCCATCTGTACTTGGCCTATATGTTCGTCACGCTGGTCTTCCTGTTGCTGTTCGCGCTCTAGTCTGACGTCATGATGAGCAATCACCCCATCGCGTTGGCCGTCGCGCTCAGCATCGGGCAGGCCGTCTTTCTGCTGGCCCTCTCGCCCTTCGTCGTGGGCTTGATCCGGAAGGTCAAGGCGCGCTTCCAATGCCGGCGGGGCGCGGGACTATTCCAGCCGTATGCGGATTTGCTGAAGCTGTTCCGGAAACAACCGGTCGTGTCCACCACGGCGTCATGGATCTTCACGGTGACGCCGTACATTGTCTTCGCCTCGACGCTGACAGCCGGCCTGCTCGTGCCTATGTTTGCCTCCCAGATGCCGTTGAACTTCGCGGGCAACATCATCGCGCTCGTGTATTTGTTCGCCCTTGGGACCTTTTTCCTCATCTTGGCCGGGCTGGACGCGGGATCCGCCTTCGGCGGGATGGGCAGCAGCCGTGAAGCCATTGTCGCATCGCTGACCGAACCGGCCATGATCATGTCCATATTCGCGATCGCGTTGACGGCGGGCTCGACCAATCTCAGCACGATCGTCCATCGAACCGCCCTGCTCGAAGGGATCGTGACCGATCCGTCGCCTCATGTGATGGCGCTGGCGGCCCTGTTCATCGTCGCGCTCGCCGAGACCGGACGAGTGCCGGTGGACAATCCGGCGACCCATCTCGAGCTCACCATGATCCACGAGGCCATGGTCCTTGAGTACTCGGGCCGCTATCTGGCCCTGGTCGAATGGGCGTCGGCCATGAAGCTGCTGGTGTTCTTGACGCTGATCGCCAACGTCTTCGCTCCGTGGGGCATCGCGACCGCGGTCACGCCGGCCGCGTTGGCCATCGGCCTAGCGGTGTACGGCGTGAAGATCTGCGGTCTCGCCGTCGTGATCGGGACGCTCGAATGTATGTTCGCCAAGCTGCGTCTGTTCCGTCTCACCGACCTGCTCGGTGTGGCGTTCATTTTGGCGCTTCTCGGCCTGTTGTTCTTCTATATCCTGCGAGGCTGACCCTGTCCTTGATCACCGCCCATATCGCCACGCAGCTCGTGGACTTCGGCTCGGCGCTGCTGCTCCTCACCTGCTTTGCAATCGTCGCCCAACGCCGGCTTTCGGCCTGCGTGGACCTCTTTGCGCTGCAATCCCTGTTTCTTGCGATGACGGCGGTCTTGGTGGCCTACTTCACGGGGATCCGGCACATTTACTATGCCGCGGCCTTGACCGTCCTTGTCAAGGTCCTGATCATCCCGCGCGTGCTGAAGCGCGTGATCGAACGGCTGAACGTGACCCGTGAATTGGTGATGAACGTCAACGTCCCGGCCAGCCTGCTGATCTCCGGCGCGCTGGTGATGGTCGCGTTCTTTATCACGCAACCGATCATCCCCTTCGGACATCTCTTAACCCGGGATTCGCTCGCCATCGCCCTCGCCATCGTGTTGATCGGCTTCTTCACGATGATTGCCCGGCAGAAGGCCGTCACGCAGCTGATCGCGTTCCTCGTCATGGAGAACGGGCTCTTTCTCGGAGCCACCGCGGCGACGTACGGGATGCCGCTGATCGTCGAATTGGGCGTGTTCTTCGATGTCCTGGTCGCCGCGTTGATCGCGGGCATCTACACCAACAGGCTTCAGGACGCCTTCGACAGCGTGGATACGACCCACCTCAGCGAGTTGAAGGAATGAACTGGGACATGACCACGATCGCGGTGAGCCTGCTCCTGCTCGCGCCATTGGCGGGCGGCGGGCTGAGCCTGCTCTTGACGAGCTCCCGTCGGCTTCACCTGACGAATCTCGTCAGCATCGGCCTGCTGGCCGCCGCAGAAGCGGCCGTCATGCGGACTGTCCTGCATGAAGGTCGGGTCACGGCATTCGACGAGATCGTCTACATCGATGCCCTCTCGTCGGTCATCCTCTTTATCATCGGCACGGTGGGGCTGGCCTGCTCGCTCTACATGCGGTCCTACATGGACGAGCAAGTGGCGCGAGGCGTCATCGCCGCCAAGCGGTTGAATCTTTTCTTTTTCCTCTTCCACATGTTCATCCTGGCCATGGTGGTGGCGACCATTGCGAACAGCCTCGGCGTGCAGTGGGTGGCGATCGAAGCGACCACCTTGGCGACGACGTTTCTCATCGCGTTTTGGCGGCGCCGCGAATCCTTGGAGGCCGGCTGGAAATACCTGATCCTCTGTTCCGTCGGCATTTCGCTGGCGCTCTTCGGCGTGGTGTTGATGTATTATTCGTCACTCCGCGTCCTGGGGGACGTCAGCTCGGCCCTCAACATCACGCAACTCCAACAGGTCGCCTTGCAGTTGGACCCTCACATTCTGAAGTTGGCCTTCGTGTTTCTCTTCGTCGGATACGGGACGAAAGCCGGACTCGCCCCGATGCACAGCTGGCTGCCCGATGCCTATACGGAGGCGCCGGCGCCGGTCGCGGCGATGCTGGCCGGCGTGCTCGAAACCGTGGCGGTCTATGCCATCCTCAGAAGCCGCGGCATCGTGGATCAAGCCGTTTCTCCGGACTTCACGGGGACGCTCTTGGCGGTCTTCGGCCTCATCTCGTTCGCACTCGCCGCATTCTTTCTCCTGATCCAGCACAACTACAAACGGTTGTTCGCCTATTCCAGCATCGAGCAAATGGGGCTCGCCATGGTGGGATTCGGCGTCGGGGGACCCGTGGGCAACTTCGGCGGCCTGTTCCATTTGATCAATCATGCCTTCGCCAAGTCGCTCGCCTTCTTCGCCGCGGGAAATATCCATCGACGGTTCAAGACGGTCGAAATGGATCGGGTTCAGGGCGTCATGGGCGTGCTGCCGTGGTCTGCGCTTGCGTTGACCGTCGCAGGATTCGCGTTAGCCGCCGCGCCTCCCTTTGCGCTCTTTGCCAGCGAGTTCCAGATCATCTCCGCCCTGGGATCGTCCGGCCTTCCGAGCGAATGGACGACGTCCGGGGCGACACTTCCCGTCGTGGTGCTCCTGCTCTGCAGCCTCGTGGCATTCGCCGGGTTTCTCTATCGGCTGACGGGCATGATCTGGGGTACAGCGGCACAAGACGTTCCGCATGGCGAACCGTGGTCGGTAGGTCATATCCCGACGGTCGTGCTGGGAAGTCTGCTGGTCGGCTTCTGCTGGATCTTGCCGCCTCCCCTTCAGAAACTGCTCGAGGCAGCCTCCCTGTTTTTATCCGGCCGATGAGTGAGGACAGTATGGTAACGGCGGCTCAACAGCTTCAGGCAACGTTCCCGGATCTTATGCCACAGTTTGCATGCGGCGGCGAAGTCCTGCGCTACGGCATCGGCCAGTCGCAGCTGTTGCCCGTGGTGCGCGTGCTTCACGACACACTGCGCGGACGCCTGGCCTTGCTGTTCGCCGTCGATTGCCGTCCGATGGCGGAGAAATATGAGATGTACTATCTCTTTTCCGTCGGGCCCCAACAACCCTGGGTGCTGCTCACGACTGAATTGCATGGATCGGAACGCCTCTTCCCTTCGATCACCCCGATGGTCCATGCCGCGCAGTGGTACGAGCGGGAAATCAGGGACATGTTCGGCTTGATCCCGAAAGGGCATCCCGATCTTCGGCGTCTCGTCCGACACGAACATTGGGCCAAGGGCAGCCATCCGCTGAAGAAAGATGTTCCGTGGAACAAGGTCCTGGGACGGCGACGGGGAGACTATCGGCCGGCACATATCGAAGGGGAAGGCGTCTTTGAGGTGCCGGTCGGCCCGATCCATGCCGGCATCATCGAGCCGGGGCATTTCCGCTTCTCCGTGGCGGGCGAACCGATCATGCAGTTGGAGGTCCACCACTTCTGGAAGCATCGCGGAGTTGAAAAACTCTTCGAACAACGGACGCTCGTCGACGGCGTGGCGCTGGCGGAACGCGTCTCGGGAGATACCACGGTCGGGCATAGCCTGGCCTATTGCCAAGCCGTAGAACAGCTGATGCAGATCGATGTTTCCCGTCGCGCCCGATACCTTCGCTCCTTCTTTCTCGAACTGGAACGGCTGCACAATCATCTCGGAGACATCGGCGCAATCTGCAACGACACCGCCTACGCGCTGCCGCATGCCCATTGCAGCCGCATGAAAGAGCTGATCATGCAACTGAACGACCGGCTCACCGGCTCCAGATACCTCCGAGACACCATCGCGGTCGGCGGAGTGATGCGGGACCTGACAGGCGGACAGTGGGACGAGGCCCTGCAGGTGCTCCTGAAGATCGAGCAGGATTTTTCCGAGCTGGAATCCATCATCTTTGCCAACGCTTCGCTCACGGACCGCCTCGAGACGACCGGCGTCCTGACCGAGCGCACGGCCTGGGACCATGCAGTCGTTGGGGTGGTCGGACGGGCATCGGGACTCGACCAGGACGTGAGGCGGGATCGTCCGTTCGCCGCCTACGGCGAATTGCCGCCCAAGGTCGTCCTCTACCGCTATGGAGATGTGCGTGCCCGATTGCGTGTACGTATGGATGAACTTCGAGAGTCGATCCGGCTCATCCGCGACATCGCCCGGAACATTCCTTCGGGCGAGCTCATCACACCGGCCG
>DASTSI010000124.1:0-29490 GCA_035760745.1 Nitrospira sp. | reverse complement strand
CACTACGCCGAATTTGCCCAGGTCTCCGACGAGCAAGTGTTGGAATATTTGGAGAAAGCGGAGAGGGCTCTCCGTGAGCGAACCGGACGGTCGTCTTCCGCCCGGTCAGGGTAATCGCGGGAGCAGATGAGGATGCGGCCGGCATTCCGACCGGGGACGAATGTCGTGCGGTCTGCGGGGACCCGATGACAGAGGCAAGTCGTTCGATGAAGATCGTGATCGGCGTCGATTGGTCGGAAGAGGCCTTTGCCGCCGTGGAGCAGGTTTCACGCCTGTACCGTCCCACGGAAGTCACGCTCGTCCACGGCATCGAGATGGGACTCTTCGAGTACCCGGCCGTGGCGCAACTCGCAAACCTGCAGGGCTACGACGAGTTGCGCCGCGCGCTGCTCGACGCGGGACGGCAGGTCTTGGACAGAACCGAGCAGCTCCTGCCGCCCGGCACGCCGATGGTCAAAAAGGTGAACGAGGTCGGCAATCCGGCCGCCATGATCCTCGCCGCGGCACAGTCCGCCGGGGCGGATCTCATCGTCATGGGCGCGCGGGGGCGCGGCCGGTTGGCCGAAGCCGTGCTGGGGAGCGTGTCGCATCGGGTCCTCATGCACGCGCCTTGTCCGACCCTGATCGTGCGGGGTGAAGCGCGGCCGGTGCAGCGTGTGCTGGTGGCAGTCGAAGGGAAGGATGACGCGGCTCGTATCGTCGAGTGGCTGAGGCGTCATCCTCTCGGGGACGGGGTCGAGCTTCGCGTGCTGAGCGTCGTCGTGCCACTCAGGCTCGCGGAGCCCTATATGGTGCCCGGGATGGAAACCTGGGCCGCCGCCGCTTCCTCCAACGCCGAGAATCTGGTGAGGACGACCGCCGCATCCCTGCTCAGGTCTGAGTACCGCGTTACGACGCGGGTGGCGACGGGCGAACCGGCCGCCACGGTGGCTGAACAGGCGAAAGACTGCGATCTCGTCGTCGTCGCCTCGCATGGCCGCCATGGCGTGGACCGGTTCCTGTTGGGCAGCGTGTCGCATGCGATCGTACATCGCGTGGTGGGCCCCGTGCTCGTCATTCACTAAACAGCCCGCTGAAAGGACCATCATGAAAGCGATTCTCACCGGCGTCGTCCTCGTGCTCCTCGCCTCCTCCTGGGTGGCTGCTCAAAGCGGCCGGGGCAATCCCAAGGACGGACAGGTCATCTATCAACAACATTGTCTCCGTTGTCATGGAGAGCAATTGGACGGAAATGGCCCGGATAGCAAGGACTTGATTGTCCATCCGGCGAATTTCCTCTCTCCCGCCTCGCGCAGCAAGACCGATTGGGAGCTGCTGGTGATGATCGCGAACGGGGTGCTGTTCACGCCCATGCATTCATTCCGCGGCAAGCTGAACGACCAGCAGATGCTCGACGTACTTTCCTATATCCGGTCAGTGGCCCCGTTCGACACGGTGAGCTGAATGGACGCACTGCCTGACGGCGGCGTGCGTGCTGATGCCGGGCGTCGTGTCTGCTCAGCGCAGCGTCTGTAACCAGGCGCGGATCTCGGTCAGCTGCTCATCGGTGACGGTGTCCTTGAGCGGAGGCATGATGTGCCGTCCTTCATGGACGGTTTTCCAGAACGCGCGCTCATTGCCGAGCACAGGATTGCCGGCCAAGCGAGGGCCGATTCCTCCTTGGGCCTGCGCGCCGTGGCAGACGACGCAGCTCGCCCGGTATAGCGCCTCGCCCCGCCTCGTCTCCCCGACCTCGGTCTTGGCGCCGGGAATTCCCTCAGCCGCGAGACGCAACGAAGTCTCCCCCGTTCCGGCGTCCGCGAACGGACCCGCTTCCGCCCCAAGCATGAGCACCATGGCGGCGAGGAGGCGCATCGGCTGATTGTTGCGATTCGTCGCAGGTCTCACCGCTCATCGTCCTGTCGCGCCCGCTTCATTTCTCAAGACGGCGAGATACGCGACCGTATCGGCGATCTCCTGATCGGAGAGCATCGTGTCGGGAAACATGCCCGTGCCTTCGTGTCCTTCCCGAATGATTCTGGCCCGCTGGCGATCGGTCTTCAGCCGTAGGGCCCGTCGATTCCTCAGGTCGGGCGGCGGAGGATTGAGTTGTGCGATCACCGAGGCCGTATCGGGCTCGAGCTGCGGAAGCCGGTTCCGGTCGCCGTCTATGCCATGGCAGTAATGACAGACTCCCTTCCCGTTGAAGAGCGTCCGGCCTGCTTCGGGATACCCCGGTTTGGAGTTCTTCGATGCCGCACTCGGGCTCGCGGCCACATCCTGTATGAGGCACGGACTGCACGTGATGCCGAGCAGCAGGACGAGACGGGCGGACTTCGCGAGGGATTTCACGGTTTCTCCTCCATGCCGCAGCACGAACGATCACGCGCCGCGGGGATCTCGTCCATTTGCCGATAGAGTCCTTTCCGATCCTCGGCCGTCGTGACCTGATCGATCGAGGGGTAGAGGATTCGTTCCTCCTTCACATTGTGCAGGCCGAGGAGGCAGAGGAGCGCCTGCTCTTCCTGGTCGCTCTCGGGATCGCCGCCGGCGACCTTGTCATGAATCGCTTCGAGCAGCTCTCCGATCTGCCGATGTTCGGCGCGCATCACGAACGTCGGCCCTCCCTCCGACATGCCGGTTCTCTCCTCCCAGAGAGGGAACAACAGCTCTTCTTCCCACCGGATGTGGCGCTGCAACCCGAACCTGAATTCGACGAATGCGTTCTTCGCACGCTGAAAATCCGTCCGTTTGAGATCATGAAACCGCTTGAACAATGCATCCAGCCTCTCGTGGTCCTGCCTGAAAAAAACGGCGATCGTCTTGTCATCGGTCATGGCGCTGTCTCCTGTTCGATCCCCCGCCGGCGCGGAGGATTCGCTTCATGATCTTCCATCGACTCGGTATTCCAAGTGGCAGGCCACGCAGGCCTTCAGCACGTTGTTGAATCGCGGCATGATCTGCTTCAGATCCTTCGTAGGGATGATCTGCGCCAACTCGTCGGCGGCTTCGTGATGCGCCAGGGCGAGATCATGATACGCGGGAGGAAAGCGGTCCGGCTGCTGTTGGGCCATCGCCTGCCGATGCATGAAGAACCCGAGATGATTCTCGGTGAGGCCTTTCGCCAGCTCGTAATCCTCCTCGACGAGAGCATTGACGATCGCCTGGAGCGATTCCAAATGCTGCAGCATCACGGCGCGGTGCTCTGTGGACTCGGACGCCGGAAGCATGATCGGCTGCCTCGTGTCCGAGGTCAGGATGGCATTGGGCCGCTCCTCTCCCCGCCGAGACGCCGCCTCGCTGCAGCCTGCGACCAGCACGGCGCACATGAGCGGGATCAGCCCGGGTGACCGAGTGGGTCCGGATAGTGGCAGCCTGCTCATCCTGCTGTTCCGGCCCTTTCCAGATGAGCCCGAACCCATTGCACGATCTGTTGCTGGCTCATGGCGCCCGGCTGTCTGGCGATCTCCCGGCCGCCGCGGAACAGGATCAGCGTGGGAATGCTCGTGATGCCAAACTGCGCCGCGAGTCCTTGTTGCTCCTCGGTATTCACCTTGGCAAGCCGCACGTGCGGCTCCAGGACCCTTGCCGCCGCTTCGAACGCGGGCGCCATCATCAGGCAGGGCCCGCACCAGGAGGCCCAGAAGTCGACGGCGAGCGGGATATCGGCGCGCGACGCATGAGCATGGAAGTCCTCGGCCGTCAGCGCAATGGGATGACCGGTGAACAGGGGCGCATGGCAGCGGCCGCAATTGGGCCGATCGGCGAGCCGCCCGGCCGGGACTCTGTTGAGGCTCCGGCAATGCGGGCAGACGATGTGGAGGCTGTCATTCACCACGAACCGCCTCGTCTCCGCTTCATCATGATTCTCGCACCTGCCTCCAGTAGAACGCCACTCGTTCTTGAATGTGTCTGATGGCTGCGTCCTGCCTGGTCGGCTCGAACAGATGGCGGAACCGCCCTTGGAGCTTCAGGTACTCTTCGACGGGCGTGAGTGTCGGGAGGTAGGTATGGATGACCTCGCCGTCGACGGCTTCCTTCAACGGCCAGAGTCCGCATTCCACCGCGAGCCTCGCGACATCGGGCGTGTGGGCGGGATCGAAGAGCCAGCCGGTCGGGCAGGCGGCAAAGGCGAGAAAGAGCTTGGGGCCAGCATGGCCGGCGGCCCGCACGAATTTTTCTTCGAGATCCAAGGGAAAGCGCGGCGACACCGTCGCCATATAGGGCGGCTTGTGGGCCCGCCAGATTTCGAAGATGTCTTTCTTGTCCTGGGTCGCGCCTACGGGCGACTGGATCGTGCAAGGCGAAGTGGTGGTGCGGGCTCCAAAGGGTGTGGCCGGACTCCACTGCACGCCCGTGTTGCCGTAGGCTTCGTTGTCGTAACAGACATAGTAGAAATCGAGCTTCCGTGAAATGGCGCCGGAGGTCGAAGATAGCGCCATGTCATACGTGGACCCGTCGCCGCCCAGGACGACGACCTTCACATTCTCTTCCCTCGGCAGCCGACCCTTGGCGATCAGCACATCGAGCGCATCCCTCACGCCCTGCGCCGCAGCAGGAGCGGAACCCATCGTGGTGTAGAGCCAGGAGGCGTCGAGCGGCGTAAAGGGAAAAGTGGCTAGGTTGGTGAAGCAGCCGGCGGCGTTGACGTACACCACCTCCTTGCCCAGAACCTTCGCCGCGAGTCGCAGGGATTCCAGCCCGCCGCAGCCGGCGCAGAGCGGCGTGCCGGGGAAAAGGTGCTCCGCGCGCGGGAGTTGGTGTCGCTCTTTGAAGCGAGGCGGTTCCCGATCCATTGGCGTTATCCGCGCGTCTTCAGCTCGTGCGCCAGGAATTGCAGCTGCTCCATTTCCCGATGCTCGGCCTCGGTGTAGAGAAGAACGGGTCCAATTCCTGTTCCGCGGACCCCGGCTTGTTCCGTCCGGTCGAAGATCGACTGGAATTCCCCTTCGGAGAGGTTCTTCCCTCCCAGTCCTCCGATAAACGAACACAAGGCTTGCGGCCGCTGCTTGTCGTGATAGAGGGATGCGGCAATCTCTTGATACAGGATGCCGCCGAGCCCGGGCGATAAATTCTGATCGAGCACCGCCACGCCGCGTCGGTTGTGGAGCGCCTGGCGGATCGCGTCGCCGGGCCAGGGCCGCACCACGCGGAGCCGGAGCAGACCGACGCGCCTCCCCTTGGCTCGGGCCGCATCGACCGCAACCTTGCCCTTGCTGGCGAAAGCGTTGCTCATCACCAACACGTCTTCCGCATCCTCCAGCCGGTAGGATTCGAGCAGCCCATATCGGCGGCCGAAGGCCCTGGCAAAATCTTCCGCCGCCTCTTGGTGCACCTGGAAGGCGTTGCGCGACGCGAGATGCATCTGGTGTCGGAAATAGCTGTAGGTGGCTCCGCCAAGCACCGCCGTGCCGAGCGCCTGAGGAGCGGAGGCGTGAAAGCCCAGATGAGCCGGGCGAAACGCGGGCAAAAAACGTTTGACTTGCTCGGCGTCCGGCACGCTCACCGGTTCTCGGGTAAAGGACAGCACGAAGCCGTCGAGGTTGACCATCGCGGGCAAGCAGACTCGGGGATCTTCAGCGATGCGATAGGCCAGAAGAATGGAATCGAGCACTTCCTGACAGGTTTCGGCGTGCATCTGAAGGAACCCCGAATCCCGTGCAGCCAGCACGTCGTTGTGGTCTGGCTCCAAGGTGATCGGAGAGGCCAGGGCGCGCGAAACATTGACCAGGACAAGGGGGACGCGCCAGCCCGTGATCGTGTACAGCACTTCGAAGGCGTGCAGGAGGCCTTGGCTCGAAGTCGCCGTGAACACGCGGGCTCCTGTTGCAGAGGCGGCGCCCGAGGCCGTCATCATGGAATGCTCCGAATCCATCGTGACGAAGCGGGCGTTGACGTCTCCGTTGGCGCACCACTTGGCCAGCGTCTCCACGATCTCCGTCTGCGGCGTGATGGGAAACGCCGGCACATAATCCACATCGGCGAGCCGGGCTCCCCACGCCGCAGCCAGATTGCCGGTCATCATGTCGGTGTTCATCAAATCCCCGCAGGACCGTTACGGGCTTGTCGCGCCGGTTTCCCGCTCCACCGTCAAGGCATCAGTGGGACAGACTTCGACGCAATCCAGGCAGCCTTTGCAATGCGGGTAGTAAATGGCCGGTCTACCGTCCGGCTTGATGGTGATCGCTCCTTCCGGACAGTTGGCGAAGCACAGCCAGCACCCGTTGCAGAGGTCCGGACGGAGCACCGGCCTATACGTCCGCCAGCCGCTCATCGTGCGGATGGGCGAATTCGGCCCCGTGGTGATTCTTGCCGTCCCCCTCGTCGGCGGGTCGTATGTCGGCTCCCATAACGCGGCCGGCTCCGCGTGAGGCGTCGTGCCCCCGGGGCGGAACGCGACCGGCTGGACTTCCCGATAACACTGAAGCGCGATCGCCTGGTTTTCCTCGATCATCGAAGCGCTGAGGCCGAGATCTGACAACTCGGCTGCGATGGCCCGGCGGATCGAATCCGCCTGGAGAGCGGTCAGCCGGCCCGCGACGGCACCGAGCAGCGCGCTGATCGCGCCTCGTTTGCCGAAATGTCGAAGCGCTCTTTCGGTGAGGTCGTGTGTTGTAAACCGGCCAGGCAGCCCGCTCTGCGTCCGCAATTCGTCGGGGGCCAACGGGGAGTTGGCAAAGACGACCGTGTTTTCCGTGACCCCTTCTCGGACTCGTGCGGCGGGATCGGAAAGCAGGGAGGTATCGGCCACCACGATAAGGTCGGGGCGTGTGATCGTGCCCCGCTCCCGAATTGGCTCGCGCGCGATCCGCGTAAAGGCGGACACGGGCGCGCCGCGACGTTCTGCCCCGTAGATCGGTGAGTCTTGCGCCTGGTATCCCTCGAGGAAGGCCGCGGTGCCAAGAATCCGGCTGGCGGTCTTCGCGCCCTGCCCTCCACGGCCATGAAAACGGACGGCAATCATCGCTGCGTCAACTACAACACTTATTCATTCGTTCCTTCACGGCCGCCGCGACATCGGCTCGTGTTTCCGCCGCGAGCTGCCTCCCTTGATCGATGGCCTCCTGGAGCGCAGCCCGGGCCTCTTTGGCCTTCTCAATGAGTTCCTCCTCCTTCCGCTTCGCATAGCCCTGCAAGGCCCGCCTCGTTTCTTCACCCGCTTGCGGAGCCAGCAAGAGGCCCGCCATGACTCCTGCGACCACGCCACCAACGAAGGCCAGAAGGACCGCGCCCGACTGACAGCCTGTCTGTTTGTTCTGCATATCGACTCCCTTCTCCAACGACCAGTTGACGCGCCTCCTTATCAAGCCAACTCCATGCCACTGCACGATAGGTCGCGCGCCAAGGATCATCCGGTTTGACCAGAGGTTAGGGAGCGCAACAGGGAGAGAAACGGGACGGACTGTGGAATATCAGGTCTTGGGACGAAGCGGCTCTGCTGCAAAACGCGACAGATGCAGGCGATCAAGGGAATCGGGAAGGAGTGCGCGGGTGGCTTTCGGCGAGTTGACCGGTCGACACCCGCGGCTGCATCATGTGCGCATCTGCCGCAAGAGAGGCCGTCGGCGCTCCAAGGAGCAGGACGACAGACCTTACAATGATGCCGCGCGTGCATGGCGGCCCTTCCGTAGCCTTGTCGCTCCGTCTTTCGCCGCCATTGCTCCCCCTCCCGACTTTAGAACGCCACCGACCGGTCTCGCTCGGCGACGGCCTTGATGTAGTCGGGCATGCCCTTGATCGAGGCGCCCGAGACTAGATCGGCACTGGCGATCTGCCGCGCGACGGCGCAGGCTCCGCAGACCCAAATCGGTACGCCGGCCGATTGGACCGCCGCGAGCAGTTCCTTTAACGGCGTGAGATTGACGCCCTGAATATGATCCGCCGTGCCTCTCCGTCCCAGCGTGACCGCCTCGTTCCACAGCCACAGGATGACGTCATGCCCCTGCTCCTTCGCAGTCTTTGCTGCCATAAAGGGAAGGGTTGCCATCGTCGGATCGTCCGTTCCTCGGCTGCCGGAAATGATAAAATTTGCCACGCGTTCCTCCTTCGTCGTTCGGTGTCGACGTCGACGTCGTCGGTCCTTCTACTTGGCCAGGCTCCTTATATAATGGATGATCTGCCACACCTGCTCGTCCGGCAGGCCGGCAAACGACATCATCCCGGTGCCCGGCGAGCCGTTCTTGATGATCCAGAACAGTTGCCCGTCCGGCAGCGCCTTCATCATCACCCCGCAGACAAAGTTGCGCGGAGGCGGAACCAGCGCCGCTCCCATGAAGCCCTTTCCGTCTCCTCGGTTCCCATGGCACATCGCGCAGGCCACCGGTTGGGCCGTTTTGAGGAAGAGCGTCTCTCCCGCTTGCACCGTTTCGGGCGAACGAGGCAGCGGATTGGTTCGTGACAGGAAATCGGCCGGCGCCATCACGGTTTTGCGCGGCTGGGGGCAGACGCCGGACGGCGCGCCGTCCGGCGCCGCGGCCACCTCCGGCGCGCCCTTGAACGTGGCTTTCAAATACGCAATGACGTCCGCCACCCCTTGCTGTCCGATCGTCAGTCCCCAGTACGGCATGCTCGGCGATTTCCCCATCGCCGCGCCGCCGTGATTGATGACGTTGTACAGATAGTCGATCGGCAGTTTCTCGAACGGTATGTTGGCGTGAACGGCCGGTTTCGGCTCCAGCCCGGAGGCGGCTGGACCGTCGCCCTTGCCGGTGAACCCGTGGCACTGAGCGCAGTACTCCTTGTAGAGCCCCCGGCCTCGATCGACGCTCGCGTTGGCGAATTCCTGACTCGTCCAGGGCTCGTAGTACTTGAAGTCTTTCACGCCCTGCGCGGCCAGGTAGCCGATCACCGCGCGAAGCTGCGGATCGGTGGCATCGGCGAGGAATTCACCCGTGTGCACGATGTAGTCCTGCGGGTTTTGCCCGAACCGATACAGCCAGTCCAGGTTATAGCGTTGGCCGGCGTTCTGGAGCGCCGTGCTCTGCGGGCCGCCGATGATCTTTCCGTTTTCCTCGATCGTGTGGCAGCCGAGACAGGCGTGTGCCTTGTACGCCATGCCGCCGAACGTCACGGCAAACTTGGAGACTTTCGAGACATCGAAGGCTCCGATGGTCATCCGAGGATCCGTATGGTGCTGGGCGAAATAATCGGCGATCGCCTGAGCGTCGACGTCCGTGACGATCGGATGCTTCACGGGGACTTCGCTGAGATCCCACCGATATCCCTTGGCGTACAGCGGCGCTTCTTTCCCGGTCAGCCATCGAATGAGCCAGGCGCGCTGGTACTTGCTGCCGGCCCAGATGAGATCGGGCGCTTTCAAGTTGAAGCGGGATTCGGCCTGGCCTTCCAGTCTGTGGCATTGCGCGCAGGTCTGCTGCACGAGTTCCTTCGCCCGAATCTGGTCGCTTCCAAGCAGCACCCGGGGGACGGCCAGTAACCCCGCGAGCCCCAACGCCGCCGCTCCGATCGTCATGCCCCGCCTCATCCGCATCCCTACGCTCCTTTCATCGAGAGTCATTGAAGTGATGGATCATCTGGTCAGCAGCCACGCATACAGATCGGCAATCTCCTGCTGAGTCAAAATCGAATCCCAAGCCGGCATTGGTCCCCGGCCGTGGAGGACCGTATCCCAGAAGAGATCTTCGTGCTTCAGTATCGGGTTCTTCGCGAGCTTCGGTCCCATCCCGCCGTTCGCTTCCGTGCCGTGGCAAGCCTGACAGTTGCGTGCAAAGAGGTCCTGTCCCCGGTTCGCCACGCCGACGAGCGGCCCGATCGTTGCCTGCTCGTTCAACAACGGCTCGGCGTTTCCGATATCCGACGCGACGGGCGGCAGACGATCTGGTGCGGCCGGATGGTAGCGGGCCGACAAGTACCGAGTGAGCACATCGGCCTCATCCTTGGACAGTTGCGCGCCCCAATGGATCATCTTTTCCACGACGGCGTGCCACCTCGCCTGCGGCAACCGCTGCTGGGAGATGAGATCCGGACTGTGACAGACCGAGCAGCGGGCGATGATCAAGCCTTCCGCGCGCGGAGCGAGCGCGATCGCCACCGAGTCTCGATCCGCTTCTTGCGCGCCGGTCGTCATCGACCCGAGCAGGAGGACGCTGATCAGCAGCACACCGGCCGTTCCGCTCTGCGCTTGGTTCATCCTCAGCCTCGTTGCGCCGTCCTGGTCATCTCACGTCCCGGCAACCGTCACCGTCACCCGATCCCATCCGTTCCACAGAAAGCCGCCGGGATTCCATGGAGAGCGCGCAGGCTGCGTCTCGCCTCGCTCGTCGGTCGCCCGGCACAGGATGGAACGGGATCCGGTCTGCTTGGGGTTCCAGACATACTGCCACTGCCGCCAGGCATAGGGATGCCCCTCCCCGACGAACCTCGCCGGTTCCCATGTGACGCCCTCGTCGAAGGAAACCTCGATGGCTACGACTTTCGCTTCGCCGGACCAGGCGACTCCTTGGATCGTAACGGGTCCTCGCGCCAACGATTCCCCTTCGGCCGGCCGGGTGATCAGGGATTTCACCACCATGCGATCTACCGTCGTCGTCGGCACTCCGTCCAGCTGGTCCGACGGCTGCACGGGGCGAACCGGCGTACGATAGGCCTGCTGCATGTAGTACCCGTCGGCCTCGCCGTCTTGGACGACGATGTCCGTGAGCCATTTGATGCAGGATTCGGCCATCCAGCCCGGCGTGATGAGCCGCAACGGCGCGCCGTGCAGGAGCGGAAGAGGGTGCCCGTTCATCTCGTAGGCGAGGATCGTGTCCGGATGCGCGGCTTTGGCCAGCGGAATGCTGCGCGTGAACAGCGGCACGCGGTCGACCACCGGTCTGTCCGCGCCTTGGAAGCGGACATGCTGCGCTTCCGGCTTGACTCCGGCCGTCTCGAGGATTTCGCGCAGGCGCACGCCGGTCCATTGCGCGTTGCCGACCGCGCCGCGATCCCATTGCACACCGGGCACCCTCGGACGGTGATGGGCCCGGCCATTGCCGCTGCATTGCAGCACGGCGGTCAGCGAGACCGGAGAGAAACGACGCAGATCCGCCATGGAGAAACCGGTCGCACGTTCCACCAACCCGCCCACGTGCAGTCTCCACCGGTCATCGGCAAGATGCTCGGACGGTGGAGGGCCGAAATGGCTCCGCACGAAAAAGCGATGGGTCGGCGTCAGGAAAGTGTTCAGCTCGCCGACCGGTGTTTCGGCGTCGAACGGCCTGCTCACGCGCACCGTCAGCGGTCCCGTCTCCCTCGGGGACGCTTCCTCTTGCGCGAAGGCCCGTGCGGCAAGGCGAAGATCATGGAAGGTCCCGGAGGCGACCAGAGCGGCAAGCCCTTTCAACCACGAGCGACGCGAAAGAGGGGAGGCGGTGCTCATCGGTCACGCCTTCTTCAATGCGATCGACACAGTAGGCGCCACGGCGATCGACTGATGGATGGTGCAGCCGCGCGCGACTGAGAGGAGACGTTCTTTCTGCTCGGCGCTAATCGGATGCGGAAGCGCGATCGAGAGCGCGATGCGGCCGACACGGTGCGGCTGTTCGGCCATCTCCCAGTCGGCCTGGATCGTCAAGCCCTCGCGGGGAATCTCATGCCGCGCGCAGAATCGCCCGATGAAGTAGGCGACGCAGGCCGCCAACGAGCCGACGAACAATTCGACGGGACTCATGCCCGCATCCTGACCACCATCCTCGACGGCCTGATCGGTCGTGACGCGATGGCGCCCGCTCGTGATGTCGTACCGCGTTCCGCTGTGATACGAGACGGTCGAGGTCATCTCCAGTTCCTCGGAATGCGCTCCACTTGACGCATGGGCCCTGTCCTCAATACGGCACATCGTCCGGCTTTCCGCCTTGCGGCCAATCGGCCGATTTGCCGGAGAAATCGGGTCTCGGCTGGGCCGACACGAACGCCGCGACGTCATAAGCCTCGTTGTCCGACAATGACCAGCCCCAGGCGCGAGGCATATTGGCTTTCACGTACGAAGCGAGCACGCTGAGGCGCGCCATTTCGGATCCGATGTTGAATGACTTGGGTCCCCAGACCGGCGGCGCGCTCATGGTCCCGGCTCCATCCGCGCCATGACAGAACGCGCACTTCGACGCGAAGAGCCGTTGTCCATTCGCCTTGTCGGGCACCCGGGTTCTCTCGAGGGGCGCCAAGCCTCGCCAGGGTATCGCGCTTCGCTCCGGCAGGCCCTCGGACAGCCAGGTAATGTACGCGACAATGGCGCGCAGTTTCGAGCTGTCGGGAGGCAGCGGCTTGCCGTTCAAACTGCGCTCGACACATTCATTGATACGGTCGGCCAAGGTGACCACGCGACCCGCTCTCGCCCGGAACTCGGGATAGAGGTTTGCGACACCCACGAAGGGGGCGGCATTCGGGTTGAGACCGCCGTCGAGGTGGCAGTTCGTACAGGCGAGGCCATTGCCGACGTACGGCCGGCCGTAGTCCTGCGTCCGAACCACGATCTCGTACCCCAGGCGAATCTGTTCCCCGCGTCGATCTCCGGGAATCGTGTCTGGCGACGGGGGCGCATACAGCAGGTCGCGAGCCGAGGTCCGGTCTTCGCGATCCGGGCCGGTGGCCGTCACACGCGGCTGCTGCGCCGAGCAGTTGGCACAGAGCGACAGCGCCGCGGTCAGCAGCGTGAGCATGGAAACTCGAGATCCCATACGCCTACCGCCTTGCGAAGGGGGTGCCAATGACTCATGCCGCGAGGAGGATCGTTGCACTCGCAAACCAAGGAGTTATAGCCCTCTGTCTCGGCTGACCGCGTGCTCCGTTGCTGCCAATTTCTACAGGTCGCGGCGCCGGCTGGCGCGAGATGCTACAGCAGCCGGTTCCAGGGCCGCGACTATCCCTTCTTGAGGCTCAGCATGTAGCTGGTGAGATCGTTCAGCTGCTGGTCGGTCAGCGGAAACTTGGGCATGATCGATCCCGGTGAGACGGCCTGGGGATCGCGGAAATGCCTGAGATGCCAGTCGCGGTCAGGACGGTGGTCGCCCACGAAGGACAGGTCCGGACCGACCGCTCCCCCTTCGCCATGAATTCGATGGCAGCCGGAGCAGCCGAATTGGGCGTAGAGTGCTTTGCCCTTGGCGATCGCGGGATCGACGCGTGAGACGGCATAGAGGTTCTTGATCGAGACCCCGAGCAAGGAAAACACGACGAGCAGGAAGAGGGCACCGGCGCTCAACGCGACCGGACGTTTGATGGGATGCCGGGCCGGATTTTGGTCGATGAAGGGCCAGAAGAACATGACCAGGATGACCAGCACAGGCAGAATCCAGGTGGCGAGCGGCTCCAGGGGGCCGTGCACGTACTTCAACAGTTCGTAGTAAAAAAGAAAATACCATTCCGGCACCGGGACGAAGCTGGTGTCGGAGGGATCGGCCTTGTCGGTCAAGGGAAACGGGACGGCGAGCGCCAAGCCGGCGATGACGAGAAACACGGCCAACATCACCATGGCATCCATGTACACCTGCCGCGGATAAAACGGTTCCTGCCCCAGTGATGCCCGCTCATCGCTCCAAGGCCCGGCCGGGCCGACCCGGCGAAGAATGAAGAGGTGTACGCCGATCAGCGTGGTCAGCAGCGCGGGCAGGAAGAGTACGTGCACCGCGAAAAATCGTGACAACGTGAGGGCGCCCAGTTGTTCTCCGCCGCGCAAGAGCCGGACGAGGAATTCACCGACCAAGGGCACGGTGCCGACCATGTTGATCCCGACTTGCGTCGCCCAGTAGGCCGTTTGATCCCACGGCAAGAGGTAACCGGTGAAGGCGAATGTCATGACGAGCAGGAACAGCAGCACGCCCACCATCCACATCAGCTCCCTGGGCGGCTTGTAGGCGCCGTACAGGAAAGTCTGCAGCATGTGCAGGCCGATCGCGACGACCATGCCTGATGCGCCCCAATGGTGCAGCCCGCGCACGAACGCCCCGAACATCACCTCTTGCTCGATGTATTGAATGCTGTCGTAGGCGTGGTCGGGCGTCGGCGCGTAGTAGACGGCGAGGAACATGCCGGTGACGGCCTGCAGGACGAACAAAAAGAGCGTCGCGGAGCCGAAGACATAGATCCAGCTTGCTCCGCCGGGGATGGGCTCATCCAGCAACGTCTGCTGGATCGACTTCAAGCGCAGACGGCTGTCGAACCAATCGTAGAGTTTCATCCCATGGTCCGTTCGAGTGGTGAGTGCAGATTCCGACCGGCGACGCGGAGTTCAAGACGCTACAATTCCACTTTCTTGGGCAGCCCCGCCTTGAATTCTTTGTAGAGAATCAACAGGCGGCCGTTTTCGACGCGGCTCGGAAGCCGATCCAGCGGGCGCGGAGCCGGACCGCCGATGACCTCGCCGGAGATCGAAAATTTGCTGAGGTGGCAGGGACACTCGAACCGATGTTCGGCTCCGTTCCAGGCATAGCCGCACCCCAAATGCGTGCACAGCGGGGAATAGACCACGACGTCGCCGTCCGGACGCTTGAAGGCCCATACGGCCTTGCGAATGCGCGATACCATGTAGCCGTCGCGCACCGTCGTCACATACTCGAGCTGCTTCGGTTCGGCCCCGACTTGATCGACGGCGCCGATGTCGGTCCATTGCGCCTCCCGTCGCTTCAACGCCGGAGAGGCGACGTAGACGGCCAGCGGTATGGCCAAGCCGAGACCGATGACCGACGCGGCGAAGGCGATCATCCGGCCAAAAAACCTCCGCCGGCCCTCATCGGGTCTTTCAACCGCTGTCTGCGAGCTCATCGTCGTGAGGCCTGGCCCTTCACGCCGAACGCCTGGCGTCTTTTGCCGGACAGGTATTGAGCCCAAGCAGTGCCCAGGCCGGACAATATCCGATCGCCCCCGTCACGAGGGCGACCGCTCCCACGATCAAGGCGGCCGCCATTCCGGCTGCCGGGAGATCGGTGAAAGCTCCGATCCCGATCAAGAGAATCCCCAGCACCATGCGAATCGGTCGCTCGATCCCGCCTACGTTACAGGTCATCATGCCCTCCTTTCTTCGAGGAGTTCCAGCGCCTCATTTGTCGGAATGGATCCGTTCCGCTCCGTGCAAACGAGCCTGCCCCCATCGCGTATGAGCATGAGACATGCCGAAGGATTCGGGAAACGGCGGCGGTGGAAAAACAGGTAACGCCGCCTGGTCAAGGGCATATCGCCTCAGTCCTCGCTTCGGCAGTGGCGCAACATGCAACAGTTGGAATCGGGAAGTCTGCTGGTTCATGGTGGCTCGAACGTGCGGAAGACGGGCGGGAGCTGGCGCCGGAGGCCGGTCACGAACTTCGGGCTCTTCACCGTGAGCGCGGGACAGGTCGCTTGTCGAAGGATGGCACGAGCGACGCTGCCGAACGGCACGCGCACCCGCGCGCCCCGTCCGTGGGTTCCCATGACGATCAGATCACAGCCATGATGAAGCGCGCCGGCGAGAATCGAGTCCGATGGGAGCCCCGTCCGCACCTCCTGGTCCACCGCCAACCCCAATGCGGTCCCGACTGACGCGAATTCCGCGAGCCGGTTGTCCCAGTGCACGCGCTGCCCCGCTTCGTCGTCCAGGCTGATCCCTCCTCGGTGGTCCTGGCTCTCTTCCAGCACGTGGAGCAACACCAGACCGGCGTCCAATCCACATGCGAATTGCATCGCATATTCGAGCGCGTCCAGCGAAGGATCCGACTCGTCGATCGGGGCGAGCACCCGTTGGACCTCCACCTTCGAGGACTCGCGCAGCGTGCAGGGAGCCGCCTCGGTCTGCGGAAGCGGGACGGTCAAGACGGGACAAGGGCCCTCGGCCGTCACCCGTTCCGCCGTCGTGCCGATGAGCCCGTACGGTCTGCGCCCCTGCCCCTGCAGCCCCATGACGAGGAGGTCCGCGCCGGTCTCTTGCACGATGCGACGGATCTGCCCGCTCGGCTGTCCCTTGGCCTGTCCCACATGGATGGCGCCGGGGAGTCCGTGCAGGTGCTCGCGCAAGGCCGTCAAGCGATCCCGCACGTCGGTCTCCACCGCGGCGAGGGGCTTGCGTTCGTCGCCAGCATCTTCAGCTTCAGGCGGCACCTCCACGATATGCACGATATCCAAAGGGACACCGAACGACGCGGCGAGATACTGCCCGTACTCTTGTGCCCGCTCGGCGCTGTCCGAAAAATCCGTCGCGAGCAGAATCCGGGTCACGATCGGACGAGGCATGGCGGCTTCCGCGATGAATTTGACCGGCTCCTGCGGTTCCGTCGGTTACGAGCCCGGGTTTTCGATATCGACGCCGAGACCGATCCAGGCGCGCAGCAGATCATGCCGCGTGATCGAATAGGCCACCTTTCCGTTGCGTTCCACGGGGAGATTGAGGAGCCGTTTTTCTTCCATGATCCGCACGGCCTCTTCGATGCTGGTCCCTTCGGTGACGGCGATGTGGTCTTTGGCCATGACGTCGCCGGCCGTGAGCTGGCTCAGGTCGCGGCGCCCTTCCAATGCACGAAGGATGTCGAATTCGCTGATGAAGCCGATGAACCGATTCTGCTCGTCGACGACGGGCGCGCCCGGCGTGTGAGTCGAGAGCAGCTCGACCGCCACGCCGAGGGCATTCTGATTCTTTCGAAAGACGAGCGGATTGGTTGCATGGATTTGTCCGACGGTTTTCAGGCCTCCGGCCGGGACGCCGGGCATCGTTTGACTGGGCATAATTCCTCCTCCTTGAACGATCGAGAGTCACGGTGGCGGGTGCCGGGCGTCGTCCGGTCGAATCGCTCGGTTTCGGCAGCGCCCGGCACGTGGTCTTGTCTACGCGATTGGCACCTCGAGCAAATACACTTCCCCCTGCATCTCGGAATGCAAGTCGCAGTGGAACGAAAAACTTCCTTGTGTCGGCACGATCATGCGGAGCAGCACGGTTCTCCCGGGCTCGATATGGACGCCTTCAATGCCCCTGCCGTAGAAGTCGATCCCTTCGCCTTGCCCCTCCAACGCCACGCCTTTCAGCAGGGAAGAGGTAAAACCGTGCCGGATCGTATCCTCATTGCGAATCACGATCGTCACCGGAAGTTCCATGCGGATCGGCGTGGTCTTCGTCTTGACATACGTGGAGTCCCGGATCGCCAGTTCAATCCGTTGCTCGGAGGGCTCGTTGGCCGACACCGCGCCTCCCCACATCGCCGAAACGAAGGCGAGAGGGAGCAGCATCATGGCGGGCCGCATGAGCATTCGTGGTTCAGTTCGTCGGACGAGGATGGCAGGCCGCCGAAGCGGCGGCGTATGCTGCTCCATAAGGCCATCGTTTGAATCGGCGAGCTACTAGGGACACCCCTAAGCGGACGTTGAACGGTCCGCGGCCGTTCGCCGAGAAATTACCGGGTCAGGTCCTTCACCCACTCGCCGACGTAATGGGACAGCGCGACGACGCAGAGCATGATCAGCAAGTGCTCTCCGATCACTTTCCAGGGTGCGATGCGCTGCGCTCGAGCCATGAACAGGCTGAGGACCGCCAACAAGAGGACGCCCCACAGGACGCTGATGACCACGGCGGTCGGCAAATCCGTCATCATCACGGGGACCGCGAAACTCAGGGCGATGCCAAGCTTGGCGACGAAGGTCGCCGCGGTCGACTCCCAGATTTCAAGGGCCGACGCGGTGTGTTTCGATTCTTCGGCGAGGTGCATGCCCATGGCGTCCGACAGCGCGTCCGCCACGGCGATCGTCAGGATGCCCCCAAGGACCGCGGTGCGCGAGTGGGTCCCCGCATGCAGGCCGACCATCAGCCCCAAGGTCGTGATGACACCCGAGGTGAGGCCAAAGCTAAGCCCGGTTCTCCAGGAAGGCTTCATCGCTCCGTGAATACGCCGATCACGCAGACCCCCTCGGCCGTCCGGTCCTTGGTCCCCGGCGTCTGCCCCCGTCACGACGGCCCGCAGTCGCGTCCGTTCGTGGTGCAGGCGACGGTCCAGGCACGGATCTGCTCCAGCCACCTGGCCACCGCGTGATTGGCCGCCACCACGCCGCCGTATGCATCGTCGGTGGCGGCGTCCTCCACCGCTTCGAAGGTTCTCGTGCCGACGATCCGCTGATTGTTCAGATCGACGAGTTGCATTCGCGCCGCCACGCGCGCCCGGCTCGGCTGCCGGTGGAACTCCTGTTGGAGGACGAGACTGTAGGTCTCGAGGCGGTAGTCTGCTTTGATTGAAGCCGGCATGGCGACGACCGCGCGCCAGCGCGTCTCACGGTTCAAGGCCTCGACCAGCAAGGGCATCAGCATGCGGGCCGGTGTGTCGGCCCACTGGCTCAGGGCGTAATATTCCAGTTCGTACCGACGTCGCAGGAAGGCCATGCGGGGCGTATCAAAGCCCGGATCGGCTTGGGGCTGGGCCACCAAGAGCACAGGCCCCGTGCCGGAACGAACGGCGGACTGTTCGCCGGACCAGGCCTCAAGCGTCAATTGATAGGTGTGGATCGGCGGAGCCTCAGGGCGAGGCATCACGCAGGCCTGGATGAGCGGGCACAGCCCGAGCAGAAGGATGACTGTCATGCGGGAGATCATGCGGTGTGCTTATTCCCCCGGTCCTCGGGTTCCGGCCGTTCGGCCGAACACGAGTTGATTGGGCTCCCGCTCGATGTCCCGCGAGATCCGTTGGAGGGTGCCGGTGAGCTGCCGTAACTCGGACACCAGCAGGCCGACTTCCGGCAGCGTCTGCGTCGAAAAGCGCTCCAGTGCCGGCTTCGACTCCTCCGCCACGGTCCCCATTGTTCGGCTCGCCTTGGACAAGTCTTCGGTCATGGCTTGGAGCGAGGCCGCGCTGGTGTTGATCCGCGACAAGAGCGGCGGCAGGTGATCGCGCAGCGACTTCGTCACGCTCGCCAGGTTGTCGGCGCTCTGCGCGGCACCGGTCAGTCCTCGGTCGATCTGCTCTCCGTGTTCGGCGAGGCCGTGGACGATGTCCGACAGATCGGTCAGTATGCGTGTGAGTCGAATACGATTGTCGTCGTCAAGGAAGTCGTTGGCCTTCCGGGCCGTCTGGTCGAGATCGGACAGGAGCGTCGGCAACCCCTTTTCCGAGAGCAGGCGGGAGATCGCTTCATCGAGCCGAAAGAAGAGCGAGGGACCGGACTTGATGACCGGATAGCTCTCTCCTGGAGCCTTCTCCAACGGCGGGGCGTCCCGGCTCCCGCCGGTCAAATTCACGGTGGCAAGGCCCGTGAGGCCCTGGGTTTCGAGCACGGCGATCGTATCGGTCTTGATCGGAGTCCCCCGCACGATTTCGAGCGTCAGCCTGACTTCTTCCGGGTTCTCGGGGCGCAGCGCGATGTCCTTGACGCGACCCACGTCGACGCCGCGATATCTGACCGTGGAATTCACGTTCAGCCCGGCGACGGATTCCCGCATGAACGTGTAGTACCGGTCATAGATGCCGCGGTAATCGGTTTTCCCGAGCCAGAAAATCGTGCCCAGGATGCCCAAGCCGAGCAGGACGACGAAGGAGCCGACGAGCACATAGTTCACTTTGGGTTCCATCTTCCCTCAATCCTTCACGATGCTGTTCACGATCCATGCCGCCGTGCGTTCCATGCGGCCTGCTCCTGAGCCGCCCGGCCTCGCGGACCGTAAAAGTAGTCGCGAACCATGGGATCATCCGATCCGGACAATTCCGGCATGCTGCCGATCCCATGGATGGTTCCGTTGCCGAGAATCGCGACCCGGTCGGCGATGCGCCAGAGCGAATCGAGGTCGTGCGTCACCATGACGATGGTCAATCCCAGCGCGTCCTTGAGCCGCAGGATTAGGTCGTCAAAGCCCCCCGCCATCATGGGATCCAGACCGGCGGTCGGCTCGTCGAGAAACAGCACTTCAGGGTCCATGACGATGGCGCGCGCCAATGCCGCCCGGCGCCTCATCCCGCCGCTGAGCTGGCTGGGATGTCTCCCTACGCTCTCCGGCGGCAATCCGACCATGCCGATCTTCACGCCGACGATTTCCCGGATGAGGGCGCTGCTGATCGCCGTATGCTCCCGCAGCGGGACCGCGACGTTCTCCGCCAAGCTCAGGGAACTGAACAGGGCGCCGTGCTGGAACATCACGCCGAAACGGCGATGGATCTCTCCGTCCTGGGACTCCAGGCTGCGGCTGTCCGTGCCCAAGAGTCGTATCGTGCCGGCGGAGGGGGTCATCAGGCCCAGCATTTCCCGGAGCAAGGTGGATTTTCCGCTGCCGTTTCCGCCGGCGATGGCGAAGACTTCACCCCGCCGGACCTCGAGGCTCACGTCGTCATGCACGAGCGTGTCTCCGAAACGCGTCGTCACATGACTGATTTCGATGACTGGGTCCGCCACGTTGGGTCTCACCTGCTGACCTCGCCCGTCGGTGACTACAGATCCCACCAGCTCAGCAGAATGCTGCAAACCGCGTCGAAGATGATGACGAGAAAAATGCTCTGCACGACGCTCACGGTGGTGCGGCGAGCGACGTCGTCGACGCCGCCTTGGATTTGAAATCCCTGATAGCAGCCGACCATTGCGATGATGACGGCGAAGAACGGCGCTTTCGCGATGCCGATGAGAAAATGGCGAAGGGGAACGGCCTCCTCGAAGCGCGCAACGAATTCCGGAACGCTGACGTTGAGCTGGTTGGCGGCGATCAGCATGCCGCCGACCGACCCGAGGACGTCGGCATAGAGCGTGAGGAGCGGCATGGCGATGATGAGCGCCCAGACGCGCGGCAGGACGAGCAAGTCCATCGGCGAGATCCCGATCGTCCGCACGGCGTCGAGCTCTTCGGTGACCCTCATGGTCCCGATTTGCGCCGTGTAGGCGGACCCCGAGCGGCCGGCGATCAGGATCGCGACGATCAGCGGAGCGATCTCCCTCAACAGCGAGATGCCGACGAGGTCCACGATGAAGATGTTCGTGCCGAACTTCCGCAATTGCTCGG
Source organism: Nitrospira sp. (assembly GCA_035760745.1). GTDB lineage: Bacteria > Nitrospirota > Nitrospiria > Nitrospirales > Nitrospiraceae > Nitrospira_C. The sequence continues at coordinate 8,594 of DASTSI010000124.1, read as the reverse complement.
CGCCCTGATAGGCGATCACGACGCCGACGAGAAACGTCAGGAGGCCGGTAATCGGCAGCGCACGCACGCCGTCGATTTCCAATACGTGCAGCAGCGACCGCCACCGGATGCGGCCGGGCCTACTTATCGCACGAAGCAGGGCCACCGCGGTTTCGCCGAGGAAGGCCAGCCCGGTGATGTCCGATTCCCAATGCCGCCAGATCCGGTGCCGATACCGTTCGATCGATGGAACGGGTGTCGGCGGAGCGCCGCCGGTCAGCCGATCCCGGTGTCTCTGCACGAGACCGAGGAGATCCGAAAATTCCGGCCGCGGAGCCAGGAGCGTCACCCGGACGCCCGAGGCACGAAGACGTTCAACGCTGTGTTGGAGCAACACCGCCCCGCCCGTGTCCATTGCGGTGATCCCGCTGAGGTCGTATTCGATCACGCGGGTCTTGGGCGCTCGAAGCTGTCGAAGCTGCTCCTCCGGTACGGAGAGGTGGGGGAGCGTCCAGGAGCCTCGACAGTGGATGACCTGGCCGTCCACCATGGCCGCCGCGGGTTGTTCCATGGCCCGGTCGTGCCGTGCCCTCATCCGGTGCGGCTCCTTGCCAGCATCCAAAAGCCGGCTTCAGCCGTTGTTCATGATCGCTCTCAACTCGGGACCGGTGATCACTTCACGTTCGAGCAGCAGCTTCGCGCCCTGGATCAGCGCCTGTTGCTTGTCCCGTAAGATTCGCTTCACCCGGTCGTATTGCTCGTCGATGATCCGCCGGACTTCGCAATCGATTTCACGCGCCGTCTCCTCGGAATAATCGCCCTTCTCGTGCGGCAGTCCCTGAATCTGCATGAACTGCGGCTGGCGCTCCTGCTCCAGCGTGATCATGCCGATTTTGTTGCTCATCCCGTAGGCCTTCACCATGCTTTTCGCGATGTCGGTCGCTTTCAGCAGATCGTTTTGCGCGCCGGTGGATACTTCGCCGAAAATGATCTCCTCCGCGGTACGGCCTCCCAGCAGCACGGCGATCTTGTTTTCCAGCTCCGATTTCGCCATGAGAAACCGGTCCTCGGTGGGGAGTTGCAGCGTATAGCCGAGCGCCGAGATGCCGCGCGGAATGATCGAGATCTTCTGCACCTGATCGGAGCCCGGGATGGAGAGTGCCACCAAGGCATGTCCGGTCTCGTGGTAGGCGACGCGTTCCTTCTCCATCCTGTTCAGCACGCGGTTTTTCTTCTCCAATCCCGCGATCACCCGCTCCACCGCTTCCTGGAGTTCCGAGCTGCCGACCGCATCCTTTCCGCGCCGCACGGCGAGCAGCGCCGCTTCGTTGACCACGTTCGCCAGGTCGGCGCCGGAAAAGCCGGGCGTCATCGAGGCGACGACTTCCAGATCCGCGTCCTGCGCCAACGCGACCGACCGGGCATGGACTTTCAAGATCGCCAGCCGGCCGTTCTTGTCGGGGCGGTCCACGAGCACGTGGCGATCGAACCGCCCGGCGCGCAGCAAAGCCGGGTCGAGGATTTCGGGCCTGTTGGTCGCGGCCATGAGGATCACGCCGATGCGTGGGTCGAAGCCGTCCATCTCGACGAGCAGCTGGTTTAGGGTCTGTTCGCGCTCTTCATGGGCCATGGGTCCCATGCCTCTGGCTTTCCCGAGGGCGTCCAATTCGTCGATGAAGATGATGCAGGGGGCTTTCCCCTTGGCCTGCTCGAAGAGATCGCGCACCCTCGCAGCGCCGACGCCGACGAACATCTCGACGAATTCCGACCCGCTGATGCTGAAGAAGGGCACGCCGGCCTCGCCGGCCACGGCTCTGGCCAGCAGCGTCTTGCCGGTGCCCGGAGGCCCGACCAGCAGGATGCCCTTCGGAATCTTGCCGCCGAGCTTCGTGAATTTCTCCGGTGTCTTCAGGAATTCCACGACCTCCCGGAGTTCACCTTTGGCCTCGTCGACTCCCGCGACGTCGGCGAACGTCACCTTGACGTCCTTCTCCATATAGATCTTCGCCTTGGACTGCCCCACCCGCATGAACCCGCCTTGAGCCTGGCCCAGGCGCTGAATGAAAAAAAACCAGATGCCGACGAAGACGAGCGCCGGCAGCACCCACGAGAGGAGGTCCCGAAAAAAGGTGGACTCGATCACGCCGGTGACCGTCACGCCGTGCTGACTCAGGTCACGAACCAGGTCCGGGTCCTCGATCCGCACGGTCGTGAAGAGCGCGGGCTCTTTCTCCGGCTCCTTGGACTCGGTCTTGGAGCGGTCCGGTGGCTTCAGTTTGCCGGTGATCGTTTGCGAGCTGACCGACACCTCGGCCACCTTGCCTTCGGCCACCAGTTGCTTGAAGCGGCTGTAGGGGATTTCCTCGATCTTGTTGAGGGCGGAGATGAAATCGTGCAGCAGGATGACGGCCCAGATGGCCAGGAACACATACCAGATGGAGAAGGACACTTTTCGGTTCATGGTCTCTCCTCGGCGACCGGCGGGGCCGGTGCCAATTCGTTTCATGGGCGGGCTGCGACGGGTCGGCCGCCGGCGTGAAATCGGGCGGGCGTTCCCTCACTCATTCAGTATACGGTGCACCGCCTCGGCGATTTCAATCTCTTCGTCGGTCCGGATCATGCGAACCGTCACAGGCGCGCCGGGCGGGGACAGGACGGGCTCCCCGGTGCGGTTCCGCCCCTCGTCGATCGCGATGCCGAGGAAGCCCAAGCCCTGGCAGATTCGCTCGCGGATCGCCGGTGCATTCTCGCCGATGCCGCCGCTGAACACCAGCGTATCCAGGCCGCCCAGCGTGGCCGTTAGCGCACCCACCGCTTTCCTGGCCTGATGGCAAAACAGCGCGAGCGCTTCGGCGGCCCTCGGATCGTCGCCCTCCTTGGCGAGCAGATCCCGCACGTCCGGGCTCGTCTCCGACAGGCCGAGGAGGCCTGATTCGGCATTCACCATATGATGGAACTCTTCGACGGTCATCGCTTCCGTGCTGGCCAGATACGAGACGAGACCCGGATCGAGATCCCCCGAGCGGCGGCTCATCGGGAGACCGGACGTCGGCGTGAAGGCCATCGTGGTGTCCACGCTCTTGCCCTTCCTCACCGCCGTCATGCTGGCGCCGTTCCCCAGATGAGCCAGAATGATGCGGCCCTCCGCCTCGCCCGGGTGTCCGACGCGCGTCAATTCCCTCATCAGGAACGAGTAGGACAGGCCGTGGAAGCCGTAGCGTCGGATGCCCATCCTGTCGTATCGGCGGGGAATCGGCAGGAGCCGCGCCACGCGGGGCAGGTCGCGGTGAAACGCCGTGTCGAAGCAGGCGAACTGAGGGACCGACGGATGGAGCTTGTGGAACGTTTCGACCAGCCCGATTTCCGCCGGCATGTGCTCGGGATCATACGGGCTGATGCGCCGCAGCTCCTCAAGCAATTCAGACGTCACCCGTTCCGGCCCGACGTAGCGGGTGCCGCCGTGGACGATGCGATGACCGACGGCCCGGAGCTTCCAGGCGGCGGCCGATTGGGCCATCCATGTCAGAAGAATCGAGAGCGCCGACCCATGGTCGGGGGCCTCAACGGCCTGCGCTTTCGGTGCAGCATCGCGGACGGCGACCGTCAGCGTACTGCCCGGCAGCCCGATCCGGTCGATCTTTCCGCCCGCGACACGAGCCGGAGGACCGGCACCGCCGAACAGGGCGAATCGGATGCTGGAAGAGCCTCCGTTGATCGTGAGAATGACAGGATCGGAGCCGGCCATCATTCCAAGCCTCTATACGAGCTTCTCTTCCCTCAAGCGGTCCACGAGCGCCCGCTTGGTGAGCAACGAGGCGCCCACCCCGAGCAGGATCGTCACGACCGTGATGACGCTCCCGACTACGGGCACCAGCATGATGATCGAGTACAACAGCAGTCCCGTGACAAAGGCCCAGGTGGGCGAAGGCCTATCGGAGATCAACAGCAGCACGAGCTGCCCGGCCCATGCCATGACGAAAATTCTGGCCAGGTAGAGGCTCGCCGCGTAGAGGGCCGCGAGCACCAAGCCGATTGGAACGGCGAGGACCGTCACGATGCAGGCGAGCACCAGGATCGGAACCCCGACCACCGCCGCGAGTCCCATGCCAAGCGAGGCCAGCGGCCGTTCGCGGATCGTCCAATCGACCGCCAGGCTGAAGACCGGGTAGCTGCGGACGAGGATCAAGCCGAGAATCAGAGTCGAACAGAAACTCACCGCGAGGCCGGCGAGCTTCAGTGCCGTCAATCCCGCATGGAAACGCTCGGCCTTCAACGTCTCGGGAAGGGGCCGCCGCACCATGGTGCCCCGAATCGTCGCCCCTTCCTCGAGCGACGGTTCCTCCTCGCTCCAATACCGGAGATTCTTGCCGATCGCCGCGGTGGAGGTGAGGCGAATGGAGGGAGCGGCCGCCGTCACATGGCCGCCGATGGAGTCGGAGAGGATCATCTCGCCGGCCGCGATCCTCGCGTCCCCTCCGATGGAGCCTGCTGCGCGAACGTGGCCACCGGCCGCGAGCCAGTTGCCCTTGACAGCGGCCTGCCCGGTCAGTTCGACGTCGCCGCCGGCCATGGTCGCGTTCCTCCCGATCGTCCCGCTCAGCGTGATCAGCCCTCCGGCAACTCGCGCGTTTTGCGCCACCGTTCCGGACAGAACGACGGTCCCGCCTGCCGCAATGAGATCGCCCTCGACCACGCCGTCCACCATTACCTCGCCGCCGGCGGCATAGAGATCGCCGTGCACGGTTCCCGATATCGCGACCCTTGGCCCGAAGGCGAAATAATCTCCCGCCACTTCCTTGCCCGCGTCGAGGATGGGCCGCTCGGTCGGGAGCCATGCGTCGAGGAGGCCCTCGGCCGCGGCGGTCGGAGAGAGTGCGAGAACAATCAGGATTGCGGCAGACACGATGGTCATCCCATCCCCCCTTCTCCGTACTGACTGTACCGGCCGAAGACCGGCGGGGACAAGGATCTTGTGATCGAAGCCGCATTGGCCCGGGACGACCCGGCGATGATCCCGACCTAGGAGCGGGTGAGCAACGCGGCGGCGGTCAGGACGCCGAGCGCGAGCACCAACGCCAATCGGGGGACCCACCGGGACAGGCGCAGGAGAACGGTTCTCGGCATCGGGGTGTTCGCGGCCGGCGTGGCGTGGATCCGCCCGATGAGCGGGCCGAGCACGAAATCGTGCAGAGCGGTCATCAACAGAAGGCACGCGACCAAGAGGATTTTGATCAGCAGCGCCGAAGGCCACTGCTCGGGTCTGCTCAGGACAATGCCGCGCTGGAGCGCGAGGAATGGCCCGGTGACGAGCAGGACGGCGATCGCGGTCCAGACGAGGAAACGGAACCGCAAGGCGGCGCGGCGAAACAGCGCGGTCCCGTCCGGGGCGCCGCCCTTCCTGATCACCGGTGCGAGCACGAGAGAGAGAAAGACCATGCCGCCGATCCACGACACGGCGGCAAGCAAGTGGAGGGAGAGGACGACGGCCGAAGAAAATGACATCGTTCGTGAGGGGCCGACGTCGCTGCGCGCGCAGGACCCGGCTGCCCTAAAATGCAATCCCCACGTATGGCCCAACCTGACCGTAGCTATTATTCGTGTTCGTCATGTTCGCCATCAAGTGGTAGCGCCCGTCCAATCCAAGCTTGAACGCCTTCCACACTTCGTACTCGAGCCCCACGCCGAACTGTACTCCCACATCGAGATATTGGGTCTAGTTGGAGGGAGGACTGATGACCATGATGTCGAGGCCGGCGGGAATGATCCAAGGGCGAAACCTGCTGTCCTCCATGAATTTGATCTTGGGCGCCACGTCGATCGTGACCGAAGTCAATTGCGTCTTCGCGGCCGGCCCGGTTGCGGCGCTGACGCCGCCTAGAACGGTGCGGGAGCCGATGCGGTTGAATTGGAGGCCGATTTCTCCGACCGCCCAGGTCTTGCTCATCGCGCCCCAGGCATCCTTGGACAGGACAAGGTCCAGCGCGGCGCCGACGTACCACCCGGTGCTGCTGTTATTTTGCCCGCAGGTAGTGGAGGCGAGGCCGCAGTCGGTAAAGAACTCATTGCCCCGATTGCTGTTGAATCCGAGAAAGCCGCCTTTGAAGATCACCATGTTCCCGGTCGGCGGCGCTTGCGTCTGCAAGGCTTGCGGCGCCGGAGCCTCTTCAGCCGAAGCCGGCCAGGCACCACAGACAGCGACTCCCGCGACGGTCGCAATTCCGACAAGCCACACTCCAATGTTCGTGCTGCCCCTTCCAACGCGCATGCTGTCCCCTCCGTTGGGCGCCGGTCGCGAGGGAGTCCCGTCCCTCCGACCGTATCGCTGAATCGCGCTCGCCGGCCCGAGACATCAGCATGGTGAGTAGCCGCTTCACGTGAAATCTCTCGTCATGTGTCGATCGCTCTCCGCCGCTCGTCCTTCGTCATGCAGCCTACTCCCTGTCGAGATCGATTGACGATTGACCGATAAGACTCGACGGCTGCACCGACTTCGCGCAGCGAAAGCCCATCCAGTTGATCTTCGTGTTCGGATCCGTTCCGTTCCGCATGGCGGCGCGCATGGTGGTGGTGCTGTCCATCCAGCCTCCGCCACGAAAGGCTTTCTGTGTCCCGAGCTCCGGGCCCCGCGGATTCCGGTTCGGCGCGACCTTGTAATAGTCGGGGCTGTACCAATCGGCGACCCACTCAGCCACGTTCCCCATCATCTGATAGGCGCCGTACGGGCTCACGGCGTTCTCGTACTTGTCGACGGGAATGAGCGGCGGATAGAGCAAGAGCCGTTCAGGACGATCCCTGACAGGACCCGACAGGCCGGTGCGGCCGAAGTTCACCCGGCTCAACCCGGCCGGCTGGTTGCCCCAGGGATTGAGACGTCCGTCGTCTCCCCGCGCCGCCTTTTCCCATTCCGCTTCCGTCGGCAACCGCTTCCCGGCCCAGGCGCAATAGGCGTTTGCGTCGTACCAGGTCACGTGCATAATCGGATGTTGCGCCATCGCCTCCTGGAAATTTCCGCCATCGTACCGCCAGTCGATCTGCGGGTTCCGTCCCGTGGAGACAACGAATTTCAAGTATTGGAGATTGGTCACTTCGTACTTGTCGATCTGAAAGGCGTCCAAGTAGACCCGGCGCTGGGGTAGCTCCGCCTTGTAGGCGTTCCGGTCCACCTGCTTGTCGCTGCCCATGATGAACTCCCCGGCCGGCACCAGCACCATGTCGTCCTTGGCGGGCCACTTGGCCATCCGTTCGACCGCCACTCTCTTCCCCTCCTCGGTCCATTCGACCGAAATATCTTGTGTGTCGAGACCCCAGGCGACGCGCACCAGGGTGAAGAGCGCGGCGGCGATCAGCAACAGATTCACCGCCCAATCGATCCTTCGCCAACCCCGCATGTCCTGCTTGTTCATTGCATGGCCTCCTTGGTGCTCAATGCGTCTGCATGACGCGCATCTCGCGAAGCGTCCCGCGCAAAAGATGCCTGCGCTCGAGCTTGTCTTGCCCTGCGTCCCGCTTGACGCTGGACGAGTCGCCGATAGGGGCGGCGCACCGAAATCCGATCAGGTAACTCCGGTGGTCCGGCGGTCCGGCGTTCCGCCCCGCCGAGCGGGCGACTTCCGGGTCCTCGTTCCACGAGCCACCCCGAAACACCTTGTCATCCCCGTGATCCGGGCCTTTGGGATTGCGATCCTCGCCGCGTTTGTAGTACTCCGGGTCGAACCAATCGGCCACCCATTCGTGGACATTGCCCGCCAGTTGGTGGACTCCGTAGGGGCTCACGCCCTTGTCATACCGGTACACGTTGGCGAGGGGCGGGTACTTGGTGCCGCGCTTGGAGCCGGGATGCGCAATGTTGCTCTTGAGCCAGCCTGCCGGTTCGTTGCCCCAGGGAAAGATGCGCCCGTCCTCGCCCCGCGCCGCCTTTTCCCATTCCGCTTCCGTCGGCAGTCGCTTGCCCGCCCATTGGCAATAGGCATCGGCGTCGTGCCAGTTCACGTTGATCACCGGGTGCAGCGCCATTTTCTCTGGAAAGGGCCGCTCTCTCCAAAACTTGGGCCAGTCCGCGCCGGTCGCGAGCACGAAGCGGAGATAGTCCACGTTCGAGACTTCATACATGTCGATCTCGAATGCATCGAGGTAGACGCGATGCTGCGGCAGCTCCTGGGGGCCTGCGGCCGAATCGATGCGGGGATCGCTGCCCATCAGGAACCAGCCGGCCGGCACCACTGCCATGGCGGTTATGGTCTCGAAGGCCGCGAGACGCTCGGCTTCGTCCAGCGGGGTCCAGAGCGGAGGCTGTGCCGGCGATTCATGATTGGCCCGAGCCGGGCTGCTGATCGCGAGGCCGATCAATAAGGCGGCGATGAGCCCTATGAAGCTCAGGCTGAAGACACGAGGCCTAAAGGCCGAGCGCATCGTCTCCGAACAGCTCTCCGTCGTCATGGGCGGTCCTCAGTCCTGCCTTCAGCGATCTTGCTTCCGGACCATGGGCTCGATGTCTTTCTTCGTCTCTTCCGTCACGTTGTAGCGGATGTACGCGTGATCGAGCACTTCGTTGGCGTAGAGCCGCCCGGTCGGAGCCGGGACGGCGACGTTCGCTTCGACGGTCGCCTTCGGCCCGA
>DASTSI010000123.1:0-13685 GCA_035760745.1 Nitrospira sp. | reverse complement strand
GCCAACGAGGCGAGGAGACAAAGCGTCGCGAGATAGCCGAATAGCGGTAGCCCGTCGACGGGCCTTACCAGCGCGCTGAGGCCGGCGATCGCCATCAGCCCCACGCTGCTCAAGAGGAACAGCCGAGTCCGTACTCGTTGCGATTCTTCGTAGTCACCGGGAGCCAGCGCCCGCACCGCAATCGTCCGACTGGCTTCAATACTCGGGGCGAGGGCGCCGATCATAGAGACAACGCCTCCGAACATCATGCCCTTCGACAGCGAGCGCACGGTCTCGACATTCCACGAAGATATGGAAACCTCGGACACCATCGGCACATACAGATCGGTGATCGTCCTGTTCACAAGCGCGACCAAAGCGTGAGACAGCCAGAGCCCGCCAAGTCCCCCGACCAACCCGCCGATCACGCCGAGCATCGCGCCCTCCAGCAAGAACAGGGCTGCCACCCGCGATTCGGTCATACCGAGAGCCCGGTAGATTCCGATCTCCCGGCGGCGTTGTGCCACTGCGAATGCCATCGTGTTATAGATCAAGAACGTCCCGATGAGCAGACCGACCCAGCTCAAGACGGTGAGGTTCAACTGAAAGGACTTGACCATGTTCTCCACCTGCTTGGTGCGTTGAGCCGGACGTTGCACCACCACGTCCGGTGGCAGGACCGACCGAAGCTTAGCCGCGACATCGTCCGGGGACGCCGTTGCTTCCGTGACCACGTCGATCCGATCCAGTCGCCCCACCGAGGAGAACAGGACCTGCGCGGCCGCGATATCCATCACCGCGACCCGATCCCAGAAGGACGAGGGGCCTTCCTCTCCGTGAATGAACCCGACCACGCGCAAACTCACGATTCGTCCACCGGCGACCACTTCCAGACGGGCGCCGTGCTGAAGTCGCCACTCCCGGGCCTGTTGCTCCCCGAGGTAGAGCGCGTCGGACGACAACAACGGATTGATGCCTCGCTCGCCCTCTCCTTGTACGCGGTAACGTTTGGCGCCGATTTCAGACAGAAGGTCCAGCCCATAGACTTGAACCGCCTCTCCGCGGTGGTCGACGGAATAGGGACTGATCGTGCCTTCGATGATCGGAGACGCTTCGGCAACGCCGGGATTCCGCCGCACTGCGGTGATGAGCATTTCGTCGAGCCCGACGTCACCGCCGACGATTTCCAAGGTGGCCGGGCCTGCCACTGTGGTCACCGCTTCTTCGAAGGAGCGAAGCACGCGCACGTTCGCAGCCGCGATCGCCACGGCGGCCAGAACCCCGAGCGCCACGCCGACGACGCTCAACAAGGCCCGAAACGGCCGTTGCGTCAGATGGGAGAACAGGAGTGTGGATGTAAGCGAGCGTGTCATGCCCTATGGCATCGCTGGCGCCCGGCAAGCGACACCGCGCCGACAGGTCGGGCGGGCGGGCACCGTGCAGGAATTAGTACTTTCGTTTACAGGGTTTCCCACCTTTGCTAGACTCGCTCAAGTCATTCACGAGCCACAAGGTGAGGAGACATGAAAAGCGCGTTGCGTCGAAAGGTTGAATTGCCGGACGTTGACACCGACCTTGACCTCTTGACACCGCGGCAGCGGGACATCCTTCGACTGGTCTCAGCGGGCCATACCAACCGGGAAATTGCCTCAGTGCTCCAGATCAGCGTCCGCACTGTCGAAGTACATCGGTTCAACCTGATGCGTCGTCTCAATGTCCGGAACGTCGCTCAACTGCTGCGGCGGGCCCTGCAGCTTGGACTCCTCTCGAAATCCTTCGGGAAATAGCGTCTGCTTCTCGCCTCATTCCGCATCACAGCTCCCGCAGCTTCCCGCGGCAATCCTCGACGGACTTGTAGCCCTTTTTCGTCAGACAGTCGGTCAGTTCCTTTTCCAATCTGTGAAACGATCCGAGGCCTTCCTCGACGAGAACGGTTCCGATCTGCACGGCCGATGCGCCGCACAGCAGATGCTCGAACGCGTCGGTCCCGTTCATGACTCCACCCGTGCCGATGATCGGCATCCGCCCTTGGAAATGTTTCCAAAACGCGCGCACATTGGCCAGCGCGACCGGCTTGATGATTGTGCCCCCGAGCCCCCCGAATCCTCCCTTCGGCTTGATCACCGGCGTCTCGGTTTCCGGATCCACCACCAGACCGTTGCCGACCGAATTGATGAGTGTCAAAAAGTCCAGTCCGCACCGTTCGATGACGTCGCCCATGAGCTTGTGATGCGCGGGGTCGAAATACGGAGGCAGCTTCACGCCGAGCGGGGCGGTAACGAGTTTCCGCACCCGCTTAATCAACCGCTCTGATACCTCTGCATCGTAGCCGATCTGTGGCTTCCCGGGGATATTGGGGCATGAGAGGTTGACTTCGATGAGATCCGGCCCGGCATCGTTGATTCGCTGGGCAATGGTGGAAAAATCGTCCTCACAAAGGCCCGCCACGCTGGCAATGACCGGCTTGCCGAAGCGCTTCAACTCGGGGATCAATTCCGCGTACGTCCGATAGCCGAGATTGGGAAGCCCCATCGAATTGATGGACCCGCCGGGAAATCCATAATAGCGAGGAGACGGGTTCCCCTCCCGGGGCTCGATCGTCATCGACTTCGTCACCACGGCGCCCGCTCCCGACCCTCCGAGCGCGATCAACTCTTCACGGCTCACGCAGAGCGCGCCCGATGCATTCATGAAACAGGTGGGAAACCTGACGCCGGCTATCGTGACGGAAAGATCCATGATCCTCCTACCGCCTCTCCGGAAACAGCGCCGGAATTCGACGAACCGGGGATACGCCGCCGATCAACATCCGGCTGCCGCGGGCGCGAGCTGAGGGCTGCGTGACAGCAGCCGTCCATCTTTCATGCTCCACACATAGTCGGCCGCTCTCGCCGCCTCGACACTATGCGTGACCAGCAAAACGGTTTGATGATATTCCCGCGTAAGGGTACGGAGCAGGTCGACAATCGCGCTTCCATGATGAGAGTCGAGATTCCCGGTGGGCTCGTCTGCCAAGACCAGGCGCGGCCGATGAACCAAAGCCCGCGCGACGGCGACGCGCTGTTGTTCGCCGCCGGAAAGTTCGCCGGGCCGATGACGCCTCCGGTCCAGCATCCCGACCTTCGAGAGCATTTCTTCGACGCGATCCCGAATGACGGAACGAGGCACTCCCTTCAGCATCAGCGGAAACGCCGCATTTTCCTCCGCCGATAGGCCGGCGATCAAATGGAAGGCTTGGAACGCGATCCCGATCGAGTCCCGCCTCACAGCGGTCCAATCCCTGGACGTAAATCGGGCCGTCGATTGCCCGTCGAGCATGATGTCGCCCGACGTGGGATGATCGAGTCCGGCGATGAGATTGAGCATGGTGCTCTTTCCGCAGCCGCTCGGACCAATGAACGCACAGAACTCGCCCGGCAAGACATCGAGACTGACCTCGTCCAAGGCCGCAATCGTGGCTTGGCCGCGCCGGTAGAGCTTCGAGACCTGTCTCAGTTGAACCATCGTGACGAGGAGGCTGCCTGCCTCTCTTCGTATAACACAACCCTTGAAACCGCAACAACCTTGACAGGCTTGAGAGATTTTCTTAGAAACACAGCCGAGACCGACCATGTTGACCATACCGTCTTTACCCAGCCAAGACCGGCTTGCCGGATGGACCAGACGGGCCGTCCGCCTGATCATGCCCGTCGATTGTCTCGCATGTCATGTCGGCCTCACCGATGACCCTGTTCCGTTCTTCTGCCGGACCTGCTGGCAACGGATTGCTCCGCTGAGCGGCCCTTCGTGCAGCACTTGCGATCAGCCGTTTGTCTCCGCCGCCGCCACGTCCTGGACGCAGGATCACCGTTGCCAGCACTGCGTCGCGCGCCCGCCTTCCTTCCGCCGCGCTTGGACGCTCTTCCCATACATTTCCCCCCTCCGGGAAGCCATTTGCGCCTTCAAATATCAACGGAAGGTTGCCCTTGCTGAACCGTTGGCGGCGCTTATGCTGTCCGCCCTGCCGGCATCCCTGGAGGGCGATCTCATCATGCCGGTACCGCTCCATCCCGCCCGGTTGCGCGGTCGCGAGTTCAATCAGTCCTTGCTGCTTGCAGACCGGCTGGCTCGACGGTTGCGAAAGCCGGTCTGTATCGATGGTCTCGTTCGCATGAAAGAAACCGACCCGCAAACGACTCTCTCCCGCCCCGAGCGTCTTCGCAATCTTCGGCGTACCTTCGCCGTCTCTCATGCCCAGACGGTGGCCGGGCGGCGAGTGCTGCTCGTCGATGACGTCTTTACGACCGGTACGACGCTCAACGAATGTGCCAGAGCGTTGTCAGACGCCGGTGCCGAGTCCGTCGAGGCCTTAACCTTGGCGAGAACCATGGACGCCAGCCTCATTCCGGACCGGCTCTTTGTTGAACCGAGAGCCGCGGGACGTTCGGCTCTGGGAGTTTGACCATGCCCATCTATGAGTACCGATGTTCGGATTGCCATAAACGAAGCGCAATCCTCCATGTGAGTCTTGCAAACCCCAACCCGGTGGCGTGCCGGCATTGCCAAAGCTCGAACGTCGAGCGGATCCTGTCGCGCTTTGCTTCCCCGAAGTCGGAAGAGGCAAGATTGGAATCGCTGGCCGAGCCCGATGCGCTCGGCGGTTTAGACGAAAACGACCCGCAGAGCATGGCCCGCTTCATGAAAAAAATGGGAGACGAAATGGGCGAGGACCTGGGAGACGATTGGGCTGAAGCCATGGAAACGCCAGGGGCCGAAGGATCCGACCTGGACGGCACTGACGGTCTATGACAGGGACTGTCATATAAATTCCTTGACAGACCTCCATAATTTCCCTACCCTAACACCAGATCGACGCTGGCGAGGCCTATGGACCTCTTGCGACCGCGGTTGCCACATGACCAAGACCTCAAAAAGCGAGTTGATGACCGCGGAGGAGACCTGCCGATACCTGAAGATCACCCAGCGAACCCTCTATCGCTATCTCCACAATCGACAGATTCCCGCCTTCAAGCTGGGGAAAGAATGGCGATTCGTGCGCTCCGATCTCGAGCAGTGGATTCGCGACCGGACGAGAGTGCCGTCCTCTTGAGGAGGAGGGACCCATGATGTTTGCAGGCGAATACCTGTGCAAGGTCGATGAGAAGGGCCGATTCATCGTCCCTTCTCCCATACGTGAACAGGTCGAAGCCGACGGTCAGGGCGTCGTATTCTTGAAGGGTCCCGAGGAATCCATCCTCATTTATTCGATGAAAGAGTGGGAGAAGGTGCTGGAGCGGACCAAATCCACGTTGGACGAGGAACAGAGCCGGTTGTTCATGCACTTCGTCGTCTCGGAGGCCGGCACATCAGAAATCGACAAAGCCGGCCGCATTCTGATCCCCGGCCGATTGCGCAAGCTCGTGCCACTGGACGAGGATCAGGAGATCATCCTCGTCGGTCTGTACCACCGCATGGAAATCTGGAATCCCAGCGAATGGCGGCGCTACATCTCCCGCTCCGAGGAACGGTACGAGCAAAATATGGCGAAGATCCTGAATCTTTTGTAGCCCGCATGCGACGGTTGGGCCCCTCGAGCGGCTACATCTCATCCAAATTGCCGATTCGGCTTCCTCCCCCCCTGATGAAGCGGACGATTCCGTCCGGCGCGGGTACGATCAGCGCTCCAGCGCTCGACCCGGCGGACTCGGAGGGCGGCTCTTCCGCAGCCCCGCCGCAGCTTGCTCTGACGTTACCCGTCCCGCCGAGCATCAACCACCAGTATGCCACCGTCAGAGGCCGCCGCCTGTTGTCGTCTGCTGGGCGCGCATACAAGGCGCATGTCGGACAGCTCGTGTGGCTACGGCTCTCTGAATGGCCTGATCGGGCGAGCGTCTTGTCGCATCTTCAAACCGAGTCCCTGGCTCTTTCGATCCGGTTCTATTTCACGTCGCCTTTGCGCCGAGACGTCGATGGAGGGCTGAAGATCGCTCAAGACGCCTTGTGCGAAGGGTTGGGGATCAACGATAACCGCATCGTCGAGACGCATCTCTACAAGCACGTCGATAAACAGAACCCACGGATTGAAATCCTCCTGGCGTCCACCCGCTCCTCGTTTTGACTACAGTTTCCCCTCCTGGCTGCCGATAGAGCCACACGAACGATACCGCTGCACCGTACGTCCGACCATGCCGACCAAACTGGTCTTGCTCGAACAACTCAGACTGGGAATGTATGTGGCCCGGCTCGACGTGTCTTGGATTCGATCCCCCTTCCTTCGTCATTCGTTCTTGATCCGGAAACAGGCGCAGATCGACAGACTCCGAAGGGCGGGCGTGCAGGCGGTCGAGATTGATCCGCATCGCGGCCTCGACGTGGACGATCTGCCGGGTCAGATTCATCAGGAAGCGGGCGGCGGCCCGGCGGTCGGACAGGCCGCCACCCCTCTGGCGGCTCTGGCGCCGCACACAAGGCTGGCTCGCCTTGCAGAGGAATATGCCCACGCCAAAATTGCAAGGCAGCAGTTAGAGCAGGCGGTCCAATCGGTCTATTCCTCAATTGCAGAGCAAGGAACGATCGACTCTCGGCTCGCCGAGGAGGCGGTCCAAGAAATCCGGATCGCGGCACGCACGGTCAGCAATTCAGCCCTGTTCATGGCCCTGAGCCAATATCGCAGCGGCGACGCTCAGCTGAGCCGGCATGCGCTCGCCACGTGCACGCTCGCCCTCATCCTCGGACAGTCATACGGCTTCGACCCCCGGCAGCTGAATGAGCTCGGCACGGCCGCCCTCCTCCACGACGTCGGCCTGATGGAGATCGCTCCGCCGATCCTTGCACGCTGCGCGAGCACATCGTTTCTGTTGACCGAGCGGGAACGTCGACAGTTCCAATCCCACCCGAGACTCACTGTCCGGATTCTGGAACGCGACGCGGGATTCGAGGCGTCGATGCTGCACCTGATCAACGAACATCACGCGCTACTCGACGGAACCGGCTATCCGCCGGAAACCAGAGGCGAATTTACGTCCGCACGCACCCGGATGTTGGTGATCGCGGACCGCTATGACGAGATGATCATAGGGTTCGGCGGCGCCACGCCGCTGGCACCTCACCAGGCACTTCAGCGCCTGTACAGAGAGGCACAGGAGGGCAGGCTCGACCGGGACATCGTTTCACGCCTCATCAAGAGCGTCGGCATCTATCCCGTGCACAGCTGCGTCAAACTCAACACGCGCGAAGTCGCCGTGGTCGCCGATCTGAATCCGGCGCGGCTCCATCGACCGGTCGTGATCATCACCCATGAGCCTGACGGCAGCAGCTGTCCGACACCGCGGATGGTGGACTTGGCCCATCAGGAAGGGACCGATCGGGAACGGAGGATCGACTCGGTGCTTGATCTCGATGCATGCTCTGTCGAGCCGGCGCATGTGACGGATCAGGCGACGCCTCCGCTTGGACTCGCCTACTCGTAGCGTAACGCGTCGATCGGATTGAGACGCGACGCCTTGTTCGCGGGATAGAGGCCGAAAAACAACCCCACGACGAGCGAAAAGAAGAACGCGACCGCGATCACCTCTCCCGAAACAATTGTCGGCCAACCGGCGATGATCGTCGCCAATTTCGCCCCGACGAGCCCGCACGCGATCCCGAGGGCCCCGCCGAAGAGACTCAGCGTCATGGCTTCGATCAGAAATTGCATCAGGATGTGATGCCGCTTGGCCCCGACGGCCATGCGGACTCCGATTTCTTTGGTGCGCTCGGTGACGGACACGAGGAGGATATTCATGATTCCGATCCCGCCCACGAGCAGCGACACGGAGGCAATGGAGAAGAGCATGACCGTCAGCGTCTGACTCGTTCCTTCCTGCACTTTTCCGATGTCGACTTGCGTTCGGACCGTAAAATCATCCGGCTGTTCGTGCTGCAGTCGGTGACGGGACCGCATCACTTCCCGAATTTGTTCGACGGCTTCCGGCAAGTCTTCGGTCCGATCCGTGGAGCCAAAGACCGACTGGACGGACCCAAGGAACAGGGTCCCAAACACTTTGCGCTCCGCGGTTGTAAAGGGAATGAAAATAATGTCGTCCTGGTCCGAGCCCTGCGCCGACTGGCCCTTGGGGGAAAGGACGCCGATCACCCGGAACGGCACATTCTTGATCCGAATCACGGCGCCGACCGGTTCTTCCCCCGGCTCGAACAGATTCTCGACAACCGTTTGACCGAGGAGGGCAACCCGGGCGGCGCTGTCCAGATCGGCTTGGGTGAAAGGGCCGCCGCTCGTGAACGACCAGTCTCGAATCGTCAGATAGCTGGGGGAGATGCCGTTGACGGGGCAGTTCCAATTGCGGTTGCCGTTGACGATTTGCATCACATCCCGCTTCGCCCATGCCGTATCGGACAGGAGAGGTATCTTTTTCTTGAGGTCGAGGGCATCGGCCACCGTCAGGGTCACCGCCCCTCCTTGAGCGCTGCGCACCCCGCTCACCGTGGTGGCGCCGGGCCAAATGATGATGACATTGGTGCCCATCGTCGCAATCTGTGTCTGCACCGCGAGTTTGGCTCCCTCGCCGATGCTCACCATGGCAATAACCGCCCCAACCCCGATGATGATGCCGAGCATCGTGAGCCCGGCACGCAGCCGATTGCGGCTCAGAACCCGCAGTGCCGTCAGAATCGTCAGCCACACGAATGCAGGCATCTAGACACCGACCGTATCCGAGCGGGCTTTCCTGTCCCGGTCGGTGAGCACTTGTCCGTCTTTGAGGACGATCTCCCGATCGGCATAGGCGGCGACATCCGGTTCGTGCGTGACCAAGATCACCGTGATGCCCTCACGGTTCAGTTCTTGGAGGATCGCCATGATTTCCTGGCTCGACTGAGTATCCAGATTCCCCGTCGGCTCATCGGCGAGCAGCAGAGAAGGAGACGTGACGAGCGCGCGCGCAATCGCGACGCGTTGCTGCTGGCCGCCGGAGAGCTGCGTGGGGTAATGATGTTCCCGACCGCTGAGCCCTACGCGTCGTATGGCCGCAGCCGCCTGAACGCGCTGCTCCTTGAGCGTGAGCCCCCGATAAAAGAGGGGAAGCTGCGCGTTTTCCAGCGCGCTGGTCCGTGGAATGAGGTTGAAGCTCTGAAAGACGAACCCGATCTGTTGGTTCCGGATCTCGGCCAGCCGATCGGGCCGGAGATGTCCCACGTCGACGCCGTTTAGCAGATAGCGACCTCTCGTCGGCTGGTCGAGACAGCCGAGAATATTCATCAGGGTCGATTTTCCCGATCCGCTCGCCCCCATGATCGCGACGAATTCTCCTCGCTCGATCACCAGGCTCAACCCGCGCAAGGCCTGCACTTCCACATCACCCACGCGGTAAATCTTCCAGACGTCTTCGCACACGATCAGGGGCATTTGGGATACGTCTCACACCAAGGCGTGATGAGCGGAGGAAGGCAGCAAGGTGGACGATGCACCCGGCGAACCGTCGTGCCGGGACTATCCAATCACATGCCGCGGTCCCGGCGCGGTCGCTGCTGGGCCCCGAAGCCGGGAGGCAGATCCGTACCCCCTCGCATTGCGCGAGGCAGCTCGATGCCGACGATGACCGAGTCGCCCTCGGCAAGTCCGTCAGAAAGAATCTCGGTCGCCATGCCGTCTGAAATGCCGGTCTGGACCGGTATGGAAATGAGGTCCCCGTTTTCCGCCTGCTTCCAAACCGTTCTCGGCGGGGCTGTCCCCACGCTGGTTCTGACCGGCCGCGCGGCCTCAGCCCTCGGAGGCATGAATCTCAGCGCCGCGTTCGGGACCGTCAATACCTGATCCTTTTGAGCCACTACCATCGATACGTTGGCGGTCATGCCGGGCTTCAACCTTAAATCCTGGTTGTCGACCCCCACGACCACGTTATAGGTCACGACATTCTGCACGTTCATCGGGGCAAGGCGGACCTGCTTGATAATCCCGGAAAAGGGCACCCCCGGATAGGCGTCGACCGTAAAGCTTGCCGGTTTTCCTTCCGTAATGCCTCCGATGTCGCTTTCGCTGACGTTCGTATCGACCTGCATTTTGGTCAGGTCGAGCGCGATCAGGAACAGGTTGGGGGTAGCGAAACTGGCGGCGACGGTCTGTCCGACTTCGACGTTCCGGGCTACGACGATGCCGTTGACGGGTGAGCGAATCGTGGTGTACTTCAAGTCCAGCTCGGCCGCATTGAGCGCCGCTTCGGCCTGCTTGACTTGGGCGGCCGCCACGCTGACCTGCGCATCCGCCCCCTGAGCATTCGTCAAGGCCACATCGACGTCGTTCTGAGAGACGAACTGCTGCGCCAGCAACGACCGTGTCCGCTCCAGTTCGCGCCGCCGTTGGGCCTGGTCGGTCTTGGCCCTGGCCAGATTGGCGCGCGCCATCTCGAGATTACTCGCCGCTTGATCGCGTCTCGCTCGGAACGGTTCGGGATCGATGACCGCCACGACGTCGCCGGCCTTGACGACCGAATTAAAGTCGGCGTGGAGGCTCTTGATCATGCCGGATACCTGCGTCCCGACCTGGACGGAGACGACGGGATTGATGCTGCCCGTGGCTGTGACGAGCGAGACCACCGGACCGCGCTCCACCGCGGCGAAACGATACCGAATCGGTACCTTCCGTTCCCCGTTGAAAAAGACGTAGCCCGCGATCCCGAGCCCGATGGCAAGAACGGCGACAATGAGGACCACTCGGCGCATGGCCTATTCCTCGCGTTGACCCGGGAAACCGGCGCCTCATTCTAGCAAGAAGGCGCGGGTGAATCATCTTAGATCGCGGCTAACGCACGACAGGCCATCCACCGACCGGTGGATGGCCTGTCGTCCTCGTCTTCCTCTTTCGTATCCGTCTTCCGTCGCGGTTCGTCTCCTGAGACAGCGGGCGACAGTCGGTCGCAGCCAGGTTCAGCGGGGCCCAGGAGACGGGCAGGTCAGTCCCGCTACGGACTCACGCTGATTCGTTCTCTGATCATGTCAAATGTCTCTTTGGGCACGACATTCTTGGCGACCAACTCACCTTTCACTTTATACGGTCGGTTGCTCACGATCCTGTCGGCGACGTCTTTCGAAATACCGAGCACCAGGACCATGTCGCCTGCGGAAGCTTTATTCACGTTCATCAGCCCGGACGGCGGCTGAGAGGACGCTATCGGAGGCGACGCCGGCGTGGGGGAAGAAGGGGCAGCCGGTTGGGTTGTCGGAGGAACCAACGTCCCGGTCACGCTCCGCTCCTTCAACTCTTTCTGATACCGCGCGACCAGCGCCTTCAAGGTCTCGTTGTGCCGCTTGGCGTCCTCGTATTCGGCTTTCACCGCACGATTCTGTGACGTAAGTTGCTTGACGCGGTCCTCCAACTCCTTGGTGCGGCTTTCGATGCTGCCGCGCTCTTTATCGCGGCCATATTGAATGCGTTCCAGTTCGTCGTGCGCGGCCTGGGCCTCATTGCCGAACTTGACGTTCAACTCCTTGAGCGTTTTGACCTGTTGCTCGAGTGCGCTTTTTTGCGCCCTCGTCGTCGCCAGCTCGGTCTTTGCCGCCTCGGCATCGGCGACAGCATCCTGATACTTCGAATTGCTGACCACGCAGCCGGTCAAAGAGAGCGTGCCGAGTGCAACGACTGCGGTCATCCACGCTGACTTCATGGGAACCTCCCCTTGGCTCATTGCGGACGATGGACTCGTTCCGATCGGTTTTCGTTGCGCCAGGGCGCGACAGAATCTTCGCCGAAGGCCTACGTACGAGATCCGTATGTATGCCAAGCCCCAATCTTTGTCAACCAATTTACACCGCAGACGGCCAGGCTCGGGTTTTGGATGTCCGCCAGACGGTAGCTTCGGCTTGACGGAACACGACCACTCTGAAATGATGCGATCAATCCTTTCTTCATCTCTCCCAACCAAGGACTGTCATGACCGAATGGGGGCCAGCCCTCGCAGTCATTCTCGGCATTGTAGAGGGATTGACCGAGTTTTTGCCTGTCTCGTCGACCGGCCACCTGATCCTCGCCGGTCATGCCCTGGGCTTCACCGGCGACGTCGCTGCCAATGCGGAGATTTCAATTCAACTCGGCGCAATCTTGGCCGTGATCGCCTATGAGCGCACCAAGCTGCGGACGCTTTTTTCCCGTGCCCTAACGGAACAGGCCGAATTCCGGCGATCCATCCAGGACCACCGCCGATCCCTGCCAGACATCATCCAGCATTCCATGACTGTACATCCGGATCTCTGGTTTCTCATCGGCTTGGGGGCGGCATTTCTCCCTGCCGCCGTGATCGGCTTTGCGACGCACGGTTGGATCAAGAGTCACCTGTTCAGCCCCCAAACCGTCGCCCTCACTTCCATCCTGGGCGGCTTCATCATTCTCGCTGTGGAAGCCCGAACACGAAAGCCGGACGTGGAGGAACTGCATCACGTGACGCTGCGCGAAGCGGTCCTGATCGGTCTCGCCCAGTGCGCCTCGCTGATTCCCGGCATGTCGAGGTCCGGCTCGACGATCATCGGGGGCCTGCTCGTCGGGCTCGACCGGAAAGTCGCGACGGAATATTCTTTTTTTCTCGCCCTCCCCACGCTGATCGTCGCAACCTGCTACGAAATGTGGAAGTCCCGCGCGCTGTTTCGGCCCGAAGACTATGTCACGCTAGGCATCGGTCTTGTCGTGTCCTTCCTCGTCGCCTGGATCGTGATCGCCACCTTTCTCACCTTTGTGAAACGGCACACCCTGAGGCCCTTCGCCTACTACCGAATCGTCATGGGCCTTGTCGTCCTCTATATTTTCAGCCTCTAAGGAGGAGAGCGCAGTGGCTTCCGAAACCGTTCACGTGTTCGATACCTGGGTCCAAGGCAAACAGGGACGCATCCATTTCGACGTCATGACGACGGATGAGGACAGGGTCCTGAATCTGGCACGGCGCTATCTCGAGAGTTTGGGCGAAGGCGACGTACCGGTGACCGTGAAAGAATGCCAATTCTGCCACAGCGAACCGCTCGTGATGTTTTCAGCGGAGCAACAGCGGCAATTCCGTGAAGAAGGCGGCTTCATCCTGCCACTTCCGGCCTGAGCCTTACGATCCGGAGCTCTCGGGAGCAGGCAGGGCCGAATCTTTCCGTTCGAACGCGAAATGGATGATCAGGCACACGACGCCCACGCTGATGGCGGAATCGGCCACATTGAAGGCGGGCCAATGGTAGGATTCGATATACACGTCCAGAAAGTCGATCACCTCGCCGAATCGTAATCGATCGATCAAGTTCCCGATCGCGCCTCCCAAAATTCCTGCAATACTGAGCTGCCCGATCCAATCTCGGTCCGGCAGGCGAACCAGAATCGTACCAAGCAGCGCGAGCGCGAACAACGAGGTAATGCCGAAAAAGACCATTCGGAACGCGTTGCTGCTGCCCGCCAAGAGGCCGAATGCCGCGCCCGGGTTCCGGATGTACGTGATGCTGAACAGGTTCGGGATGATTGGAATGGATTCATGCAACCGCATCGACTGCATGATCGAATACTTCGTCACCTGGTCGAGAACGACGACCACGAGGCCGAGCAGCGCCAGCAGCACATAGCGGACGGTTCGGCTCATCGCACTGCCTCCACGCAACGGTCGCACAGCGTCGGATGGTCCGGATTCGCTCCCACTGCTTGGCGGTAATTCCAACAGCGCTCGCACTTGGCATATGGAGACTTGACTGCCGTGATTCGCAGCGGGCTCCCC
>DASTSI010000122.1:0-8412 GCA_035760745.1 Nitrospira sp. | reverse complement strand
CGGCGTCGACAACGCACACGCTCGTTTCCTTGACCGACACGTCCAATCCGGCAAAGTATTCCATGCTGCGCTTCTCCTTCGATGCTTGAGGCCACCCAGCGTGGACCTCGTTTCTCCATCGCCTGAAGCGCAGCACCCAATGCCTCCATGGGCAACCGGCAAGGCCGATTACCTCATCTATTGTTGTCAAAGAACTTGGGAAGCGGGCGCGAGGCCATGCCTCTCAAATTAAATGACTGGCACGGCACCTGCCGCGCCCGCCGGCGTCTTGACCAACCACCGCCTCCTTGGAGGTCGGCGGCCGCCTGCATGAGCCCGGGTCACGTTAACCCACCGCCGCAGGCGCCGGTCCCTCCCCACCCAATCACCGTCGCGACCGGTGTTCCCGGTGGGAGGAACTGTCGCGAATTGTGATCGAAGTGCGGAAGGCGTGGACAAGTGGAGTCCGCGAAAAGCGGGACGGACGGACGAAGCACCTGATTTTAAAACGGAATTCTTCGCGAAATTCATTTCGGGTCGAATTTTTTTCCACGCGCAATCGTCGGGACCATCCTGCTTGGCGTCAGCCGCCCACAATCATCGTGGAAGGCCACATTCGATTCCGACGTTGATCGCGAGATTAATCCGGCTGCCGACCGGCAACTCTCTTGCAAGCTGTCCGGTCAAGCGAAAGGACAAGACATTGCCCGCCATCGACACGGATGTCACACACCGATATTCTGCTTCCGATCCTCTGAGCGGCCGGTATGCTGGAAACGGTGTCGGAAGCGAACGGGCCAAGGCGCAGGGGGAACCTGACGGGTTCCCTCTGTCGGGCGCAGCCATGACAGAGCGTCCGGAGCGTCGGCTTGCCGCAATCCTGGCTGTCGACGCGGTCGGATATACGCGCCTTGTGGAACTGGACGAACTCGGCACGCTCGAGCGGCTCAAATCCTACCGCAAGGAACTCGTCGAGCCGCTCCTGCGCAAGCATCAGGGCCGGATTGTCAAGCTTACGGGCGACGGCTTCCTCTGCGAATTCGCCAGCGTGGTCAATGCCGTTGCATGTGCGGTCGCCGTGCAGCAAGCGATCGCCGAGCGTGAGAAAGCAGCGCCCCAGGAGCGCCCGATCCGGTTCCGGATGGGGATCAACCTGGGCGACGTCACCCGCGAGGAGGACGGCGATCTCTACGGCGACGGGGTGAACATCGCCGTGCGGCTGGAAGGCATCGCGGAACCCGGAGGCGTGATCGTCTCGGGCACTGCCTACGATCATCTCCAGGGTAAACTGGACTACGGCCTTGCGCCGCTTGGCGAACAGCGTCTCAAGAACATCGAACGGCCGGTGCGCGCCTACCGTGTGGAATTCGCCGCGCCTACCGTCGCCGCCGCCTCTCCCTTAATCCCCGACAAGCCCTCGATTGCCGTCCTGCCCTTCACGAATATGAGCGGCGACCCCGAGCAGGAATATTTCGCCGACGGGCTGGTGGAGGAGATCATAACCGGGTTGAGCCGCGTGAAGTCCTTTTTCGTGATCGCCCGCAACTCCTCCTTCACCTACAAGGGCCGGGCCGTGGACGTCCGGCAGGTCTCGCGCGAGCTCGGCGTCCGCTACGTGCTCGAGGGCAGCATCAGGAAGGCGGGATCCCGGGTCCGCATCGTCGGCCAGCTGGTCGATGCGATCAGCGGACATCACGTCTGGGCGGACCGCTTCGAAGGCGACATCAGCGATGTCTTCGATCTGCAGGACAAGGTGACGGAAAGCGTCGTCGGCGCCGTCGAGCCGAGCATCCGCCTGGAGGAGATCAAGCAGGCGCGCACCAAGCCTACCAACTATATCGGCGCCTATGACATGTATCTTCGTGCGCTGCCGCGTTTCTACGCGATGACGCGCGAAGGCTTCGCGGATGTCCGCAAGCTCACGAACGAGGCCCTGAGCATCGACCCGGACTTCGTGCTGGCGAAAGCGCTCGGAGCCTATATCCGCAGCGTCTCCGTCAGCCAGTGCTGGCACGAGCCCGACGACATTCGGGTGGCGGTGCGGATGGCGCGCGAGGTGCTCGCGGAGGCGCGCGACGATCCCACGAGCTTGCGGTTTGCGGCGCAGGTAATCGCCTACAGCGCCAAGGACTACGAGACGGCGCTCGGCGCGATCGAGCGGTCCCTCTACTTGAATCCCAACTCCGCGCAGGCCTACACGGGCAGCGGCTGGGTCAATGCGCATGCCAGCCGGCCGCTCACCGCAATCGACCATTTCCACAAGGCGATGCGCCTCAGCCCCGTCGATCCCGAGAAAGGCATCGCCCTTTCCGGCATCGGCATGAGCTACCTGATGCTGGAGCGTTTCGAGGAAGCGCTGACGTGGGGAGAGAACGCCTTGAGGGAAATGCCCAACTATGGCTCCTCGCATCGGGTCGTGATTAGTGCGCTCGTCGGACTGAACAGGCTGGATGAGGCGCGCGAGGCGGCCAGACGCCTGATGGAGGCCTTTCCAACCTACACTCTGACGCTGCAGATCCAGATCAATCCCTGGCGCGACGAAGCTTTCGCCAGGCGCTACATCGAGGCGCTGAGGACCGCAGGCGTTCCGGAGTGACGCCGGCAGCGGGACGCCGGCGGCAATTCGGCGGCGCCTGTTTGGCGACGGACCGGACATGCGCAGCCAGCCGGGAGCCCGGGCGCAAAGGAAGTAGGGCTCAATGGCTGAACGGAGGTCTCTTGGCCCGGCGGTCCGCATAATATGATCGCTTCAATAGCCCGCACGACGGGGGATCCCTTGCCTGTCAGGTCTGCACGCGGAAGAATATCGGCCGGGCCTAAGCCCCGAGCTGAATTCCTGATCGAGCGCGGTCGCGGCGATCCTTCGATCGGCAGGCGCGCTTGAGCGTGTACGGCCTGGCCTCCTGCCTCAGGGGAGAAATTCCTGCATCGGTCGATTGGGAAGGGCTAATTCGCCAGGCAAACGAGCACCTCGTCACGCCACGATTGCACGCGGTGTTCAGGGCCCGGCGCGATCTCGTTGCGGACGATGTCCGCGAATATGTGCAGCTCCTTCATGACCTGAACCTCAAAAGGAATGTGCGCCTGAAAGAACAGGCACTCGAGGCGATCGGCGCGCTGAACGCTGCCGGCATCCTCCCCACCCTGCTCAAGGGCACCATTATCCTCCTGACATGCCCGGCCGACGAGCTCGGCAGCCGCATGACCTCTGACCTGGATGTTCTGCTGACGCCGAGCGACCTGCCGCGAGCTTCGGAAGTCCTCCGGAGCCTGTCCTACCGCGATCTCGACGGCAACATCGGAGAGCATGCCCACGCCAAGTTCTACCGGCCTCAGGATGCAGGGATGGTAGACCTGCACCATCGGCCGCCCGGGCCCGGCAAGCTTTATCCGACGCTGCAGCTCGACTTTGGCGAAGCCGTCACCATCGACGGCTGCAGCTTCTGCGTGCCGGCCCCCACGAGTCGTGTCGTGCACTTGATCGCGCACGACATGTTCAACGACGGGGGTCTTTCATGCGGCCGGATGCAGCTCAGGCACCTCTTTGACGTCGCCGATCTTTTGCAGCGCGAACAAGTGGACTGGGCGTCGGCGCGGGCGCGGTTTTCCGCGGCAAGGCTTTCCTTGGCCTTCGATGTATACCTGCTGACCCTCGTGAAGATTGCGAAGGCAGGCGCTGCCGACATAGCCGCCCGAAACGTGATCGCTCACCTGTTCTTTCACCGCCAGATGCTGATGGAGCGGAGCGATCGGTTTCGTCTCGTCAACCATATGGCGGTCCGCGCTATCCGCAGCTTCCGCCAAAGGCTGCGGGGCGCGGCTATGAAAAACACGCTGACGATTTCGCGAGGACTTCTCTAGTCGCTACGCAGAGGCAGAAAGATGATCTTGCCGTCCAGGGATGACGTCAGTCTGGTGGAACTGGACGATAGAGGCGTTCTTTTCTGTGAAGGGCAGCAGCGCCTTTATGCCCTGGATTCCCTCGGGACGGCTCTTTGGTCTTCCCTGGCTGGAGGTTCGGGCGAGGACGGCTCTGCCCGGCTCCTGATCGAGGAGATGAGTTTTTCGCCGAAGGAGGCGGAAGACTACGTCTCCTCTTCCCTATCGAGTTGGGACCGACTGGGACTTCTCCGCAAAAGCGGGAAAATCGCAAAAGAGCCCGGCTCTTCGTCCGTGAAGAGTTCTCGGGGGGAAGGCCTTCAGGACGACGTGTTTGCTTTCGCCGGGTTGCGGATCGGCCTCCGCTATTGCGGTCCGGATGTCGCGGCCGCCGTTCGGGACGTGTTCGGCCATTTGAAGGTAGAGGAAGAAACGTCCGACTTCACGTTCGACATAACGCCGGCGGGCGGGAAATACCGGCTGGTCGGGCCGGACGGCAGCGACCATGTACTTGCCGATTCCGCGGCGGTGGCGGTTTGGCTGAAAACCGAGATTCTCGACGCAATCCTGAGGCACTCTTCCGGGACGTTCGCCATCCATGCCGCGGCCCTGGAATCGCCAAAGGGTACTGTGCTGCTGGTTGGTCCATCCGGGTGTGGCAAGACGACCATCGCCGCTCTTCTGAATGCGCATGGTTGGCCGTGCATCGCCGACGACGTGGTGCTCATCGACAGCCGCCCTCGCCAGATCCGCGGCCTGCCGCTTGCATATGCGGTGAAGCCCGGAAGCTGGCCCGTCATCGCTAGTGCCAGGCCGTCGCTGGATGGGCTTCAGAGTTATCAGCGGCCTGACGCCAGGACCGTGAAATACCTTTGTCCGGCTTCCATTGCCGCTGATGGCGGGCCGCTCGCGGCCGCCATCCTGTTCCCGCGCTTTGCGGAGGGCGCCTCGACGACGATAAGCCCAGTCTCGCATGTCGATGCGCTGGTGGCCATACTGGGTGAGGCAAGGAACACTTCGCAATACCTGACGACCGAAGCCTTCCTCGCGATGGCGACGATCGTCAGGCTGGCCGCGGTTCGCGAGCTCAGCTTCGGTCGCGCTGACGAAGCATCCGCAATGCTACTGCAGCACGATGCATTCTAAGCGGATTGAGGCTGCTCAAGGGGATAGGGAGCGTTTGCCAGGCGTCTTCAGGCTGACCAGTCCAAAACAAGAGCAGGCGGACGCATGTTCATCTTGCGTCCGCCTGCCTGCGCCACGATCGGCCGTCGATTTTCAACGAAGAATGTTTGCGCTCTTGGAGCCGCTTGTGTTGCCGTGGGAGCTTCCGGGATTGGTCCCGTCGTTTCCACCGTTGCCCCAGCCGTTATTGCCGTGCACCTTACCGCCCCCGCCGCCGCCACCCCCGCCGCCTGAGGAGGCGACAGCGCTCGAATTCATGCTGGTTACCAGGAGCATGCTGATGGCGGGTGGCGTTACGGCCGCGAAACGGCCGGCCTTCACAAGGAATTCTCTGCGTTCCCGGTCGGGAGAACGATCATGATTAGGAGCGGACCGGCCCATTTCGTCAGACATCTGCTATCTCCTCCCTGATATGACCAAGCCCTAGCACGGAAAGAGCGGCCCGTGTACTTGGCCGTTTTAGGTACACTGTGCGCATGATCGCGCCTCCGAGGCTCGCCTCGAGAGACCGATAGCGCGCCGGCGTCCGCAGCAGCCAATCGGCAATGCTCTTGCCTTTTAGGCTCCTCTCGGCTTGAGGCCGACCGTGGCGTCGTGGCCATCCTTTGCGCCCTTGGAATCGCTTGTATTGCCGTTGGCGCTTCCGGGATCGACTCCACCCGTGCCCCAGTCGTTGTTGCCGTGCAGGTTACCGTCGCCACCGCCACCCGCACCCTCACCGCCTGAGGAGGCGACAGCGCCCGAATTCATGCTGGTTACCAGGAGCATGCCAATTGCGGACGGCGTCACGGCCGCGAAACGCCCGGCCTTCACAAGGAACTCTCTGCGGTCCCTGTCGGGAGAACGATCCGGATGAGGAGCAGACCCGCCTGTTTCGTGAGACATCTGCCATCTCCTCGTGATTTGAACCAAATCCTAGCACGCAAGGATCGACCCCGGGCACTTGGCCGTTTGAGGTACTGTGCGCATCGTGGCGTCTCGGAGGTCTCGGGAGACCGACATCGCGCCGGCATCCGCGACAGCCGGAAGGCGGCAATCCCCTTGCCTTTTAGCCTCTCCTCCGCTTGATACGCCCGCATGAATCCTTTCGTCATCGCAATCGACGGGCCGGCCGCTTCCGGCAAGGGCACCATGGCCCGCAGGCTGGCCGAGGCCTACGGCTTCGCGCATCTCGACACCGGGCTCACCTACCGGGCCGTCGCCAAGGCGCTCATCGACGAAGGCCTGCCGCTCGACGACGAGGCGCTCGCCGAACGATATGCGCGACGGGTCGATCTCGCCGCGCTCGACCGCGAAGCGCTTTCCACGCACGCGGTCGGGGAGGCGGCTTCGAAGGTGGCGGTCATGCCGGCGGTCAGGCGGGCGCTGGTGGAGAAGCAGCGCGAATTTTCGCTGACCCCGCCCGGAGCGGTGCTCGACGGCCGCGACATCGGCACGGTCGTCTGCCCGGACGCGCAGGTGAAGCTCTACGTCACGGCGAGCGCCGAGGTACGCGCGGCGCGCAGGACGGACGAGATCGTCGCCCGTGGCGGCAAGGCCGATGCGGCCGCGATATTGGAGGATATCCGCCGGCGCGACGCACGCGACATGGGCCGGACGGATTCGCCGCTGAAGCCGGCAGCCGACGCGCACTTGCTCGATACGAGCGAAATGGATATAGAGACCGCGTTCCTGGCGGCGAAGGCCTATGTAGACGAGGCCCTGGCCAAACGGGACGGCGGTTGAACGGCTGGCGGCGCGTCCTTACTTTCGGATGCGGTCCGCCTTGTCGTTTTGGACCGTCAAACCTGCTTCCTCTGTTCCACATGCGCCGAAGATGCCTCTTCGAAAATGTCCGATGAGGCATCGGCCCGGACGGGCCGGAACGGCGGGAAGCCAACGCAACACGAACCATCGGCGCCGCCCCCGCCTGTAAATCGGCCGTCTGACGCGGCCACGCCATTGCAAAAGGCCGATTTATTGGCGGGGCTTTTCAGGAGAACACATGTCAGTTGCAAACCCGACCCGCGACGATTTCGCGAGCATGCTCGAAGATTCCTTTTCCGAAGGTCACTCCGGGGAAGGCCAGGTCGTCAAGGGCACCATCACGGCCATCGAAAAGGACATGGCCATCATCGACGTCGGCCTCAAGGTCGAGGGCCGCGTCCCGCTGAAGGAATTCGGCGTCAAGGGCAAGGACGGCGAGCTGAAGCCCGGCGACACCGTGGAAGTCTATGTCGAGCGGATCGAGAACGCGCTCGGCGAGGCGATGCTTTCCCGCGAGAAGGCGCGCCGCGAGGAGAGCTGGGTTCGGCTCGAAGAGAAGTTCAACAAGGGTGAGCGCGTCGAAGGCATCATCTTCAACCAGGTCAAGGGCGGCTTCACCGTCGATCTCGACGGGGCCGTGGCCTTCCTGCCGCGCAGCCAGGTCGACATCCGTCCGATCCGCGACGTCACCCCGCTCATGCACAACCCGCAGCCCTTCGAGATCCTCAAGATGGATCGCCGCCGCGGCAACATCGTCGTGTCGCGCCGCACCGTGCTCGAGGAGAGCCGCGCCGAGCAGCGCTCGGAGATCGTGCAGAACCTCGAGGAAGGCCAGGTGGTCGAGGGCGTGGTCAAGAACATCACCGACTACGGCGCCTTCGTCGATCTCGGCGGAATCGACGGCCTCCTGCACGTCACCGACATGGCGTGGAGGCGCGTCAACCATCCGACCGAGATACTCAACATCGGCCAGACGGTGAAGGTGCAGATCATCCGCATAAACCAGGAAACCCACCGCATCTCGCTCGGCATGAAGCAGCTCGAGGCGGATCCTTGGGAGGGCATCGGCGCCAAGTATCCGATCGGCAAGCGCATCACCGGCACGGTGACCAACATCACCGACTACGGTGCCTTCGTCGAACTGGAGCCCGGCATCGAGGGCCTCATCCACGTTTCGGAAATGTCGTGGACCAAGAAGAACGTCCATCCCGGCAAGATCCTGTCCACCTCCCAGCAGGTCGACGTGGTCGTGCTCGAGGTCGATCCGGCCAAGCGCCGCATCTCGCTCGGCCTCAAGCAGACGCTGGAGAATCCGTGGGAGGCGTTCGCGCACAACCATCCGGTCGGCAGCCAGGTCGAGGGCGAGGTCAAGAACAAGACCGAGTTCGGCCTGTTCATCGGCCTCGAGGGCGATGTCGACGGCATGGTGCACCTCTCCGACCTCGACTGGACGCGTCCGGGCGAGCAGGTCATCGAGGCGTCCAACCGCGGCGACATGGTCAAGGCGCAGGTGCTCGACGTCGACATCGAGAAGGAGCGCATCTCGCTCGGCATCAAGCAGCTGCAGCTCGACAAGGCCGGCGAAGCCGCCGCTTCCGGCGAGCTCCGCAAGAACGCCGTGGT
>DASTSI010000121.1:0-3464 GCA_035760745.1 Nitrospira sp. | reverse complement strand
CGAACGGCTATTTCTTCCCGGACAGTACCATTCCGTCCTGCGCCGCACCCTTGCAGGCGTTTTACTGTCCCTCGGCGACGTTGAATCTCTCCGCGACCGTGATCGGGAACAACGGACGTCAAGCCGCGGTGGCGTTTCATGTCGCGAACACCCAAAGCCTCGTCCAGACGAATCAGGCCGCCTTCGACGACTTGGGTGGGCCGTTCTCCGCGTTCGATTGGGGGCTGCCGTTTTTCCTTGGTCGCACGGTGTTCATCGGCATTGAAGGACAACCGAGCGTTCTCGGAACCGGTCCGTTTTTCGCCTTCTGAACCGGTCGCCCCCCGGGCTTCGGCTGTCCGTCTGGCACACAGTGAACGGTCGCCGGCCTATGGCGCGGTGCAGAGCGACCGCGCACGAGGGTCTTGTCGTTGGTTCCAACCGCTGCAGCGGAATGCCTCCTACTTTCACAGGAGACGTGCGGACGCTGAGCGACTCACGCTCTCCGTCGGCGAAGTGTGATCGGCCGTCGACCTGCGCAGTCCATCGGTGAATTTCACCTCGTCATATCCCCTGTTCCGGCGCGGCAGTGTACTGAATTTGTGATTAAGAACAATGGGATAGCTTGACTTGAGGCAGGGGTTCACTCAGACTCTCTCCATCAATGTCCGAGCAGAACGAACAGGCTCTCCTTTCCGCGCTCGCCGAGCGAGTCGGCATCGCCTCCGACTACTACGATATTGCCGGGACGAAGCACGTCACGAGCGACGATACAAAGCGGGCGATTCTGGCCGCGATGGGGTTCGCCGTTGAAACACCCGATGCACTCGCCCGCGCGCTCCGCGACTGGGATGAAGCGCCGTGGCGCCGACCCTGCGATCCTGTACTTGTCGTTCGTCGGGGCGCGGATATTTTGGTCCCCTGCTGCTTGGCGCTCGAAGACGGGAAGGAACGCTCCGCAGTGCTTCAGTGGAGCATCCGCAATGACGCATGGGACGTCGTTGCCGGAGGGGAATCGGGACCCGGGATGTCTGCCGTAGAGGTGCGCTTTCTCGACGGACGTCGCCATGTCCGGGTGGAACTGTCGCTGCCAAAGGATTTGGACATCGGGTACTACACAGTGCTCGTCCAGGGCGAAGGATTGGTGGGCTCATCGGGAACGATGCGTCTCGTCCTGGCTCCGCCGCATTGCTATCTCCCTCCCTCGATTGAGAATCATCAACGTGTCTGGGGAATCGGCTTGCAGCTCTATTCGCTGTCATCCGATCGAAACTGGGGTTGCGGAGACTTTACGGATCTCGGCAAGGTCGTGGAGTGGGCCGGCAGGACCTTGTGCGCCGGGTTGATCGGCCTGAACCCCCTGCACGCGCTGCGCAACACGGCTCCCCACCATACGAGTCCCTATGCGCCGCTGAATCGTCTCTTCCTCAATGAGCTCTATATCGATGTGGAGCGGTTACCGGAATTTCTGGCATCGGCCGACGCGCAGCGCAGCTTTCACTCGCCGGAGTTTCAGTCCAAGCTGAAGGCGTTGCGCGAGAGCCGACGGGTCGACTACGACGCGATCGCGTCGGCCAAGCGCTCAATGCTGGACCTGGCCTACCGACAGTTCTTGAAAGATCACTACACGGGCGAAGAGCCCGACATGGAGCCCAAAACGGCCCGTGCCAAGTTGCTGGAGCGGTTCATTCAGTCCGAGGGCGAAGCCCTGGAGCTTTATGCGACGTTTCAAACGCTGGAAGAAGAGCGGCGGCTGATCCAATCGAAAACGGTCACGTGGCATGAATGGCCCAAGCAATTTCTCAGTCCAGGTCAGCCCGTGCGCGAATATGCCAAACGTCATCGCAAGCGCATCCGGTTCTTCCAATACATCCAGTGGATCGCGGCCGAACAGCTGGGTGAAAACCGTCGGCTGGCGGAGCAGACCGGCATGGCGATCGGGCTTTACAACGACCTCGCGCTGGGGGCCGAGCGCAACGGCGCGGAGGGATGGATGTACCAATCCACACTCGCCCTCGGTGCAGATTGCGGGGCGCCTCCGGATGCGTTTGCGCCGGAGGGGCAGAATTGGGGCCTGCCGCCGATCAATCCCATCGCGCTCCGGGCAAGCGGCTATGAGTTGTTGATACGGCTCCTGCGGAACAATCTGCGATTCGGAGGGGCCATTCGCCTGGATCATGTGATGGCTCTGTGCCGGCTGTTCTGGATTCCGCTCGGCAAGCCCGCGTCTCAAGGCACGTACGTCCACTATCCCTTTGACGACCTGCTCGCGATCGTCGCGCTCGAAAGCGTTCGCGCGAAAAGTCTGGTGATCGGTGAAGACCTGGGAACCGTGCCCGACTGGGTCAGGGAACAATTGGCCAAGGCGCGGGTACTCTCCTATCGCGTGTTCTACTTCGAGCGTCGCGGGGACGGAAGCTGGAAGGCCCCCCACGAGTATCCGGAGCAGTCGCTGGCCGTCGTGACCACCCATGACTTGCCGACCCTCACCGGGTTTTGGTTGGGGGAGGACTTGCGCATTCGCGCCGGCCTCGGCGCCTTCAGGGACGACACGGGCCGACGCCAAGCCTGGGAGCAGCGCGACGCGGACAAGGCTCGCATGCTCCAAGCGCTGAAGCACGAAGGACTGTTGCCCGACGGAATGTCGGAGAATCCCGGCACCGTACCGACCATGACCCCGGCCCTCTGCCGGGCGATTCATCTCTATTTGGCCCGCAGCTCGTCAGCCGTCGTCCTGGCCAACCTGGAGGACGGGCTCGAGGAATTGTCCCAGACCAATTTGCCGGGCACGGTCGAAGCCCATCCGAATTGGAGCCGGAAGTACAGCGTGCCGGTCGAGGGCCTTATGACGGATGAACGGCTGAGAGACCTCGCGGCCGCCTTGCGTTCTACTCGCCCCAGGCCATAGGATCACCGGCCGGCGTTGCCGGCCCCTTTTCGTCATGACGAAACCAAATCGCATCCTCCTCGCGATTGCGGGAGCCGTCTTTCTCGGGATCGTCATCCTGGAAACCGTGGCTCCTGCGAACATTGTGGCCGCCTACGCCTTTGTT
Source organism: Nitrospira sp. (assembly GCA_035760745.1). GTDB lineage: Bacteria > Nitrospirota > Nitrospiria > Nitrospirales > Nitrospiraceae > Nitrospira_C. The sequence continues at coordinate 432 of DASTSI010000121.1, read as the reverse complement.
CTGCCGATTCTGCTCGTGGCCCGGGTCCGCCACCGTCCGTTGATGATCGTCACGGTGGCGTTCTGCGTTGCGGCCACCTACATCGGCCTGCTGCAGCCCACCAAGCCCGGACGGTTCCAAGCTGCGGTGATCAATCGTTCTGTGGTGGCCGGGGTGCTCCTCGTCGTCGCTTACGTCGGCATGACATGGGAAGAGCGCAAAGCCCGTGAGGAGGCCGCAAAGGCCGCCCTCGCTCTGCAGACCGAAAGCCTCCTCCGCGCCAACGCCCTGCTCGTCGAAGCGAAGGATCAATTGAACCGGTCGGAACGCCTCGCCGCCGTCGGACAGTTGGTCGCTTCCGTGGCGCACGAGGTGGGCACGCCGCTGCATTCGATTGCCTGGCATGTCCAGGCGTTGGCGGAAGAGCCCAACGTGACACCGGGCATGAAGAAA
>DASTSI010000120.1:0-4104 GCA_035760745.1 Nitrospira sp. | reverse complement strand
GGATTTCCCCACCGCGGGATTCATCTACGGCACAGCCGGGATCAAGGAGGCCTACGAGACGGGGCGCGGCCTGCTCAGGCTGCGGGCCAAAGTGACGATCGAGACGGACGAGCGCACGGAGCGCGAGCGGCTGATCGTCACCGAGATCCCCTATCAGGTCAACAAGGCCAAGTTGATCGAGAAGATCGCGGAGCTCATCCAGGAGGACCGGATCAAGGGCATTTCCGACCTGCGGGACGAATCCTCCTCGCGCGAAGGCGTGCGCATCGTCATCGAGTTGAAGCGCGGCGAGATTCCGCTCGTCGTGCTGAACAATTTGTACAAGCACACGCAGCTCGAGACCACCTTCGGCGTCATCATGCTGGCGCTCGTCAACAACCGGCCGGAGGTGCTGAACCTCAAACAGATCCTCCATTACTTCCTCGAACACCGCCGGGAGGTCGTCGTCCGACGGACCGCCTACGAGCTGCGAAAGGCGGAAGAGCGGGCCCATATCCTGGAAGGCCTCAAGATCGCGCTCGACAACCTCGATGCCGTGATCGCGCTGATCCGGGGGTCGCAATCCCCCGACGAGGCCAGAGGCGGCCTCATGCGGCAGTTCGCCTTGAGCGAGATTCAGGCCAACGCCATTCTCGACATGCGCCTCCAGCGGCTCACCCGGCTGGAGCGGACCAAGTTGACCGAAGAATACATGGAGGTCCTGAAGCAGATCGAATACTTGAAGTCCGTCCTCGGCAGCGAAGCGCTGGTCCGAAAAATCATCAAGGACGAGCTGCAGCAGGTCTACGAGGCTTACAAAGACGACCGGAAGACGCAGATCGTCAAGGAGGAAGCGGAGATCAGCGTCGAAGACTTGATCGCCGAAGAGGAAGCCGTGGTGACGATCTCTCACGCCGGCTACATCAAGCGGAACGCCGCGTCCCTCTACCGCGCCCAGCGCCGGGGCGGCAAGGGCAAGATCGGCATGGGCATCAAGGACGAAGACTTCGTCGAGACCTTGTTCACCGCTTCCACGCATGACACCCTGCTCTTCTTCACCGACGCGGGCAAAGTGTACTGGCTCAAGGTGCATGAGATCCCGGAAGCCAGCCGGGCGGCGAAGGGCAAGGCGCTCGTGAACCTCCTGGCGCTCTCCGGCAACGAGAAAGTCACGGCCACGATGCCGGTGAAGGAATATCGCGAAGACCGGTTCGTCGTCATGGCGACGAAGAAGGGCCTCGTGAAGAAGACCGAGCTGGCGGCCTACAGCAATCCCCGACAGGGCGGGATCATCGCGCTGGGATTGGAAGAGGGCGACCGGCTGATCGGCGTGCAGATGACCGACGGTCAGCGGGAGATTCTCTTGGGCACCAAGCAGGGCATCACCATACGCTTCAAGGAGGACGAAGTCCGGCCCATGGGGCGCACGGCCTACGGTGTGCGGGGCATCACGCTCGAGGAGGGCAACGAGGTTATCGGGATGGAAACGATCACGCCGGATTCGACCACGGCGATCCTCACGGTGACGGAGGGCGGCTATGGCAAGCGGACTCCCGTGACCGAATACCGGGTTCAAGGCCGAGGCGGAAAAGGCATCATCAGCGTGAAAACGACCGAACGCAACGGCCGGGCGGTCGGGTTCCTCCAGGTGCGGGACGGCGACGAGATCATGCTCATGGCGGCGCAGGGCAAAGTGCTGCGCTGCAAAGTCGAGGATATCCGGGAGATCGGGCGCAACACCCAGGGCGTCCGGATCCTCGACCTCGACGGCGAGGACGACCGCGTCGTGGCCGTGGCAAGGTTGGCCGAGAGCACCGAGCGCGAGGAAGCCGCCGCCGAAGAGACGGCCGAAAGCTGACAGCTCCCTCCTGGCACGGGACGAATTTCGTGTCCCCTCCATGACAGACCGAACCGCTACTGCTTCCCGACAAAAAAAGCCGCTGGATACGGTGGTCAAGCTCGCGCTCGCGGTCTTCTTCGGCTCGTTCGCACTGATCTGGGGCGGCATGTACCTGAGCCGTCCGGATCGGTCGATTCCCCCGTACAGCATCGGGTCGCAAGAGGGCACCGCCGTTGCGGTGCACGTGCCGCCCTGGACGAGCGACGGGGAAATCGAGACGCTCATCGAGCGCTTTCGGAAAGTCGGTAGGGAGACGAGGAACTTCGGCCCCATGAAGATCCGGCCGACCACCCCCGACGATCCGAACGGCCGGTATCGGCGCATCACGATTTATATCTTCACGCACGATGCCTGGGCCGAAGCGCCGATCCTGCACAAGTACCTGACCGGCGAGGACCGGGACACCCGCGATGGGTTCAGGCGCGCGCTGCGGGGCTTGTATCGCTTGACGGAGACGGAGGAAGAGGGGCGGATCGGCCCGCTGATCGACGGGTCCGACACCGCGGCGACCGCTGCGTACTCGCGGCAGCTGTTCAAGCAAGCGCTTCCGGCTGCGCCTCAAGGAGACTGAGCGGGCATCCTGGACAGCGCTTCGGCCATCAACCTGGTGAGACGCTCCCGTAGCTCGGGGCTCTGAATGGCGGCTGCATGGGCCGTCGCTTCGGTGAGGGTATGGTCGCTGATTTGCCGACCGGAATCGTCCACGCCGCCCCCTTCACTGGCCGATCGGCCGGGGGGAATTTCTCCCACCCGCATCGCCAGCTCGGTGACCAGGGCTGTGCCGGCTGTGTGATTGATTCTCTTGAGGAGCTCCGGCTTCAAGAACACGAGCTGCTGCATCCACACGGAGCTGCGGACGACGAGATAAAGCTTCTTGAAGCGAATCTGCTCGGGCCACGTGTGGGATCCGATCGGCTCGCCGACGATGTCTCGCCATTCGCGCTGAAGGCGGAGCTCGAGGAGCCACGCTTCAAGTCCGAGGCGCTTCGCGAGTCCCGACAGGATGGTGCCGAACGAATCCAGTGGACCTGGTCCGCGCATAGCGGCATCTTAGGGGTGGCGGCTCACGGGGTCAAGCCACGCCTCCCGGGACGATGATGGCGAAAGACGCGACAGACAAAGTGGTTGCGACGAACCGGAAGGCATTCCACGACTATTTCATCGAGGAGAAGTTTGAAGCCGGGATCCAGCTGCAAGGGACCGAGGTGAAGTCGTTGCGCGAGGGCCGGGTGAATCTCCAGGACAGTTACGCGAGCGTCAAGGACGGCGAGGTGTTCCTTTACCATTGCCACATCAGCCCCTACAGTCACGGCAACATCATGAACCACGATCCCATGCGGGTGCGCAAGCTGCTCCTGCACCGCAAGGAAATCAACAAGCTGATCGGGAAGACGCAGCAAAAGGGCCTTACGCTCATTCCCCTCCGACTGTACTTTTCCGCGCGAGGGCTCGCCAAGGTCGAGCTCGCGCTGGCGAAGGGCAAGAAGCTCTACGACCGCCGCGAGACGATCAAGGCCCGTGAAGCCGGCCGTGAGGTCGAGCGGGCGATCAAGGGCGCACGGCGGGGAAAACCGGCCTGATGACGCTCACCAGGCCATTGCCCGATCGAGGCGCGGCGTTTCGCTCCGGTTGATGTGCGGACGAGAAATGACGCGCCGTCGCACTGGCACCCACGTCGTGCAGGCCAACCCGATTCCGCGATCAACCTTCCGTTAGCGTTTCGGCGCAAAGGCGACATCCGTGATTTTCTGCTCATCGTCGACGAGCAGCACCACGGAATCGTCTTTTGATAACGCCGCGAGCCTCTGCTGGATCAGCGGACGAACCGGGTATCGGTGCTCCGTGCCGTCTTCGGTACGAATGACGATGGTATCGTCCTGCAACGGCTTCACGACCACGCCGGCGATTCTGCTCAGGTTGCCCTTCAGGGGAGTTTTTTTCTGCCACAGTTCCGCCGCGCGATGCACCGCTTCTTTGCTGCCGTACGTCACATCGACGATCTTGTCCAACTCATCGATGAGAAAAACGGCATCCACGCCTACGGGAACGGAGGCCACCTTGCTTCGCGCGACCGGTCTCACCAGGTGAGACTCCTCTGCCCCACTCGTCGTACGGATCACTGCCTTGTCGTGCCCGGTTTCCATAGGCCCGGCGAGCTGCCCTTGAATCACACGGTGATGGGCTGACTCACCGACTTTATGCACATCCACCAACAGATTTTGATC
>DASTSI010000119.1:0-4906 GCA_035760745.1 Nitrospira sp. | reverse complement strand
GGCTGGTCCCTCCGCCTTCTGGCCGAAGAGGCGTCGGCTCTCTACAATGCCGGCAGGCTCACCGATGCCCCCCCGACCCTTCGGGATGGCGGCTATGCGAGATATATCGCCTGGCAAGAGATATGGAACACCGTGGCAGGCGAGGAGCAATTGGCATATTGGACGCAGCGACTGGCCCATCTTCCGCCTCCCCTTGAGCTGCCTCTGGATCATCCCAGACCCAGGGTGAAGCACTTGTTGGGGAGCAGCTGCCATCGTCGTCTCTCGGAAGAGACGGGTCACGGCATCGAAGACCTCTGTCGCCGGCAACGGCTCACGAAATTCATGGTCGTATATGGGGCCTTTGTCGCGCTGTTGCACCGTTGTGCGAGAGCCAACGATGTCGTGCTCGGATCGGTCATTGCCAACCGGCGTGCGCCGCAGTGGGAAAGGACTTTTGGATCGTTCATCAATCCCGTCGTCTTACGATTGACCCTCGACGCTTCGGACACCGTTGAGACTCTCCTCGCTCGCGCACGCCAGACGGTCGTCGAGGCACAGGACCATCAAGACGTACCCTTCGAGCGGGTGTTGCAACACATTCTGCCCGTCAATCGCGATCTAGGAAGCGGTCCATTCAACATCATGGTGGTGTGGGAAGACGATCCCTTGGTTGGTCTGACTCTCAGGAATGCGCAGGCAAGGTACCTTCCCCCACGGGATGTCGGGGTCGAGTTCGACCTCACACTGCTCGTGGTCAATGGCCCGGAAGGCTTGGACCTGGTCATGCTCTATAACACGGCTCTCTTCGACGCGCCGACGATCTCGAGGATGCTCCTCCAACTCGATACGCTCTTGAAGGGACTCATTGAAAATCCTAGGGCCCGGGTCTCGACCCTCCCATTGCTCGATGAAGCGGAGCGAAAGCTGGTGGTTACCGAGTGGAACGACACGACCGGCGATTTGCCGTTCACAGAGGCGATTCCCGATGTTGTCGAACACCGCACTCGTCCTGCGATGCACAAGATCGCGGTAATGTGCGGCGAGCAGCGCCTGACGTACCGAGACCTTCACGTCCGTGCAGCCGCGCTGGCCCGACGGATCTGCCATATCACCGAAGGCGCCAATGTCCGGATCGGTCTCTGCCTGGAGCGCTCTCCCGAGGCCCTCGTCGGCGTGCTCGGCATTCTGAAGGCCGGCGCAGTCTATGTTCCGTTGGATCCTCATGCTCCGCCTCGACGGCAGAAGCTGATTCTCGAGGATGCCTCAGTGGCTCTTGTTCTTACACAGTCGCATCTTCGTACACAGCTCATGTTGGAGCATGATCGTCTCGTCCCTGAGGAATGCATCCTCGACTTGGATAAGCTTGACGATTTTCCGACGGTGCCTGACTCGAGCCCGCCTCTGCCGGAGGTCGATCTCGATCGGCTCGCGTACATCATCTACACATCCGGATCCACTGGCCGGCCGAAAGGAGTAGAGGTCACTCATCGGGCTCTGCGCAACTCGCTGGCGGCGCGTCTCGAGTACTATCGGGAACCAGTCGAGCGATGCCTTTTGACCTTTCCGCTCGCCTTCGACGGCTCGATCACCAGCATTTTTTGGACGATGCTCCATGCGGGCACCTTGGTCATTCCCTCAGAAGACAACCACAGGGACCCGCAGCATCTTGCTGAGCTGATCATACGCCGCCGCATCTCACACATGGTGTTGATCCCTTCGCTGTACGACCATGTGCTCCAAGCGAGCGGCGAGGGAGCGTTGCAGTCATTGCGAGTCGTGGTCGTTGCCGGTGAGCCGCTTCCTGTCGATGTGGTCCATCGGCACTATGAGCGCGTGCCCGATACGGCGCTCTACAACGAATACGGCCCGACGGAAGCGACCGTGTGGGCGAGCGTCTATCGGACGAACGGCACCGAGCAAGGCCTGCGGATCCCTATCGGAAAACCTATCGCAAATACCAAGCTGTACATCTTGGACGCCGAGATGCAGCCTGTTCCCATCGGCGTCGTGGGGGAAATCTATATCAGCGGGCTGAGCCTGGCGCGCGGATACCATCGTCAACCGGAGCTGTCGAACTCCAGATTTCTGGAGAACCCTTTTGTCCCCGGAACCCGGCTGTACAAGACCGGTGATTTGGGATTGTTCCGACCGGATGGGAACATCGAGTTCATTGGACGGGAAGACGAGCAGGTCAAGATTCGCGGGTTTCGCATCGAGACCGGTGAAATCGAAGCCGCGTTGCGGGAGTGGCCCGCCGTGGCGGAGGCCGCCGTGGTCCTTCAGCATGATCCCGTCGTGGGACCGTACCTCGTCGCTTTTGCCACGCTCAAATTCGATTCGGGTTCCAGCGAACCGCATCTGCATGAATGGCTCGCACGGCGGCTTCCGCCGTACATGGTTCCACGAGCCGTCGTCATCCTCCGGGCGCTTCCGTTGCTGCCCAACGGAAAGGTTGATCGGCGCGCCTTAAGCGGGCACAAAATCCGCCATCCGCAGTCCACGACGATGTCGGCCGGTCCTCGAGACCCTATTGAACACAGCCTCATCGAGCTGTGGTCCGAGGTCCTGGGACGAAAGCCCACCGATGTGCATCAGAGTTTTTTCGCTTTGGGAGGGCATTCGCTCCTTGCGACCCAAGTCGTCGCGAGAATCCGCGAAATATTCCGCGTAGAACTCCCCCTCCGTGCGCTCTTTGAACGCCCCAGCATATCGGGCGTCGCTGAGCAGATCCGACTCGCACAACGGCGCGGGAGTGCGAGCAAGCCGATGCCGCCGATCGTTCCTGTCTCCCGCACCGCGCCACTGCCGCTGTCGTATTCTCAGCAACGAATGTGGTTCATCCAACAACTCGCGCCCAACGCAACGGCCTACAATCTTCTCTTCGTGTCGCGCCAAAGAGGTTCGCTGAGGATTCCGGTGGTGCGTCAAGTGGTGGACCTTCTGGCCCGACGCCACGAAGCCTTCCGGACGACGTTTGCCATGACGAATGCCGGATTGGTTCAGCGGATCGCCCCATGGCAACCTCCGCATCTGGCCGAAATCGATCTGCGGCGGCTGCCAAAGGAGCAGCGCGAACAGGAAGCGCGCAGGCTGGCTGAAGAGGAAGGGACCAGTCCTTTCGATCTGGAGCGAGGCCCGTTGGCCAGGATTTCGCTCGTGACGCTGGACCACGACGATCACCTGATCGTGCTCAACATGCACCATATCGTCGGCGATCAATGGTCGTTCGGCATCCTCGGACGTGACTTCGCCTCTTTTTATAACGCCCTGTGCCAAGGACTGCCGATTCCCGACACGGCACTGCCTGTCCAATATGCAGACTACGCGGCGTGGCAACGGCGGTGCCTTTCCGAACAAGAGCTCGCGCACCAAGAGCGATACTGGACCGAGACACTCCGAGATCTGCCCGTGCTCTCCCTACCGACCGACTTTTCGAGGCCGGCCGTGCAGAGCTTCCGCGGCTCGTACTGTTCCGTGGACATTCCCTCGGCTCTCCTCGAAGATTTGAGCGCCTATGCCGCCGGGCGCGGAGTGACCTCTTTTATGGCTCTCCTGGCCTGTTTCCAGCTCCTCTTGAGTCGCTATTCCGGCCAAAGCGTGGTGGCGGTCGGTTCGCCCATCGCCAACCGGACGCACATGGCCACGGAGCAGCTCGTCGGAACGTTCGTGAACACCCTGGTCTTTCGCCTGGATCTCAGCGGGAATCCGGCCTTTGATGAGCTGGTCGACCGGGTGAAGGACGTGTCGCTCGGAGCCTTTGCGAATCAAGATTATCCATTCGACCGCCTGGTCGAAAGCCTCCAGGTGCCACGCGACCCCAGCATGGCGCCATTGGTCCAGGTCCTCTTCAATCTCGCCAATGCGCCCATCGGCGATATTCAGTTGTACGGCCTCAAGTGGGAACCGTTCGAAGTCGATCCCGGTTCCGCGCAATTCGACCTCAGCGTGACGATCGAGCTCGAAGTCGCGAAGAAGGTGTATTTGACCTTCAATACCGACCTGTTCACGCGCACGACCGCCGAACGGATGCTGAATCACTTCATGGCACTCCTCCAGAACGCGCTCGCAACACCTCGCGCCCGCATTGCCGACATCACCATGCTGACGAGGGCCGAGCGTACGAAATTGCTCCTGGAATGGAACAAGACGGATGCCGCCTATCCCCGCACACAGTGCTTTTCGGAGTTGTTCGAGTCACAAATGCGACAGACGCCCGACGAGGTTGCCGTTTCGATGGAGGGCCGTCAGGCAACCTATCGAGAGCTGAACGCTCGTGCCAATCAGTGGGCCCGCTTGTTGCGCCGGATGGGAATCGACCGGCGCGCCGTGGTTGGTGTGTGTCTGGAGCGATCGATCGACATGGTCTCGGCCTTGCTCGCGATCATGAAATCCGGCGCCTGCTACGTCCCGCTCGATCCAGACTATCCAAGGGATCGAGTGCGCTTCATGGTCGAGGACTCCGGTGCCGCGCTCGTGCTGACGACCGGGCAGTTGGCGGAGCGATTCGTAGGACAAGGCTGCCGGGTCGTTTCCCTTGAAAGCGAAGACGAGCGACTGCGGCAGGAGTCCGATGAAGACCTTCCTCCCAGTGCTACCCCGGACGATATCGCCTACATCCTGTATACCTCGGGGTCTACCGGCCAACCGAAGGGCGTCGAGATCCGGCATCGATCATTGGTGAATTTCCTCTGGTCGATGAAAAGGGAACCGGGCTGTTCCGCGAGAGACATCCTGCTGTCCGTTACCACTCTCTCGTTCGACATCGCGGGGCTGGAGCTCTATTTGCCGCTGCTCGTCGGAGGGCGAGTGGAGATCGTCTCGCGGGCCGCCGCCATGGACGGGCGGCGTTTGATCAGTTGCCTCGCCGAAGTCCAACCGACTGTGATGCAGGCGACCCCCGCGACCTGGCGTCTACTTCTTGATT
>DASTSI010000118.1:0-6413 GCA_035760745.1 Nitrospira sp. | reverse complement strand
CTTCTTCGGTCGGTCTTCGATTTCTCGAGATGGACGAGCCGGACAAGCGGCGGCTGAGTCAAGTCGTCCTCGGTTTGTTGGTCAGCCAAACCCATCATTCGGCTCCCAATTGACGGACGGAAAGTGCGGATGGCGGCGTGCCGGGGCATCGAAGGCTGAACGAAGCGCGGGATGTGAACGGGACAGCCTGCTAGCCGCCCTTCTTGAGCGGACTCTTCACGACGATATTGTCGATCAAACGGACGTTGCCGATTCGAATCCCGCCCAGCAGCACGGCGGCCCCTCGACCGATTCTCGGGAGCGGCTCCAACGTCATGCCGTCACACAGGGCGAGATAGTCGGTCTGCACCGTCGCCTCTTCAGCGACAACCCGGCGCATGACCTTCTCGATCTGAGCACCCTCGGTGGCGCCGTCCTGGATTGCCTTCGCCCCGGCGGATAGGGCCCGGTAGAGCACGGTGGCGATCTTCCGCTGGCCGGGCGAGAGGTAAGCATTGCGCGAACTCATTGCGAGACCATCCGGCTCTCGAAGGGTCGGCCTCACGTCCAGGATGACGTTGCAATTCAAATCGGCGATCAGCCGTCTGACGACCGCGGCCTGTTGATAGTCTTTCTGACCGAAAACGGCGACGTGAGGCCGCACGATATCGAAGAGTTTCGTCACGATCGTCGCCACCCCGCCGAAATGGTGCGGCCGTGCCGCCCCTTCCCACCGCGTGGACAGTTCAGGCACGATGACGCGTGTCTGAAAGCCTTCGGGATACATGGCCGAGACGGAGGGCTCGAAGCAGACATCGACGCCTTCGGTGCGGCACACTCTGCGATCCCTGCTGATGGGCCGCGGATACCGCTCCAAATCCTCCGACGGGCCAAACTGCGTGGGGTTGACGAAAATGCTCACCGCCACGGCATCGCAGCGGAGCCTTGCCGCGCGGATCAAGGACCGGTGACCGTCATGCAGCGCCCCCATCGTCGGGACAAGCCCGATCGTCACGCCTTCCCGACGCAGCGCCTCGCTCCAACGGGTCATCGCGAGTGGAGACCGGATGATTTTCATGAACCGGGGGGCCGGCCGGCCGGCTGGCTGCCGTACTTCGTGGAGGGCTGTGGCTCCAGCCGGCGGACCGTGGACCGGTCCGGGGTGTCGGCGAGGAGCTCCGCGATCGTCCGATGCTGCACCGGATGGATCCAGCCTGGATCGAGATCGTTCAGAGGCACCAAGACGAAGCGCCGCTGCGGCAGTCGGGGATGCGGCACGCTGAAATCCGGCTCGTCGATCACCTGTTGCCCATAGAACAGCATGTCCAGATCGAGAGTCCTTGGCCCCTTCCGATTCTCCTCATCGCGGCCGAGCGAACGTTCGATCTCGCGGCACAGGGCCAGCAGACTCCGCGGCGCGACGTCCGTCTTCATCCGGACGACGCCGTTCAAGAACCAGCCTTCCCCGGGCTGCGCGCCGTCGAGCACCGGCTCAGTCTCATAGAGCGGCGAGACGGCGATAACCTCGGAATGCGGCAGCAGACTCAGAAGCGTCACGGCCCGATCGCAGAAGTCGAGCCGATTCCCGACATTCGATCCGAAACCGATGAAGACGGTCTCCGACATCACGAGGACTGTTGAGAAGCGACTGTTGACCGTCGAGGCGTCCCAAATTGTTCGAGGTTCGGCAATCCAACACCGGCTGCGGGAAATTTAAAAGCTCGCTTTTTTCATCCGTTCCACCGCCTCGGCCAGCCGTGCCTTTGGCGTGCACACGGTCATGCGAATATAGCCTTCGCCGGGCGCGCCGAAACCGTTTCCGGGAGTCGTGACGATCCCGGCCTTCTCCAGCAGGTATGCCGTGAACGACGCCGAGGTGTAGCCCTTCGGGACCCGCACCCAGACATAGAAAGCCGCGGGAGGAGCATCCACCTCCAGCCCGAGCTGTTTCAACCCCGGGATCAGCGTGTCGCGCCGTTCCTGATACACTTTGCGGAGTCCGTCCGTCACCGCGTCGTCGAGTCCGAGCGCCGTGATCCCGGCCGCTTGCACCGCTTCGAACACGCCGCTGTCCAAATTGCTCTTCACTTTTCCCAGACCGGCCAGCACCTCCTTGTTGCCCACTGCGAAGCCGATGCGCCAGCCCGTCATGTTGTAAGTTTTCGAAAGCGAATGAAACTCGATGCCGACGTCTTTTGCCCCTTCGACTTCAAGAAAACTCACCGGACGCTTGCCGTCATAATAAATCTCGGAGTATGCGGCGTCATGGCACACGATCACGTGATGCTGCCTGGCAAACTCCACCACCTGCTTGAAGTACTCCGTGGTCATGACGACGGAGGTGGGGTTGTTCGGAGAATTCAGCCACATCAATTTGGCTTTCTGCGCCACGTCCTTCGGGATCGCATGGAGATCGGGCAAGAAGCCGTTGGCCTTCGTCAGCGGCATGATATGCGAGACGCCTCCGGCGAAGCTTGTTCCGACCGGGTAAACCGGATAGCCCGGGCTCGGCACGAGCACGACGTCCCCCGGATCGACGAAAGCCAGATGTATGTGACCGATGCCCTCTTTCGAGCCGATCAGCGTCAAGACCTCGTCCGTGGGGTTCAGCGTCACGTGAAACCGGCGCTGGTACCAATCCGCGACCGCCGTGCGGAAGGGGAGCATCCCTTCATAGGACGGATACTGATGATGCTTGGGATTCTTTGCGGCGAGGGCCAGGCTCTCGATGATCGGTCCAGGGGTCGGCAAGTCGGGGTCGCCGATGCCGAGGTTGATGATATCCACGCCGCGTGCGAGGGCGTCCTGCTTCATCTTATCGATGGCAGCGAACAGATAGGGGGGCAGCGTCTTGATTCTCGTGGCCACGTTGATCGGGAAAGCGCCCATTGCTGGTGATCTCCTTTGTGAAAATGGCTTCAGCGGCGCCGAACGAGGTTCTTAAGCTACTTCAGGAGAGAGATGGGAATCAATGACAGGAATCTACCAGCTGGCCTGCCAGCCTCTCGGCCAACCGGTGCAGGCGGGGAAGATGCGGCAGGGCTCGGTCCTTGAGCTGTTGAGCCGTCAGGCCCGCGTCGGCGAGATCCTGGGGGCATTCACGGCAGAGCGCCTCGATCCCTGCGGCGTCGATCTCGAGATGAAACAACAAGCCGTAGGCCCGCTCGCCGTAGCGAAAGGCTTGAACCGGCGCGGCAGACGAACGGGCCAACGTCACAGCACGGTGAGGTGGATCGAAGATTTCCCCGTGCCACTCAAAGACGTCCACCGACTCGGGCAGATCTTGAAGGAACCGGTCCTGTCTGGCTTCCGGGGTCAGGGAGACGGGCATCATGCCGATTTCTGGTTTGGTCCCCGGTCGAACCGTGGCACCGAGGGCCTTCGCCATGAATTGGCTTCCGAGACAGACGCCGATGATCGCAGTGCCTCTCGACAATGCCGATCGGATGTACGCGATTTCCTCCGTGATCCAGGCCTCCGGATCGTTCACCGACACCGGTCCTCCCATGACGATCAGCATGTCGGCCGGCTCGGCGGGAAGACCGACGCTCGGGACCAGCCAGCGTTCCAACGCGATCCCGCGTTTCGACAGCGCTTCGGCAAACGCCCCTGGGCCCTCGAAGGGTACGTGTTGAAGACAAACCGCGCGCATTGACAGGTCGGGTAAACCCCACTAGGCTTTTGGAAAGCTATCCAGTTCTTGCACCGAACGCAAGTCAAAAGGAGAGAGCCGTGAGATGGCCTATCATCCTGCAGATACTTGCGGCTACGGCCGTTTCCGTGACATCCTTCGCCGGCGAGCGAGGCGCACCGGCGGACGCGAAGGCCATGTTGCACGAGGCCGTGGCTCATTTCAATTCAGCCGGGCGTCAACAGGCGCTGGCGGACTTCAACGCAGGAAAGGCTCCGTTCCGCGACCGGGATCTCTACGTCGTCTGTATCGGCGCCGATCATAAGATTTCGGCGAATGGCGGTTTCCCGCAGTACGTGGGCATGTCGGCCGACGTGCTCAAAGATGCCTCCGGCAAGCTCCTCGGTCGAGCCATTGTCGAAGCGGTCGAACGGACAGGCGAGGGGTCGGTGGCCTACATGATGGTCAACCCGGCTTCCGGCAAGGTCGAGCCCAAGGTCCTTTACGCGCAGAAGGTGGGCGACGAAGTGTGCGGGGTGGGAGCGTATCATGTGCCGTAAGACGGGCCAGGCGGTTCCATGAATCTTCGCGCGATTCAGGCCGACATCACGACGCTCGCGGTCGACGCGATCGTGAACGCGGCAAATGAGTCCTTGCTCGGCGGCGGCGGCGTCGACGGAGCGATCCATCGCGCGGCAGGTCCTGAATTGCGCGAGGCATGCCGGTGCTTGGGCGGGTGCCGGACCGGCGAGGCGAAACTTACCGACGGCTATCGGCTTCCCGCACGCTACGTCATCCATACCGCCGGACCGGTATGGCGGGGCGGCCAGCAAGGCGAGCCGGAGCTGCGGGCTTCCTGCTACCGTCGCTCCGTGGAGCTCGCCGCGACGAACAACATGGCGACGTTGGCGTTTCCGAGCATCAGCACCGGCATCTACGGCTATCCCGTGGATCGTGCGGCGGCGGTGGCGGTCCGCAGCGTTCGCCGGGCGGTCGCCGACTTCGGCGTCGTGAAGGAAGTCGTCTTCTGCTGCTTCTCAGCCGAGGACCTCGCCGTATACGGGCGATATGTTCGACGGTGACCGCCCGGTCGACGATCCGCCTTCGCGGGGCGGAGAAGCACGTCTCAGGTCCGCCTTGCTCCATCGCCGTTGTCAAGACCCCGGTTGCGGTGATCGCCATCCCTGCTGGCCGTTGCCCGGCGACTGCGCTACAATCGGTTTTGTGAAACATCAGATCAAAAACATCGAAGACCTGCGCTGGTTCATGGGGCACACCGGCGGATTCCGCGGCGGCTACGTCACCGACGTGCAGATGTCGAAGCGTCGGCTGTTCGATGAAGGTTCCGCCCGGGAGGTCCTTGCCGATACGATCGTGACGGTCGTCGTGCGCTATCGTCTTCGGCAGATGGAGCGCGTCGCGAAGCTCACGATGACGGGGGTGACGGACTTTTCGGTCTTCGAGCAGGAAGGAGCGGATTGTTCGAGCTTGGGGGTCATTCAGGCCGAATGCACCGCCGAGAAGCTTCGCTTCTGGTTCGATCCGCAAGGAGAGCTGTACGTTGTTTGTGATGAGGCCCAGGTGGAAGAAGTGGCGATGCCGTTTCTGGACGACCGCCTCCATCAGCCGGCGCAATGGACCTTTCAGAGTCCTGTTGCTGACTGGCCCACCGTGGAATGGCTGCTCGATGGACTGGATAGTGCGGGCCTTCCTTGCATTTGGAAGGGGGCAAAGGCGTCCACACCCCCACAGTCGAACATTCAATGGGAAGGGCGTTTGCTTCCCGCTTCGGTGCCGGATCAGGCCGACTGCGGCGCGGTTCGTGTCATGCTCTACGGCCCGCTGGACGGTCCGGGCTTCGGCATCGTGCTCAATCTCATCGGGGGACAGAGCCGAGCCGCATGCCGCGTGCTTTCCACTGCCGCAGACCTGCTCGTGAGTCGATTTTCCGGCCAGTGTCTCGTCGGCAATACGATCATCCCCGGCGGAGAATGGCTGAACTGGAAATCATTGGAGCACCAGCGTTGGACGAACGCCGCAAATGATCGGGATGCCTAGGCGGTCAGAAGGGAGGTTCGGTCTCTGGCGGGAAGGCTGGACCCGTTGTTCAACGTCCGCGATCAGGCCAACGCTTCTTCGCTCGTATGCCCGGCGGCATGGCTCTCGGTGTGCGTGAAGATGGTCGTGCCGTTCAAGTGACCAATTGCCTCTTGATTCTTCCTGTTCACGCATTCCACCAGCGCCCAAAATCGGAGCGGGTTGACCTTCTGCTTTCGTGATACCTGTAAGTTGGTGCCTTCCAGCACGGTATTCAACGAGAGATCGGTCCGCCAGCCGAGATGTTTGGTGAGCGGGGAGATCACCTTCTCTACGGCGGCGATGACTTTATTACCGTTGCTGAAGTGATTGAGCATCACGATCCGGCCGCCCGGTCGGCAGACACGGATCATCTCATTCACCACTTTCCGATAGTCGGGAACCGCCGTGACGACGTAGGCGGCGACGACCGTGTCGAAACTGTCGTCATCGAATTCCATGGCGCCGGCGTCCATCCGTTGGAGCGTCACGTGGTCCAACCGATGCTCCGCGGCGCGCTTCCTGGCGATCTCGAGCATGCCTTCCGAAAAATCAATGGCGACGATCCGGCAGTGGCGGGGATACATGGGGAGGGCCAAGCCGGTGCCGACGCCGACTTCCAGGACCCGTTCATTCTGCTGAAGGTTTAAGTTGCGGATGGCCGATTCGCGACCTTCGTGAAAGACTTTTCCGAAGATCTTGTCGTAAACGCCCGCATACGACGTAT
>DASTSI010000117.1:0-10669 GCA_035760745.1 Nitrospira sp. | reverse complement strand
AAGGCTGCCGCGAGACCTGATCAGCGGGCCGGCATTGCGCCGTTGCTCACGACAGGAGCGATCTTGGACAAGTCTCTCGGATACAGAACGATCTCGATGCGGCGGTTCGCGGCGCGCCCGGCTTCGGTCTCGTTCGGCGCCTGCGGCTTGGTGTCCGCGTAGCCCACGGCGGACATATAGTCGCGGTTGATGCGGCCTTGGTCGATCAGGTAGCGCACCACCGTCGTGGCCCGGGCCGTGGACAATTCCCAGTTCGTCTTGAACTTGTCTTGGAGCTTCGCGCTGATCGGCACATTGTCCGTATGGCCTTCGATACGAATTTGCTTGTCCGTCACTTTCCCGAGGATGTCGCTGACCTGCTTCAGCACCTTCAATCCTGCCGGCTTCACCTGGGCCTGGCCCGAGTCGAACAGCACACGGTCGACCATGTTGATGGTGAGTTGGTCCCGCACCTGCTGGATGGTGATGTTGCCCTTGGCGATTTCGTCCTGAAGCGATCGGGACAGCTCTTCCTGTGTGCGGGTGAGCCGCTTGATCTCTTCTTCCTTCGCCTGACGTTCCTGCGCCAGCCTCGCCTTCTCAGCCTCTTCGGCCTTGAGCCGCTCGCGCTCCTGTTCGAGGCTGGAGGCCAATCGAGCCTGCTCCTCCGCAAGCCGGGCCTTCTCCGCCGCTTCGGCCTTGAGGCGCTGTCGTTCCTGCTCGAGACTCGAGGCGAGCCTGGCCTGTTCTTCCGCGAGTGAGGCTTTCGCTGCCTCCTCCGCCTTCAGCCGTTCCCGTTCCGCCTCCAGGCTGGACGACAATTGGGCCCGTTCCCGGGCCAGACGCTCTTTCTCCGCCGCTTCGGCTTGGAGCCGCCGGCGTTCCTGCTCGAGCGCCGCCGTCAGCTGGCTCTGTTCTTGGCGTAATTGCTCACGTTCTTTCGCCACCCGAGCCGACTCCGCTTCCAGCTCCGCCGCCCGCTTCCGGAGTTTGGCGATCTCGTTCTCTGCGGCCGCCGTGCCTTTGGCGAGTTCCTCTTTATCCTTGGACAAGGCGTTCACCTGCTCGGCTTCGTCGGCGAGCTTCTTCTCCAAGGCCGCAATCTGCTCGCGGACTTGGCCGAGCTCTCCGCCGAGCTGCGCTTTATCGCTCTCCAACCCGTCGAGGCGGCGCTGCAAGTCGGCGGACTTCCCCAAGAGGGCTTCTCGTTCCTGGCTGAGGGCAGCGGCCTGTTGTTCGGCGGCCTTGCGTTGCGCTTCTTCCTGACTCAACCCCTGCTGGAGGGAGGCGAGCTGCTGGTGGAGCTGTTCGGCTTCGGCCTGAGATTGTTTCCTCAATGCCTCGAGCTCCTTGGCTTGCTTGGCGGAGGTGGATTTCGCCGCATCGAGCTCCGCCAATGCCTTGGTATGCGTTTCCTTGGTAACGCAGCCGGTCGGGGCGACGAGGAGCAGGGAGCCAACCACGAGGGAAGACGTGAAGCGGGGACGGCGCGAAAAGGGCAGTCTCATACAGCCTCCTTCTGTCAGGATTGCGGGCCGGATCTTGGAGCAAACTCAATGCCGATAGGAGGTTGCGATTGTCGGACCGAAAGGACGGGTCAGCACGAAAGGAAGCTGCGATAATACGGCGTTTGGATCGACGAGAATTCGAGATGGGATGGAGAGGAACTGTAGGTTGTAGGCTTATCCCTACAGTCAGGGCTCTCAGTGGAACGGCGAGGTGCGTGTGGACCGGGGCACAGGTCGAAACCTGTACCCCGGTCGCCTGGGCTTAGTTGCCCTTCTTTTCTTCCTTCTTTTCCCCGTCAAGCTTGCCGCCCGACATATCCTTCTTGTCTTTCTGCTCCGGGTCGGCCTTGCTTCCGGCCTGATCCTTCTTCTCCTTCTGCTCGCCCGTGGTCGGGTCACCGGCGAACGTGGTCACCGTCCCGAATCCGAAGGTCAAGAATGCGGCAAGTGCGAGCATGCTGGCAAAACGCGTCATAAGAAGCCCTCCATAAAGTTGAATGGTTGATGAATGCGAACATCGGAGTCCCCTCCGTTGTTCTGAACAACAAGAAAGAGTCACGAGAGTGGCGAAGCTCTCATGAGCGAGGGACTTGAGCAAAGGAGATGCCGGGGGTGCCCTGTCATCTTTTTAAGAATTTCTTCCTATTCACGGCTCTTTGCTGCTCGTGCTGCTTCGTATGGGGAAATCCCTACTGAAGGGATGTATGCAACACCCTGCATACACTCTTCACGGCATTGTTGTCCCGGAAGAGGTTCGCTATAGTGCATCGCGAATCCGGCGATGCCGACGTTGAAGTTTAACAAGCCCTATGGCGTCCTGCCGTGCTTCACTGACCCGGAAGGACGGCCGACCTTGCGCGATTTCATTCCGATTCCCCACGTGTATCCGGCGGGCCGCCTGGACCGCGACAGCGAAGGGTTGATGATCCTGACATCGGATGGGGGACTCGCTCACCGGATCACCGATCCCCAGCACAAGCTCCCCAAGCGCTATCTGGTTCAAGTCGAGCGGGTACCGAGCGAAGCGGCGCTGAACGGGCTGAGAAACGGCGTGGTCCTGGCTGGGAGGCGGACAAGAGCGGCGCAGGTCCGCCTGCTCTCGGAGGACCCGAAATTGCCGGAACGCCCCGTGCCGATCCGATTTCGCAAAACGGTTCCGACCGCTTGGATCGAAGTCACGGTTCACGAGGGGATGAACCGGCAGATCCGGCGCATGACCGCCGCAGTCGGCCATCCCGCGTTGCGGCTTGTGCGGATCGCGATCGGCCCGGTTGGGTTGGGACAACTCGAGCCGGGACAGTGGAGAGAGTTGGACCGCACCGAGTGCCAGGCGCTGATGACCGGCCACGATGCCTAGATGCCAAGCTCACGGGCCCTCATAGGCGGAAGCGCCTGCCTGCTGCTCTCGCTGCTCCTGGGCCTCACGTCGGTGGATCTCGTCACGTTCCTCCTGCCCGGTTCATCACGGAGCGGCATGCGGGGCAGTTGGGATCCCACGAAATTGCAGTGGATCGCGCTGGTCTGCGTCCTCGGGTCGGTGGTGTGCGGAATCAATGCGCGCGTGATCCTGTTCAACCAAGCTTCCGTGCAACGGAGTCTGGCCGGTGAATGGGGCGCCTGGGCCTCCCCCCTCTGGTGGACGCCGATCCTCCTCGGTCTGCTCGTCTTCTACCCGCTTCCCTACTTCAACCATCACATCGACAAGTTCCTCCTCTGTCTCGGCATGGCGGTCTCATGGAACCTCTGGCTCCTGCTTCATCCCGACAGCTTGAGGTGGTGGCTTCAGACCCGGGCGGCGGCCTGGATGCGAACCGCCCTCGTCAATGTGCTGTTGGTGCTCCTGTTGGGCGAAGCGGCGGTCCGATTGGCCGACCCCTTATTGGAACAGGGCGGCCTCTTTGAGGCGTCCGCCGACACGCCGGGCGGAGGTATCCCCTTTCAGGTCACGGATTCCAACGGCATGAAAACGAACTCCCGTGGTTTTCGGGATCGGGAACGGAGCCTCGTGCGAACGGTCGCCGCGCTCCGCATTCTGGCAGTCGGTGACTCGTTCACCTGGGGATCCGGCGCCCTCTATGACGAGACGTTTCTGGCGCTCGTCGAACGGAATCTCCAGCCCAGCGCACCCGGCACCGAAGTGATCAATCTCGGACTCGTCGGGTATCAGCCGGAAGAGTACCAGGCGCTGCTTCAGTCTCATGGACTGGCGTACCAGCCCGATCTCGTTCTCGTGAACTTCTTTGTCGGAAACGACTTCATGCCCGCGCAAGGCGAACCGATGATCGTCGCGGGCCACCGCCACCGGGTCCACGTCAACGGCAACTGGTTCCACGATCACCTGTCCTGGGACCATTGGTATCTCTCGCATGATCTTCGCTATGTGGTCCTGCTCGCGCAGGCCAAATGGCGGGAAATGCTGGGAGTGACGGACCTCGGCATGTTTCGTCCGTCCTCGGGAGGGCAGCAAAGCCCCGCCTCCTTCCAAGGATGGAGTCCGCGCTATCTGCAAATGATACAGGGCATGGGTGATCAGTATCTGAGGCGCGATACGCCGGCGTTTCTTGAACGGTGGGAAGCGACGAGGAACGTGCTCGGCGAGATCGATACCCTGCTGCGGACACGGTCGATTCCCTGGGTGCTCGTTCTCCTGCCGGCTGAGGAGCAGGTGGATCGCGACCTGCAACGACTCTACATCCGGACCAGAACCGGGGAACCCGAGGACTACGACTTCGACAAGCCGCAACGTCTGCTTCGCGACTGGGCTCTGGCGCGCGGCGTACAGCTCATTGACCTGGCGCCCGCCTTCAGCTTGCACGTCAAGCAACGGCGCCTGTACGTGGATAACGACGTCCATTGGAACGGGGAGGGGAATAAGCTGGCGGCGGACGTGATCCTGAAGGAGCTTCAGCCGGTTCTCGCGACGGTACGCCCGAGGGTCAACGCTTCTTGACCATTCGTCCGATGATGCCGATGCCGATCCCAAGCAGCAGATATCCGATCAGCACGTTGACGATCACCACGCCCTGGCTCACGGCGTTCGCCGGCTCATAATCGACCAATCCCAGCGCGGCGGTCACGTTGACCGAGTAATACAGGCCCGACCAGATCGGGATCCAGGCGGCAGCCGTACCGCTATCCATCGGTTTCAGCCAGCCCAGTTGGAAGAACGTCTCGTACAGAAGACTGAACGTGAGAATCGTCCCGACGACCCAAAGCGCCCAGCGGGAGAAGCTCGTCCCGTAGTTGCTCGTGGCCTTCCACGCGAGTTGGGCCCAGGGATGCTTGCCTTGCATTTTGGCCCAGGCGACGCGGGCGTTGCGTTCGTTCAGATACTCCGCTTCCGACCAGTCGAGTTCGCCCGCTTCGGCGAAGCAGTGATTGGCCCGCGAGTAGGATCGAACCGCAAAATGTTGCAGCTCATGCTTCGCCGCATCCGAAGTTTCGGATTGCGCCGCCCGCTCTGCCAGCCTCCCGGCATTCGAGTACGCGCGTCCCGCCTGGGTATGCTGATCGAGGCGGTTCAGCTGATACCCGGCCTGATGGTACGCCCGGGCGGCGCCGGCCGCATCGCGGCTTTCCAAAAAATTGGCGGCCGCGAGATAGTAGAAGCCCGACTGCATGATGTCCGCGCGCGAATCCTGGCGTCCAAAGAATTCGGCCTTCCGCAGTACGGCGTCCGCAGACTGGGACGATGCCAGTTCGGCCTCGCCGAGCTTGTAATAGTCCTGCCCGATGGATTCAGGAACGATGTGATCGCCCATACGGGGAGCTATGGTACTCCAAAGCCGGTCGCACTACCATTTCCAATGCACGTGCCAGACAGCGCCTATGTGCCGGGCTCGAATTCCGACCCGGTCACTTCGGCAGCCTGCAACCCTATGTCGCGACCGGCATCGGCGTGAACATCAATTCGGGGTCAGTGAATCGGATGCGGTCAAGCGGACCGGCACGACGGTAAGCGCAGGCAATATCTTTGCTTGGCGTGCAGCGGAGGGACTCGACTATGCGCTGACGCCGCATTTCCTCCTCAACACCGAACTCGCCATGAATCGAAATCGCGGAAGCGTCGAAATCAAGCAGGGCGGGGCAATCGGATAAAAGTCCGTTCGACGCCTCCACGATTCAACTGCTGTTCGGGGCAACTACATCTTCTGATCCGGGGTCCTGGCCGAAGCACGGGCCTCTCCCTCCGCGATCCTTGGCCGATGCGCCGGTTCAAACCCGCGCATCGGCGGCGACATCACCGGCTAGGGTCAAGATCAGGTCGGCCGCTGTCTTGGCGCATGGCCCAGCCACGACTGCGCCTGTTCCGGTGCAGCAGGACCGCTCGAATTGTGAGTTGAAATCGGGATGCGAAACGAGCGCAACCCGTCTGGGCAAGCCTCGTCAGTGTCGTTTGAAGTATTGCACTTGCCGCTCGTGCCGCTCGGCCGCTGCGCGCGTCTTGAACGTGCCGAGGTTACGGCGCTTGCCGGTTCTCGGGTCCTTCTTTCGTGAATAGAGGCGGTATCCACCCGAGGGAAGTTTTCGAATCATCGCATTAGGCTCTCCGTGGTTCGAGGCTTTCGACCTCCGCAATAATGGTGTGCAGCCCGCTCGCTCCCGCCGGCTGGGGTCTGACGATCTCGGCAATCTGCAGTTGCCCCTTCGTATCGGTCGCGCGCACGACGGTTTGAAATTTGCCTTGATGCGGCGGCTTCCAGGTATAGTTCCAGATGACCCAGGAGTAGGGCGACATGGGAGGCTCGATCTCGCATTCATTCCACGTCCGGCCCGCATCGAAGCTCAGCTCCACCTTGCTGATGCTGTTCGGGCCGCCGAAGGCGATGCCGCGGAACTTCTGTTCCGGTCCTTTCAACGTCTGGTAATGGCCCGGTGAATCGATGCGCGAAAAGATCTTGATCGT
This sequence comes from Nitrospira sp., assembly GCA_035760745.1. Taxonomy (GTDB): domain Bacteria; phylum Nitrospirota; class Nitrospiria; order Nitrospirales; family Nitrospiraceae; genus Nitrospira_C. The sequence goes on along the minus strand of DASTSI010000117.1, from coordinate 4,276 downwards.
CCCGTCATCCGTCCATCCCTTCCGCTGCCAATAGCCTTGGTAGTCGCCAGGGTACACCTCGATCTCGACGATCCACTTCACGTTCTTGATGCCGTACAGGCCGGGAACGATCAATCGGATCGGAAATCCGTGCTCCTTCGGCAGCTTCTCGCCGTTCATGAGGAAGGCGAGCATGACGTCGTCTTCCATCGCTCGCTTGAACGGGATGCTGTCGTCATATCCGTCGATGCCGCGGAAGACGACGTCGCGGGCGATCTCTTCGTCGGCCCCTGCGTCCTTCAAGAGCTGCTTGAGCGAAATGCCCCGCCAGGTCGCGTTGCCCAGGCTGTCGCCGCCCGGGAGGGTATCGATGCACATGAGGGTGGAGACCTGGTCGTAGGAGTCGCGATTGAGGATGTCGCGCCACCCGAGCGACATCGGGGTCTTCACCTCGCCCTTGACGGACAGCCGCCATTGCTCGATGTTCACCTCGCGGGACATCGAGACGGCGGAATCCGCGTAGTTCACGACGTAGAACTTGGCGTTGGGCGTGAAATAGCTGGTGTCGCGGGGCGGGACGGCGAACATCCGGCCGAACACGCCACCCATGGCATCGCAGCCGCCGACCAATCCGGCCAGGGCTCCTAGTCCGGTCGCTTTGAGCAATGTCCGCCGACTGAATCGCATACCGCCTCTTTCTTCATTATCATACAGCGGTCGAATACACCGCAACGTCGACGGACCGAGCGACGCATTGTGGTCGGTGCGCGTTCCGCGTAAGCTCGCGGGGGCCTCGCATCCAACCACCCCATGGAAAAAGGAGGACGCGATGACGATGAGACATGACTGGAAGGCGGGGGGTGCCGCCCTGTTCGTCGGTGCCGTGCTGCTGTTCGTCTCCGGACCGGTGGCCGCAGCCGATCCACCTCCTCAGGCGACGACGCCCGCACCCGGCTCGGCCGAACAGAGTCCGGAGCAGGCGGCGGGAGGGCGGGAGGGCCTGAAGCGAATGAGGCAGGCCTGCGAGACGGACGTCAAGCAATTCTGCCACGACGTGAGGCCGGGCGGCGGCCGAATCATCCAGTGCCTGCGAAAGCATGATGCGGAGCTGTCCCAAGGCTGTCGTCAGGCCGTCGAGCCGGGCCGACAGAAATAGTGACGGACCGCCGTCACCCTTTCGGCGGCACGCAGCTCGTGTCCCCGCGTTGCTTGCAAAGCCGGTAGCGGGCCTTTTCCGCCCAATAGGCCAGCGCCTTGTGGACGTCGTCCCACGAATCGAATGAGTCCACGTCCAAACGTTTGTTTCCGACCCGCCGGTCTGCGAACGCCGCGAGGACTTCGCCGGTCGAGGCGTCCAAGAGTTTCGTTTCGACGCTCACGTCTCCGACGAAGAGCGGCTTCCCGGTCGCGATATTCTTCAGCATCGAGGCCGCGGCAAACGCGTTCATCGGGGCCGGGACGGTGGAGATGGCCCGGAGCACGACATAGGCCTTATCCGCTCTCGTGATCGCGGTTTGGATGTGCAGCGTGCCGGGAGCCGGGTCGGAGACCATCTGATAGTCCTCGGACAGGTTCTGATAGAGGAGCGTGTAGAACATGTCCGCCACTTTTTGCACCTCTCCCTGGCGGACCATATCCATCGTGGGTTCGCCCCAGACTTGTACGGGACCCAGCAACAACTTCTTGTAGGTCCCCTTCGGGATCGACTGAACTTTGGGGTTGATGTACACGAGCAGCGCTTCGTCGTTCTGGCCTTTGTGCATCATGGGATAGAGATTGCCGAGAAAGCCGCTCGTCTCCATCGATCGAGCTTGTTTCGTGGGACCGCAGGCCGGAACAACACACAGCACAGCCAAGCAGAAGAGCAAAGCGGCGTACCGCCGGGCGTACCGCATGGAAGCCTCCTTTCATATGAGCCGACCTTGACGCTGCAATCAGGGCGATTGTATAAGTAAGCCGCCTCGGAAATATACAAGGGACTGGCCACCTTGGCACGTTCGACCCGTCCAGTTTCCCGCGCACTTGTCCTCCTCGCCGCATTGAGTTGCTCCTCTCTGACAGCAGGCTGCGAACGAAAAGACGCGGTCTCTGCGCTGGCGCCGGACGTCTACGTGACGGAAGTCGTCCGGAAAGACGTACCGGTCGTGGTCGAGGGGGTCGGGACGACGGCCGGGACGGTGGATGCGCAGATCCGGGCCAAGATCCAGGGCTACCTGCTGTCCCGCCACTACGTCGAGGGCGGCTTCGTCAAAGCCGGCGATCTCCTGTTCAAGATCGACGCGCGGACGTATCAGGCGAGCTACGATCAGAAACGCGGCGAGCTGGCGCGCGCCGAGGCGGCCTACAAAAAGACGCAGCTCGACGTCGCGCGGGACACGCCGCTCGCGAAGCAAGGCGCGGTCAGTCAAAAAGAATTGGACGATTCCATCCAGGCCAATGAAGCGAACAAGGCCTCGGTGTTCGCGGCGAGGGCCGAGCTGGAAAAAGCCAAGCTGAGCCTGGACTGGACCAATATCGCGTCGCCCGTGGACGGGATCGCCGGCATCGCGAACGCCCAGATCGGCGATCTCATCATGGAAAACACGGTGCTGACGACCGTGTCGCAGGTAGATCCGATCAAGGTGCTGTTTCCCATCAGCGAGAAGATGTATTTGCGCTTCGCCGAGCGGATTCAGCGGGCCGTGACGGATCCGGCGCTCGACAACCCCAACAAGCCCGAGCTTCAATTGATCCTGGCCGACGGGTCCCTGTATCCGCACAAGGGGAGGGTGTCCCTTCCGGACCGGCAAGTCGACACCAAGACGGGCACCATCACGGTCGTCGGTTATTTCCCGAACCCCGGCAATGTGCTTCGCCCGGGTCAGTACGCCAAAGTCCGCGCGACGATCGAGACGCTGCATGATGCCCTCCTGGTCCCGCAGCGTGCCGTGCAAGAGCTGCAAGGCATCTATCAGGTGGCGGTTCTAGACGGGGACAACAAGATCGCGGTCCGCGCCGTGAAGCCCGGCGTGCGGATCGGCAGTCAGTGGGTGATCACCTCCGGACTCAAGCCGGGCGAGCAGGTCGTCGTCGAAGGTCTTCAAAAGGTCCGCAGCGGCATCGTCGTATCGCCCAAGCCGGTTCCGCCCGAACCACTCGCCCAGGGCGGCGACGCGCAGCCCCCGCCTGGTCCACCCGGCTCTTAGCCATGGTCCGATTTTTCGTGCATCGCCCGATCGTCGCCATGGTGATCGCGATCATCACGGTGCTGATCGGGATCGTGTCCGCGGTCCGCCTGCCGGTCGCGCAATTCCCGAACCTCGTCCCGCCCGAAATCCAAGTGCAGACGACCTACCTCGGCGCGGACGCGCTTTCCGTCGAGCAGGCGGTCGCGACGCCGCTCGAGCAGCAGATCAACGGCGTGGACCACATGTTGTACATGTATTCCACGAGCGCCGGCAGCGGACAGATGACGCTCCGCGTCGCCTTCGACCTGGAGACCGATCCGAACACCGATCAAGTGCTCACGCAGATGCGCCAGGCGATCGCCGTGCCGCAGCTGCCCCAGGCGGTCCAGCAGTACGGCATCACCAACCCGAAGGCGCTGAGCAGCCCGCTCATGCTCCTCTCGCTCTATTCGCCGAAGGGCAGCTACGACGCCACCTTTCTCGCCAACTATGCCTTCATCAACGTGAATGATCCGTTGACGCGGATTCCCGGCGTGGGACAGGTGCAGTTGTTCGGCGCCGGCCAGTACGCCATGCGGCTTTGGGTCAAGCCCGATCTGCTGGCCAAGCTCGGGCTCACGGTCGTCGATCTGGTGAACGCGATCAACACGCAGAACACCGTCAATCCGGCCGGACAGGTCGGGGCGGAGCCGGTGCCGGCGGGACAGGAGTTCACCTACACCGTCCGAGCCCAGGGTCGGCTGGTGAGCGAGGAGGAGTTCGGCGCCATCGTCGTGCGGGCCAACAACGACGGCTCGTTCGTCCGGTTGCGCGACGTGGCCCGCGTCGAGCTCGGCGCGCAGATGTACAACGTCCTCGGCCGGCTGAACGGGGCGCCGGCCGCCGTCATCGCGGTCTACCAGCTGCCGGGATCGAACGCGATCGAAACGGTGAAGGGCGTGCGCGCCCTCATGGAGGAGATGCGGCAGCGTTTTCCGGATGATCTGGATTATGTGGTGTCGCTGGATACGACGCTCGCGGTGACGGAGGGGCTGCACGAGATTCTGACCACGCTCTGGGAGGCGGTGCTGCTGGTCACCCTGGTCGTGTTCCTGTTCCTCCAGAGCTGGCGGGCCACGTTGATTCCGCTT
>DASTSI010000116.1:0-11883 GCA_035760745.1 Nitrospira sp. | reverse complement strand
TTCGTCGACGAACATAAAGGCTGCCTTCAGACGTAGCGCGGCCATGATCTCACACTGATCGACATCTTGCGAGGGGCCTCCGCCTCGCAAGATGGAAATCTGAGAAGGGATGAAAGGAGAAAGGCGGTGTTACGAGGTCGTGGGCAGGGGATAGACGCTGACCTTCTGCCGGCTCCGTCCGCCTTCAAATTTGACGGTCCCGGTCACGCGGGCGAAGAGCGTGTGGTCCTTGCCAAGGCCCACATTGAATCCGGGGAAGAATTTCGTCCCGCGCTGACGCACGATGATGGCTCCCGCCTTCACTGTTTCACCGCCATAGGCTTTCACGCCCAAATATTGGGGATTGCTGTCGCGTCCGTTTCTTGATGATCCGCCGCCTTTATTTGTTGCCATGGATCGATCCTCTACGCTGGTTCAATTCCCGTAATCCGTAGTCTCGTAAAGCCCTGCCGGTGCCCCTTGGTTCGTCGATAGTTCTTTCGACGTTGCTTCTTGAACACCATAATGGACCTGGTCCGGCCTTGACCGACGATCTCGGCCGTTACTCTTGCGCCCTTCACCAATGGGTGGCCGACGACAAGACCCTTCTCGCTATGAATCAAACGGACCTGGCTCAATTCGACGGTGCCGCCGACGTCACCCGGTAGACTCTGCACCTGGACGAGCGTGCCCTGTTCGACCCGATACTGTTTGCCGCCCGTCTCGACGATCGCGTACATAGCACCCTTCCTCCAGTAAAAGAACGTAGTTCTGTATCACAAGCCATTGAAAGCTGTCAAGACAACGACTTCGGGAGTCGTCGCCGTTTCAGAGTCCTATACCCCTAAAGGAGGCTTTCCGGATTTCACGAAGGACCCTATGATCCTTCCAGCGATGGGCATGATGCAATCCATGAGGGGGTCGAGGACATCGCAGGGCAAACGGTTCATCGTTCGACCGTATCGCCGCGTCGCCACATGGTTCACCTGCGATTACATGACCACAGCGGTCATCGGGAAGGGCTGGGTGACGAATCTCTCGTGCACCGGCATGAGACTGGCCGGCGAGCATGTCCTCATATCAGGGACCTCATTGACTCTTCGCATCATCCTTGACGACCGCGCACGGCCACTTGAAATTCCCCGCGCAACGGTATGCTGGGTGAACCGGTATGATGTCGGCGTACGATTCGACGGCTTGGATGGCACGGCGGCTAGACGAATCGTTTCGCTCCTGAATGCTCCACTGCCTGCCGGTGTACTTCGTTCGCCGTCACCCGCCAACAGCGATTCTCTGTCAGCAGACCCGTTTGCTTGACGCTTCTTTCCAGCCGCTGTTATAGTCGCTTCATCGCCATGGAAGGCCGGGGAACAATTTGGATGGACGGCACGTTCGTCGATTGGGCGGACGCGAAAGTCCATGTGCTTACCCATTCGCTGCACTATGGGATGGCCGCCTTCGAAGGCCTGCGGTGCTACAAGGGCAAATCGGGTTCCGCCATTTTCCGTTTGCAGGAGCATGTCGATCGGCTTTTCGAGTCCGCGCACATTGCCATGATTCCGATTCCCTTTGACAAGAAGCAGGTGGAGGAGGCCATTGTCGAAACGGTGAGGGTGAACAAACTCGATGCCTGCTACATCCGTCCTCTCGTGTACATCGGGTATGGGGCGATGGGCGTGTATCCGGGGGATAACCCGATCAAGCTTGCGATTGCGGCCTGGAAGTGGGGCGCGTACCTCGGAGACGAGGCACTCACGAACGGCATGAGAGCCAGAGTCTCATCCTTCACCCGTCATCACGTCAACGTCTCCATGACCAGGGGAAAGATCACCGGCTACTATGTGAATTCCATTCTGGCAAAACGGGAAGCCAAAGCCGACGGATACGACGAAGGCATCATGCTGGATCCCGAAGGCTATGTCTCGGAGGGTACCGGGGAAAACGTCTTCATCGTCCGCAAAGGGCGCATTAAAACGACCCCGCTGACTTCGATCCTCGAAGGTATCACGAGAAACACCGTCATCGAGCTGGCCAAGGAGCAGGGGGTTCCCGTACTCGAAGAGCGGTTCACGCGCGACGAAATGTACATTGCCGATGAAGTGTTCGTCACCGGCACCGCCGCCGAGTTGACTCCCGTGCGAGAAATCGACAACCGCAAGATCGGAACCGGGAAACCGGGCCCTGTGACGCTCGCCCTCCAAAAGCGATTCTTTTCGATCGTGCACGGAGAGGATCCGACGCACGCATCCTGGCTTACCCGCATTTGAACGGCATTGGTTCTCTACAACCGAACGGACGCACGTCCGGGAGCTTAATGTCCGCTCGACGAGGAGTCGCCGGAGTGCGTATCGGCAGCCGGCTTGTCGGATGGCGCGGCAGGGGTCGCGGGTGGAGGCGCTTCTTTCTTCTTCAGATCGATGACGGTGGAGGAGAACGTTCGTTCCTTGGCCAGGATGGCGAGGCTGAGCGACGTCACCATAAAGACCGCGGCGACGACGACCGTGAACTTGCTCAGGAAATTGGCCGGGCCTCGGCTTCCGAAGACGGTCTGACTCGAGCCCCCGAAGGCAGCTCCGATCTCGGCGCCTTTGCCGGATTGTAGAAGGATGGCGCCGATCATCAAAAAGCAGGCGATCACATGAATGATGATGACGAGAGTGTGCACAAAGCTCCTATTAGTGAGATTTGGTCTTATCGGCGGCGGAAACGATTGTAGCAAACGAGTCGGCTTTCAAACAAGAGCTGCCGACAAGCGCGCCGTTGATCGCTCGGGGCGCCAGCAGCGAGGCCGCGTTTTGTGGCGTCACGCTTCCTCCATAGAGCACACGAGCCGCGGAAGCGATCTCGTCATGCCATGTTTTCCGTAAAAACCCGCGAATCAATTCGTGCACGGCGACGGCCTGCTCTACCGTCGCGGCGCGCCCTGTTCCGATCGCCCACACTGGCTCATAGGCGATCGTGATCTGCTCTACGTCCGCGACATCCAGCCCTTGGAGCCCTTCGGACAGTTGATGTGTGACGACCTCCGCTGTCCGTCCGGTCTCCCGTTCGGTCAGAAGCTCACCCACGCAGAGTATAGGGCGCAATCCATGGGTCAGCGCGGCGCGGATTTTCTTTCGGACGTCTTCGTCGCGCTCGCCGAACAGCGTGCGCCGCTCGGAATGTCCCACGATCACGTAGCGACACCCGAGATCCCGCAACATCGGTCCCGAGATTTCTCCGGTATATGCGCCATGGGATTCCCAGTGGAGATTTTGCGCTCCTAAGGCGATCCGCGAAGCGCCGAGGGCCGAGCGGACGGATTCCAGGGCCGTGAAGGGCGGGGCAATCACGACCTCGGCATTGGAGGAAGGAGAGAGGTTCGCCAACAGCTCGCGGACGAACAGGACGGCTTCCGAGGCCGTCTTGTTCATCTTCCAGTTGCCGACGATGAGCGGTGTGGGCACCAGTGCTACCGGTGTTGAAACTGTCGGTCAAAAGAGCGGCTACTCGCGCCGATCAGGAAGTGCCGTGAGGCCCGGCAGCTCCTTTCCTTCAAGAAGCTCAAGCGCGGCGCCACCTCCGGTGGAGATGAAGGAAATGTTTTCCGATTCCCCCGCGCGATGCACCGCCATGGCGGTTTCGCCTCCGCCCACAATGGTCAACGCATACGCGTCGGCGACAGCGTGGGCAATGGAGAGGGTTCCTCTTGCGAACGCATCGATTTCAAAGACGCCCATGGGGCCGTTCCAGAGAATCGTCTTGGCGTTTTGCACCGCTTCGGTAAAGAGTTTCACTGAAGCAGGGCCGATATCGAGCGCGTACCATCCCTTGGGAATCTCCTGAACTGGAACGATCTTCGATTCGGCGCCCGGCTCGCGGCTCGCCGCAACGACGCAGTCAACCGGCAAGTAGAATTTGACGCCCCGCGAGAATGCGTGATCTTCGATCCCCTTGGCAAAGTCCAGCATGTCGTTCTCGACGAGCGAGTTGCCGATCTCCAGACCTTTGGCCTTCAAAAAGGTGAAGGCCATGCCCCCGCCGATGATGACCTTGTCCACCCGTTTGCCGAGATTTTCAATGACGCCGATTTTCCCAGACACCTTGGCACCGCCCAAGATGGCGACGAAAGGACGAACCGGATTCTCCACCGCTCCTTCCAGGTATTCGATTTCCTTCTTGAGCAGAAAGCCGGCCGCAGCGGCGGGGATGAATTTGGTGATGCCCACTATCGACGCATGGGCACGGTGTGCCGCACCGAAGGCGTCGTTAATGTAGACGTCGCCGAGCGAGGCCAGCGCCTTGGAAAAGGCCTCGTCGTTCTTTTCTTCGCCGGGGTGGAACCGGAGGTTTTCCAGCAGCATCACATCGCCGGGGCTCATCTTTGCGACGAGGCCCTCGACGGCGGGACCGATGCAATCCGGGGCAAAGATCACGTTCTTGCCCAGCAGTCGCCCCAATCGTTTTGCGACGGGGGCCAGGCTATAGCGAGGATCGAATTTACCCTTCGGCCGGCCGAGGTGCGAGCACACGATCGCCTTTCCGCCGTCATCGACCACGCGGTTGATCGTCGGAAGCGTCGAGCGGATTCGCGTGTCGTCCGTGATTTGGAGCGAATCATCGAGGGGCACGTTGAAGTCGGCCCGAATAATGACCCGCTTGCCGGACAGTGAAAGATCGTCAATGGTCTGTTTATGCAGGTTCATCTGGGTGGGTCCTTTATCGCGGAGACGGAAACCGTGGATCCTCCATGCACGTAAGGCACCTTACGACCGCGTCTTGGTTCTCGCGCCGATCAGCTTGATCAGGTCCCTCACCCGGCAGGAGTAGCCCCATTCGTTGTCATACCAGGCCGTCACTTTCACCAAGCGCTTGTCGATCACCGTCGTCAGAGGCGCATCGACGGTCGCCGAGTGGTCGTCCCCCTTCTGGTCGATGGAGACGATCGGATCGACTGAATACTCCAGGATCCCCTTCAACGGGCCCGCGGCCGCCTTCCGGAACGCTTCGTTGACCGACGTCACATCGGTATCCTGCTCTGTCTCGACGGTCAGGTCGACGAGCGACACGTTAGGCGTCGGGACTCGGATCGCTAAACCGTCCATCTTGCCCTTCAGTTGCGGAAGGACCAGATGCAAGGCTTTTGCGGCGCCCGTGCTGGTCGGGATCATTGACATCCCAGCGGCGCGCGCTCTGCGGAGATCCTTATGCGGCAAGTCGAGCAATTGTTGGTCGTTCGTATAGGAGTGGATCGTCGTCATGACGCCGTGCTTAATGCCGAAATTGTCCAGCAGCACCTTGGCGACCGGCGCCAAGCAGTTGGTGGTACAGGAGGCATTCGAGATGATGTGGTGGACTTTCGGGTCGTACGTGTCCTCGTTGACACCGAGCACAATCGTCACATCGGGGTCCTTGGCCGGTGCGGAGATCACGACCGAGGTGGCTCCGGCGGACAAGTGCTTGCCGGCTCCTTCACGGTCGGTAAAGCGACCGGTCGACTCGATCACCACGTCAACATTCATGTCTTTCCACGGCAGCTCCTTCGGGTCTTTGATGGCAAGGACCTTGATGGGGCTTCCGTTGACGACGATGTGGTCGTCTTGTGCCTCCACAGTGCCCTTGAGTGTGCCGTGAACCGAGTCGTACTTCAGCAGGTACGCCAAAGTTTTCGCATCGGTCAGATCGTTGATGGCGACGAACTGCAACTGTCCATCGCCGAGTGAAGCGCGTAGGACGTTTCTTCCGATTCGACCGAACCCGTTAATGCCGATTCTGATAGCCATGGCGAGGAGTCCTCAACAAAAAAGAAGCCGGTGAGAGTACCGGCCTCATGACCGGCGATAGTATCGGCGGCTGACTTGGTTGTCAAGCTTTACAAAAGTGGTAAACCCGCGTGGATATGGGCTTTTCTGCTCTTTATCCTGGTGAATGTACGTGGAGGCGACCCCCCGGTTGCGTCTCGAATCAGCGGTGAGTAAAGTCGCCTCATGCCTCTCACGGAACCATCCTTCAATCTCTTTGCTCACACGCTCACGGTGTTGGAATGGAGCAGGCTCGTGGAGGCTTTGGCGTCCCATGCCCGCTCGTCGCTGGGCGCACTACAGTGCCGGGAATCGGCGTTCGCGCCGAACCTTGAGGAAGCGCGCCGGCGGCAACAAGAGACGATGGAGATGACTGGCCTTCAGGAAGGGGCAGAGCCGGCACCGAGCTTCGCCTTTCCGGACGTTCGAGAAGCCCTGTCGAAAGCGGGCAAAGGCGCGGTCTTGGAAGGTCCCGAGCTTCGTGATCACGCGGCCGTGTTTGCCCTGTGGGAGGAGGCGTATACGTATGTGTCTCGCCATCGCAATGAAGCCCCCGCCTTGGCCGCTGTCGCGGGGCCGCTTCACGCCATCAACGAAGTCCGGGATCTGCGAAAGTGCTTGGACGAAGCCATTCACGCAGACGGCTCCGTCAAGGAATCCGCGACGCCGGATTTGCGGCGGCTGACGCATCACGCCAACGAGTTGAGGCAACAAATGCGGGCTCGGCTCGATGACCTCCTGCAGTCGTCCCGGTATGAAGAAGTTCTGCAAGAGCGGTATTTCGATCAGCGGGAAGGACGGTATGTCCTGCCGATCAAGGCGGAAATGGAAGGACGGGTTGCCGGTATTGTCCATGACGTGTCGTCGAGCGGTGCTACGGTTTTTCTCGAGCCACGGGAATTGGTCGATTTGAACAACGCGATCAAAATCGCCGAGCGCGAAATCAACAGGGAGGTCATGAGGATCCTGAGAGAATTGTCCTCGTTGGTGGCGTCCCATCTGAGCCTCATCAGTGCCGGAATTGGCGCGCTGGCTCAGCTCGACGGTATTGCCGCACGCGGAAGGTTGGCGAAGCAATTGGGCGCGCATGCCGTTGCATTGAATGACCGCGGTGTGATTCGGCTGAAGGAAGCGAGACACCCCCTTCTGGCTTTGGCGAAGGAGCATGTAGTGGCGAACGATCTCGCCCTCGATGAGGAGACTCGGGTCCTGATCATTTCCGGCCCGAATACCGGGGGCAAGACCGCGACGCTCAAGATGGTGGGTTTGTTTGCGCTCATGGCACGATCGGGACTGCTGCTCCCCTGTGCGCCCGGCTCTGAAATGGCGCTGTTCCCGTCCATCTATGCCGACATTGGGGACGCGCAGGATCTCACGCGGGACCTTTCCAGCTTCTCGGCGCATATGATCCAGATGATCGCGCTCCTGAACGAAATGCAGGCGATTCGCGCGTGGGCACCGTCCCCCCGACCGGGACAGGCGCTTGTTCTGTTGGACGAACCGGTGACCTCCACGGATCCGACAGAGGGAGCCGCGCTGGCCGCAGCGCTCTTGTGCCGCTTGGCCGCTGTGGGAAGCAAGGTGATTGCCACGACTCATTACGGCGCGCTCAAGACGCTCGCACAGACGACACGAGGCTTCGCAAATGCCAGCGTGGAATTCGACGTGCGGAGCCTCTCTCCCACGTACCGTCTCTTTATGGGCGTTCCGGCCGGATCCTCTGCGATCGACATTGCCGGTCGGCTGGGAATGGATGCGGCGTTGCTCGAGGAGGCCCGTCGAAAGCTGGAGGGAGACGACCATACCTTCGATGACATGCTGAGGGATCTACACGACAAGCAGCGGCGGTTGGCGGACGACCTCGCTCGTGCCGCTCAGGCTCGGAGGGAGGCCGAGGAAGCGGCTCGCCTGACCAAAGAGCAGTTGGCGCGCCTTGAGGCGACGGAATGGGAGGAGCGACGGGGCATCAAGAAAAAGCTTCAAGAGCAGTTCAGTCGTGCGAAGGCCGAGATGCAGGCAACAATCGATGCCGCCAAACGCGATCAGCAATTGATCAGAGTGAAAGAAGCCAAGCAACGCCTCATCGAACTTGAAGCTGAAACACGAGCCGAACTGGAACCGCCCAGGCGGACCGTACCAGTCGATGCGCTGAAGGTCGGCGATGCCGTCGAAATGCCGGGCCTTGGCATGGTGGGAACCTTGCTCGAATCGCCGGTCGGAAAAAAGCGCGTCCGAGTCAAGGTGGGGGAAGGAGAGGTTTCGGCCGCCGTAGGCAATTTGATTGGTCTCTCGGAGGGCGCCATGGGGGAGACGACTGCCGGCTTCATTTCGCCTCCTGCGATCAAAAGGGAGCTGAGCCCCGTGCGTTCCTACCATGCGGAGGACCGGGCGGTGATCGATGTACGAGGCAAGGCCGCCGATGAGGCGCTGGACGAGGTCATGGCTGGGTTGGATCGCGCGACCTTAAGTGGTGTACCGATGCTCCGGGTGATTCACGGACACGGCACCGGCCGTCTGAAATCCGCCCTGCGTCAGTATCTGCTCGTTTCGCCCTATGTCGAGCGATTTCGGCCAGGCGATCGCTCTGAAGGGGGAGACGGAGTGACCGTCATTACCTTGCGGTGACTGCTCCTGCTAGTCCGCGTCTGCCTCGCCTGTCAACGCTTCCAGCGCTTCGGGGATGGAACGAACCGCGAGAATGCGCATGTCCGACTCCGCCTCGGGCTGTTCCCGGTGTTCCGTTTGCTGCTGGGGGATCAGGACCAATCGCAATCTGGCCGACTTGGCGGCTTGGACTTTGAACGGCACGCCACCAACCGGTCCGATAGCCCCATCCGGCTTCACGGTGCCGGTCAATACGTGTCCTGTCTGCACCGTCTTTCCCTGTGCCAGCGCGGCAATCGTGAGGCTGATCATTGCCGAGAGACTCTCACCCGAGACCGTGACTCCGTCATAGGGTACCCGCAGATCGATCGTCCATGAATCCGTCGAGAGTCCCAAGCTTGCCGCGGCTTGCTTGATGGCCCGGGCTGTGGAGAGCTGCGCGAGGGTTGAAAAGCGACCCGGTGAATCATGAAATCGTAGGACCAGTCCCTCGCCATCGGGCCGCGCTTCAAACCGCGCCTTTACATAGACGACCGAGCCGGTCGGCCGTTCGTCTGTCGTGACGCTGAGGATGGGAACGAACTGCTCGCGGACTGCCGCGATCGCCTCATCCGGCACACTGCCGATTTGGAACAGGATTCCGATCAGGAGCAGCGCGCATCGCATAGTCAGTGTCTCCGTATACCGAGGTGGAATCGGCGTTCTCATCCTGTCGGATGCTTTGACGGCGACTTGAGGATTGCGCCAACAATGGTACGAGATCGGCGTGATCGGACACAAACGAGCAGTATCCAGCCCGGTACGGAGCCAAGAACTTCGGGGGTCGCATGCCGATCCGCGGACGTCAGCTTAGTGCTTGGTACAGGGAGAAACGTGAGGGCCTCAGGAGAGGCGGTATTTGGCCATGCGATAGCGGAGGGTGTTTCTCGTGACCTTCAACAGGCGGCTGGCTTCGGAGATATTTCCCCTTGTATGACGAAGCGCTTCGAGGAGCAGTGTCCGTTCCATTTCCTGGAACGAGAGACCGAAGGCCAGCAGAGACCTCTTTCCGGGGTCACCATCTGTGGAAGGCGAAGACTTCGAAGGGGTGAGCGGCCGAAGCACCGGCGACAGATGCTCGGCTCGAATGACGGCCTCTTTACAGGTGATCGTCAATCCTTCGATCACATTTTGCAGCTCCCTGACATTGCCCGGCCAGTCGTGCCCACGCAACAACGCCAATGCCTCGGGGGAGATGCTTTGGACACGGCGGCCGCGCTCCCGGCGGGCGCACTCCAACAAGGCGTTTGCGATCGGCTCGATATCCTCCAGCCGTTCTCGAAGGGGGGGGATCCGCAGTTGATAGACATTCAGCCGATAGTAGAGATCCAGCCGAAACTTGCCGGCTTTGATGTGAGCCGGCAGGTCCTCGTTTGTCGCCGCGATGACACGGAGGTCCACCGCAATGTCGTGCGTCTCGCCGAGGGGACTGATCCGGTGGTCCTCCAGAACCCGAAGAAGTTTCGCTTGGGCTGTCAGGCTCATCTCCCCGATTTCATCAAGGAAGAGCGTCCCCCCCTGCGCTGTCTGGAAGCGGCCCGGCTTGGATTGTTTCGCATCGGTGAAGGCTCCCTTGTGATAACCGAACAGCTCTGACTCGAGGAGGTGTTCCGGAATCCCTGCGCAATTGAGCGCCACGAACGGCCCCTGAGAACGGCGGCTCGCGGCGTGGATGGCCCGGGCGAAGAGCTCCTTGCCCGTGCCGCTTTCACCGGTGATGAGCACGGTCGCGTCGGTGCCCGCCACCTCGGCGGCCAGATGCGTCAACAGTTTCATCTGGGGGGAGCGGCTGATAATGCTCCCGCAGGCCGAGAGCGCGTCGTCCTTAGATGCGGGGCCGACAGCGGTCAACGCCTGAAGACGAACGAGCGCGGCTTTGAGGTCGCGAGCGCTGACAGGAGCAGCCAGATAATCGGCCGCTCCCCGGCGCAAGGTTTCGGCGGCGGCCTTTGCCGAATCCTCTGCCCCCAGGACGATAGTAGGAATCTGAGATCGCCTCAGTGCCGTGATCTGAGCCGCCGCCGAGTCCTGCAACGTGACGTTCCTAGTTTCATCGAGGATCACGCAGGCAATGTCGTGGCCCTGTTGAATGAGCCGTACGGCTTCCTCTGAAGAAGAAGCGGTCAGAAGGGTCGCGTCGATGGTTCCTAGGACTTCTTCGATAATCGATCGCGAGGACAAACTCGGCGAGATGAGCAAGAGGATCGGAGGATGCAATGGAGCGCGCCGGCTCACAGGACCCCTCCCAATCGTTGTCCCCGACAGCGTACTCCTATTTAGCCAGGGATGAAAGGGGGGAAGCCGCCTTGTGTTGACGGGCTTCATTCGCTTGAGCGATGGACACGTTCCGGCGGAGGCCCTCCCATTTGGCCCGGCTGATTGGGCTGTCCTTAAATCGACGTACGAATTGCTCGCGCGTCATCTCCGCCAGGTCTTTCAAGACAGGGGCTCGGGTCTCCTCGGCAGGGAAAAACGACGCGTCGGCTTGAGCCACGACCCTGAGGTTGAAGGGGCAGACATCCAAGCAATCGTCGCAGCCGAAAATATGGTTTGCCATTTGGGATTTCAGCTCGTCGGGAATGCTCTCCTCAGGACCTCGATGCTCAATTGTCACATATGAGATACAGCGGCGGGCGTCGACGACGTAGGGTTCGACGATGGCTCCGGTCGGACAAGCCTTGATGCAAAGGGTGCAAGTGCCGCAGAGATCAGTGGCCGGCTCGTCCGCCCCCAACTCCAGGGTCGTCAGGATCTCTCCCAATAGCAGCCAGGAACCGTGGTCCGAGGAGACGAGGTTGGAGTGTTTGCCGATCCAGCCGATGCCCGCCTGTTGGGCCCAGGCCTTTTCCATGACCGGCCCCGTATCCACATACAATCGGGTGGCGGCGTCCGGGCGGATGAGTTTGATCTTCTCCTCCAATTGCCTGAGCCGTTCACCCAGGACCAAATGGTAATCCTTCCCCCAGGCGTAGCGCGCGATGCGGCCATACCCTGGTCCCTCGTTGGGGCCGAGATCGGTATTGTACGTCATGGCCACCGAGACGATGGATCGGCAGCCGGGTAGAACAAGGCCTGGATCGGCACGACGAGAGGGGGGCCGGGCCATCCACGCCATCGTTCCGTGATACTGATTTGCCAGCCAGACGTGAAGACGTTGGAGCAGGGTGGCGGGGAGGATGCAGTCGACGGTGGCAATGCCGACAGCATCGAAGCCCAAGGCGCGGGCTTCACGTTTGATCGTCTCGCTCAGAGACATGGAGTATCAATGCGGGTTGCAGTCGAAACGAACAATGAACTGGACGGAACACTGTCCGGAGTTGCAGCGGCCGCACGTCCCCGTGATCTTCGTTTTCCAATCCGTCGCCTTCTCGTCGAACCGGCAGAACGTTTTCCCGCCTTTCGAGATGGTGGTCCAGGGCTTGTTGGTGCCCGGGACACTGGCGACGAGGCAGCCGCCCGGGATCGGGACTTGACATTGATG
>DASTSI010000115.1:0-4427 GCA_035760745.1 Nitrospira sp. | reverse complement strand
AGGCGCAGTGCTGGCGGCTGTGGCCTATCAGGACCCGACGTTGCGCGATGTCGACGACATCGGCTTTATCGTACCTCGACGCCGGCTCGCGGATGCACAACGGGCGTTGTGGGCTCAAGCATATCGGCCCAGGGAACGATGGCCTCAGGATGGGACCGAGGAGGGCCGGGATTGCCTGTATGTAAAGAAAAACAGCGTCCTGAAGGTCGAGCTGCAGTGGGTGATGGCACGTGAACATTTTCAATTCCTGCTGGACCGGCCCGAAGTGTGGGAGCGCCTGAGTGCCGTCTCATTTCAGGGGCGGACATTACAGGTGCTGCCTCCCGAAGAGCTGCTCGCCATTCTCTGCGTTCATGGATCCAAGCGCGCCTGGGAGAAGTTGAAATGGGCGGTCGATGTCGCCGAACTCGTGCGAGCCAGTCGGTTGGACTGGCGGAGGGTGTTTGCGAGGGCGGCGCAATGGAAATGCCGGAGGATGGTGCTGTTAGGTCTTGGATTGGCCCATCATCTCCTGAACGCGTCGGTTCCTCCCACGATCCTGAGCGAATTCTGCGCCGACCGTGATTGCCCTGAATTGGCCATGCGGATGCCGAAGAGTCTCTTGCTTCGCCCGGACGAGGGGATTGGAGCAGACGCGGCGCCTGCCCTGTACTGTTCGCTCAAAGACTCCCGGCGGGACCGTTGGCGCTATGAATTCGTCCTCCTTTGGCACGACCATCCCATCCTCCGCCGGCTGCCTGATTGGCTCCGTTCACGGAAATCCTTGGCGCGGTTTGCTTCCATCGCACAAGCCGTTCGCGCTTCATGGCTCTTTTGTCGCTGCATGGAGATCAAAACGGCGGTCGCCGGGTCAAAACCCTCACCTCGTTGAACGAACCAGCCGGCTCGCACATCCCGTTGCTCATGAAAAAATCAGCGTGGTAGGATGGGCGAGATTCTTTCAAAAGGAGGCGGCCCGGCTTTCTCTTCGCCCGCCATACGCCATCATCCATCCGTCTGACTGGAGCCAAATGGAGGAGCCTATGAAACGCCTGATGCTCATGTCCGCGCTCATTTCTCCCATCATCGCGGTCCAGCTCGTTTGGGCCGCGGGCTTTTTCAAAGTCGGGGAAAAGGCGCCGAACTTTACCCTGAATGCGATCACCGGCGAGACGGTTTCACTCGATGCCTTCAAGGGCAAGGTTGTGGTGCTTGGGCTGTTTCATATTTGCGATCCCTGTATGACGCAGGGCACCAACCTTCAAAAGGTGTTCGAGGCGACGGCGGGCAAGAACGTCGCGGTCATCGGCGTCAATTCGTCCGGAAACAGCAAGAAGGACGTCGGGGAGTTTCTGTCTGCGTTTCCGGTCAAAGTGTCCTATCCTTACTTGCTGGACCCGGGCAAGGTGACCGACAAGTTATATGGAGGAGGGAAATTCATTCCCAACGTCTATGTCATTGATCAGGAAGGTGTGATCCGTTGGCAGCGCGTGGGGAATATGGATTTGGCCGGCGCGGATGTGATTACCGCGGAAGTCGAGAAATTGTTGGCCAACGATGGGGGCAGGACGTAGCCGTTTCGAAAGGGAAAGCTGATGGACGAGATGGAGGAGGGGAAGCAGAAGTTTTTGGAATTGGTGAAGGGAGTCGATGCTGCCGTGCAAGTCGTGATCCCCGTCACGCCGTCGAACAGCATGTTCCTGATTTCCCTCACCAAAGGCGCGAACCGCAAATTCATCACGATTCCGGAGGACGACATCATCGACCTGCCGAACGATGCCGGCATCCTGACGAAGCTGACGAAGACGGTAAAAGACGCCGTTTCTGCAATGTAACTCGGTCGGATCTTTATCCTGCGCATGTCATGAAACAGCTCCTTCCCGGCATCTGGCAATGGTCATGGTTTTCCGAGGAGAAACAGGTGGACTTTAACGGGCTGTTTCTCAATATCGGAGAGCATAAGATCGTCGTCGATCCTCCCCCGATGCCTGCGGATGCCGCGACGACGATTCGGCGCCAGGGCGGGATCGATTACATCGTCATCACGAACCGCGACCATAGCCGAGAGGCCGAGGCATGCCAGCGGGACTTCGGCTGTCAGCTCTTGGTGCCCGACGCCGACGCTCCGCAAATGGACGTCAAACCGACAAGAACCTTCAAGGACGGTGAGCTGCTTCCCGGCGGCATCTGGGTCATCCAGTTGCGCCATCAAAAGTCGCCTGGAGAGTCGGCCTTGTTTATTCAGCAAGGCAAAGGGACGCTGATTGTCGGAGACGCCTTGATCGGCAAGCCTCCAGGCTCCTTGAGCCTCTTGCCGCCGGAGAAATACGCGGATCGGGCTCAAGCCAAGGAGGCCCTTCTGCGTCTGTTGAAGTACAACT
This sequence comes from Nitrospira sp., assembly GCA_035760745.1. GTDB lineage: Bacteria > Nitrospirota > Nitrospiria > Nitrospirales > Nitrospiraceae > Nitrospira_C. The sequence goes on along the minus strand of DASTSI010000115.1, from coordinate 2,067 downwards.
TCGACGCGATCCTAGTCGGCGACGGCACATCGATCCTCACCGGAGCAAAGCAAGCCGTCGAACGAGCCCTTCAATAGCCTCGTCATGGCACTCAGGAACGGCCCGTCGGAAGAGTTGAATCGTCAGGGCAACGACCACTTCTCGCGCGGTCACTACACCGAGGCCTACGCCTGCTACGTCAAGGCGCTCGAGTGCGACCGTCTGAGCGGGGACCAACGTGCGTTGGCCGCGACGCTGGGGAACCTTGGAAACATCTGTGCCGTGAGCGGTCGGCGGGAAGCGGCCCAAGAGTATTACTTGGAGGTGCTGGAACTTCAGAAGCTCTTCGGAGACGAAAAGGGCATCGGGACGACGCTGGCCAATCTTGGGAATTTGCGCGCCGACGCCGGCGAGTGGGAGAAGGCCAACGCCTATTATTTGGAAGCATTGGACCTGATGACCAAGACGCGCGATGAGGCGGCGAAGGCCGTACTCTACTCGGATTTGGGTCTGGTCGCGAGGGAAACCGGGGACTACGATCGCGCCATCCGGGACTACGAGCAGTCCTTGATTCTCATGCGCAGAGTGGGCAATGAGGCCGGCGTCGCGGATGCCTGGCGCATGATGGGCCGGACCTTTTTCCTGCTGGGCCGTCACGAGGATGCCGTCGCCTGCTGTCAGACCAGCCGGTCGATCGCCGAACGTCTGCACGACGAGTTACGGACGGGCGGGGCCCGTTACGTCTTGGCGCAATGCTACGAAGCGCTCGGGCGCTTGGAGGATGCTGTGACTGAGCTCGAGCAGGTCGTGGAAATGGATCAGAAATATCAATTACCCAAACTGGCGGAGAATACCATGAGATTGGCGCGGCTTCGCGAGCGTCTTGTCACCTCAACGGATTCCTCTTCGTTCGAGGATCGCCACCGATGAGCAACGTGCCGTCGCCCTGGTGGACCGAGGCACGGACCGCGCTGACCGCGGCCTTCCCGGAGTTCTACGAACTGGAGCCGGGAGGCCCACTCGCGCTCGACTTAGGCGGCGACGGCTGGCTGTTGGAGGTAAAGCCGGAAGGAAAAGTCGTGTGCCAGTATGGCGTCGCGATGGAGGATGTCATGAGCCTGATGTCGGACGGGACGCCGGAGGATTTGGGCACCGACGAAGTCGCAAAACAGGCGAAGTACTTCATTCAACCCGCGGTGGCGAAATACCGAGGGCTTCTCGTGCAATCCGGCTTCGCGGAGGAGTCCGACATGAACGATGAGTATGTCGCCGCGACCTTCGAACGGCCGGTCGACTTTCAGAATCTGTCCAAACTGCGTGAATTGATCTCCTGGTGTCGCCGGCACATCGGCGTCGGGGCATGAATCTTCCGATCTCGACGTTCGATCAGTTTCGGGAGGCCTTGGCCGCGTACCGTCTTCCCCGGATACTCCTGACCGCGCTCGAACTCCGACTGTTTACCGCCATGGGAACCGGACACTGGGTGATCTCGGATCTCTCGGCCAGAATGGAGGTCAGTGAGCGCGGCTTGTCGATCCTCTGCCGGAATCTTGCCATGGCTGGCTTGCTCATCAAGAAAGGCCGCTGCTATCGCACGAGCAGGCTGGCCGCAACCTTGTTGAACGAAGATCATCCGTCGTACCGCGGCAAATATCTCGAGCTCTTGAAGGCGCAATGGCGCGATTGGGGAAACCTCACCGAAGCCGTGCGCACAGGAAAGCCGGCCGATCAGGACGGACCGGAGCACTCCGAGTACCGGCGGGCATTCACGTGGGCCATGCATGAGCGGACGGTCGAAGTAGCACCCCGGATTGCCGCCCAGCTATCCTTCCGCGGTGCGAACACGCTGCTCGACCTCGGGGGCGGACCGGGAACCTATGCCCTCGCATTCCTGGTGCAGAACCCCGGTCTTCGGGCTACGGTCTGCGATCGGCCGGCGGCGCTGGAGGTGGCGAGAGAGATCGCCTCGACTCATCGAGTCGGAAGGCGGCTTTCCTTCCTGCCGTTGGATCTATTGTCACAGCCGCTCCCCGGGTCCTATGACGTCATTTGGTATTCCAACGTACTTCATATCTACTCTCCGGGGCA
>DASTSI010000114.1:0-17677 GCA_035760745.1 Nitrospira sp. | reverse complement strand
AACCCAAAGTCTCGCATACAGTCCGACAAATGTTCGGCCGAGGCTTCACCCGCTCTCCCCGCCGGGAAACGACTCATGCCGATATGGATAAGACCCTTAAGGAAAGTACCTGATGTAAGAATTACGGCCCGTGTCGTCACTTGCTCGCCGGATCCGGTGACCACCCCGATCACCGTTCCTCCGTGCGTCAGCACCCGGTCCACAGTTCCTTCCGCGATCGACAGGTTTTCCTGTTGCTCCAAGGTGGTCTTCATCGCATCCCGGTACAACTGCTTGTCGCATTGAGCACGAAGCGCGCGCACAGCCGGTCCTTTGCTGGTATTGATGAACCGAAACTGGATTCCCGCACGGTCGGTATTGCGCGCCATTTCACCGCCCAGCGCATCGATTTCCTTTACCAAATGTCCCTTGGCAATGCCGCCGATCGCCGGGTTGCAGGACATCTGTGCGATGCGATCTTTCTCCATGGTGAGGAGCAAGGTTTTCGCTCCCATGCGAGACGCGGCCAGCGCCGCCTCACAGCCGGCATGACCGCCGCCCACTACAATGACGTCAAACTCATGAACGGACACGTCTCTCCTTTTGCTACTTCCTGCTACTTCCCGATGCAGAATTGCGCGAAGATCTGATCGAGGATTTCTTCGGTCGTGATCGCACCGGTGATCTCTCCAAGCGCGTCGGCAGCGGCGCGCAGGTCAATACAGAGGAGTTCCACCGCCAACTGCTCATCGATGCTGTGAGCGCCGTGCTCGAGCGATTGTCGCGCGCGTTGTAAAGCCGTGCGATGGCGCAGGCTGGTGACGATGGTGCCTTGTGTAGCGTCGCCACCACCCGTGATGAGTTGACGTCGAATGTCGCTTCGCAGTTCGTCTGTTCCCGCCCCAGTCAACGCGGAAACTCTACTCACGATGGAGTCGCTGCCCAAGAGTCTAAGGTCAAAGGCGGCCGGGAGGTCCGACTTATTGACCGCCAAAACATGTCGGCGTTGCGAGGCGGCTCGGATCAATGCCCGATCGTCCGCGGTCAACGGTTGATTGCCGTCAAGCACGACCACCTGCAGGTCGGCCTGTGCCTGTTCCTGCACGCTTCGCCTGATGCCCTCTCGTTCCACGAGGTCATCGCTGGCGTGGATTCCAGCGGTGTCCACCAGATGCAGGCGGACCCCGTCCCATTGCACCGATTCTTGAATAACGTCCCTGGTCGTTCCTGGGACTGGCGAGACGATCGCACGTTCCTCCTTCAAAAGGCGGTTCAGCAGGCTTGATTTTCCGACATTCGGACGGCCCAGAATGGCAACTCGCGCCCCTTCCCGGAGGATGCGACCTGCTTGGAAGGATGATTCCAGCCTTCTAATGGTCGTCAGGACGCTTTCCACCCCATCACGCAATTGCGGACGGTCCAGGAACACAATATCCTCTTCGACGAAATCAATGCCGGCCTCCACCTGTGCGAGGAGGTGTACGAGCGCGGCGCGAGCCAGTTCGACTTCTTGACTCAAGTCGCCGCGAAGTTGTCGCTGGGCGGCGGTCAGTGCAGCGAGCGATTTCGCGTGGATCGTGTCGAGCACCGCTTCAGCTTGCGAAAGATCCAACCGGCCGTGGAGAAACGCTCTCTTTGTAAATTCGCCCGGCTCAGCGAGCCTGGCGCCGGCATTGATGCAGGCCTGGCAGACCAAGGACAGCACCAATCCACCTCCATGTGAATGAATTTCTACGACATCCTCACCGGTGAAGGAGCGCGGGGCTTTCATGTAGACGACCAAGGCTTCGTCGACCAGAGCCGCGGCTTGCCCGTCGATCGGCGGTGCCCCGAGCGTCGATGGATGCATCGAGACATCGGCAAGATGGAGCGTATGGCTTGGAACAGACGCGAGGGGTTGTCTTGATCGAAGGGTGAGGACGGCGTCGGCGACGGGCACCGCTTGAGGACCGCTGACCCGAACGATGCCGATCCCGCCTTCACCCAGCGGTGTGGCTATTGCGCAGATCGTATCATCGGCGGCTCCGCGCATGGGGATCGTGGAAAATTACTTCACCGTTTCGGGCACCAGCATCTTGTTGGCGAATAACACTCGGTCGGTGAAGACCTGTTGCAAGATCGTCAACACATTGTTGGTCAGCCAATATAGCACCAACCCGGCCGGAAAGTTGATGAACAGGAACGTCATGAACACCGGCAACATGAGCATGATCTTGGCCTGAGTGGGATCCATCGTCGTCGGTGTAATCTTTTGCTGAATCACCATGGTGGCCCCCATGATGATGGGCAGCACGTAGTACGGGTCCTGCACCGACAAATCGGTGATCCAGCCGAAAAAGGGCGCCTGCCGCAAATCGATGGTCATGTAGAGAATGTTGAACAGCGCCACAAAGACCGGCATTTGCAGGACCATGGGCAGGCAGCCACCGACCGGATTGACCTTGTGGTCCCGATACAGCTTGATCAATTCCTTGTTCAGCCGGTCACGGTCGTCCTTTAACTTTTCCTGGAGCGCGGCGACCTTGGGTTGGATGACCTGCATCTGCTTCATCGACTTGTAACTCTTGTATTGCAGGGGTACGAAGATCAGCTTGATTGCCAAGGTCAACAGGATGATCGTAACACCATAGTTATGCGTATACTCATTTATGAACCGCAAGACATAGAAGATCGGCTTGGCGACCGCTTTGACGACGCTCCAGCTCCCAAAAATAAACCAGCCGAAATCGATCGTATCCTCGAGTCCGACATTTAAGGAACGAAGGGTGTCGTATTCCTTCGGCCCGGCATAGAGACGAAGATGTGACGTGCTCCTCTTTCCTCCTTCCCCCACCTTCACACCGGCCGAGACGAGCTTGTCTCCCTCCTTCTTGACCAGCGCGGCCGTCGCCCTTTCAGGCAAGAGCACACCGATAAAGTACTTGTCCTGAAGAGCCACCCATCGCACGTCGCCCTTTCGCACCAATTCATCGTCCGGTGTCTCCTTTTCGATTTTGCCGTCCACCAACGACGCCGATCCGATCAAGCCGATAAAGCCTTCTCCCCATTCGACGATCCCAAAATTCGTTCCGAGTACGACCTCGTACGGTCCCGGAACCCCTTCGACGGTCACATCGACGTCCACCAGGTAGCTGTCGTGGCGGAAAGTGAGCTGTTTATAGACCGTGATCCCGGAGGCGGGATCCTCGAACCGCATGGTGACATGTCCGACCGGACGGTTGGCATTCAATGAATCGAAATCGGCATTGATCGAAAAAAGGCCCTCGTGAACGGCCTTCTCGACACCAGGATCACCGAATTTGACCGACAACGGCGCCCGAAACTTTCCTCCCTGATACACAAGTTGGACGGGCTCAGGATCAGCGGACGTCTTTCGATACTTTTTCAGATCCCACCCCGTAATGACTCCCCCCCGAGCAGCCATCGTCACGCGAAGCAAGTCAGTCTCGATTGTCACAGTTTCGTCTACGGCGGGTCGAGCTTCGCCGGGGCCTGTCTCCGGCTCTTTTGCATCGACGGTTGATGGCGAGGAATCGATGCGCTTCAAGGAGGTCGGCGTAGGCTCCCCGCCTGCGCCGTCGAAGGGGCGTTGAGTCTGCGTGGGTTCCGGCTGAGGCAACAGATCAAGCTGCTTCAGCAGGAGATCGTAGCCGAGAATGACTGCGATCGAGAGAACGAGGAAAATGACGACGCGCTTTTCCATGGCGAACTAGGCTCGAGGGATGCTCCTCGGTTGCGACTCCTCTACCGGGTCATAGCCCCCGGGATGAAACGGATGGCATTTCAACAATCGACAGGTGGCCAGCGCAATTCCTCGGACGACGCCGAAGCGCTCGATGGCCGTCGACGCATACAGCGAGCAGGTCGGCTCGAATCTGCAAGCCGGACCAAGCCAAGGTGATAGGCAGTAGCGATAGGCAGCGAGCAGTGAAAGGCAGAATGAGCGCGCGCTAGTGTGCATTCGTCTCCATGATTCCCTCACGTCGGAGCATCGAGCACCATGACGCCCGAAGTTCGGGAAAAGACAGCGTCATCGCCTCGCGCTTTGGAAAAACCAGCAGCGAAAACCCTCCATTCAGACGATCATGAGCCTGCCGCGTCAGTTCGCGAAACAAGCGCTTTGCACGGTTTCGACTCACTGCAGTTCCAAAACGCTTTCCCACCACGATGCCGACGCGGGTATGTTCGCCGGCCGTCCGGCACACAAGCAGGTTAAATCCCCGCGCCGCGTATCGGCGTCCATGCTCCTTGACGTAGTTGATATCGCGGCTCGCCCGCAGGAATTTAGCGTGGTCCGTTGAGCGCTGTTGTCTCGTCATCACAGGGAGCCAAATCGGAGGCGCCCGCCGCTCCGCCTTCGGTATAAACCCGACCGGATCGCATCTTGTCGAGAGGAAACCTTTCGAAGAGGAAAAGGGCGGGTGTGAACAGCGATCGCGTCGCTTCGGTCGATCCTCAGCAGTAATTACACCGTCAGACGGGCTCGTCCTTTGGCTCGTCGCCGAGCCAGGATTTTGCGACCATTTTTCGTGCTCATGCGCTTGCGGAAGCCATGCTCTCGTTTCTTCTTGAGATTCGAGGGTTGCTGATAGGTGAACGACATGCCGTGCTCCTTCTATAGGCCGAATAAAAAAAGTATTATATGGACCGGCCCTATAGTCTGTCAAACGCTCTCGCGCACTGCCATTTCAAGGATGCACTCGCGCGAGTTCCAAGTGACAGCGGTGAATAAGCCGTTGATAACACGGTCATATTGAGGCAGTTTTGTGGCATTTTGTGAGAACCTCGGCTAGACTGCCACAGTATCCAGCCTTCGCCATCTGGATCATGGAATAAGTGATCAAATTTGCTGAGCATTCAGCCACTCTTGACAGAGTATTCGCTGGCATTACCCTTGCGCCTAACGATGAAGTTCACCACCAAAAAGACACGGCGAGACACGGCGACGAACGCTGCGGCGCTGGCACAGCGAGAAGGAGAGTGGAGATGAGAACACAACGAGGCCTGCTTTCACTTTTTTGCGCAACGGTGATCCTCTCGGGCTGCGCGCAGCCACCGACGGACCAACTTAATGCGGCGGAACAAGCCGTCAAGGATGCCCAGGAGAGCGGAGCAGGGACGTATCTGCCTGATGAGTACGCGAAACTGGAAGGCACGGTGTCGGCGATGAAGAAGGAAGTAGCCGATCAGGAGGCGAAGTTTGCCCTCATCCGGGATTATGGGAAAGCCGAACAACTCGCCGCATCGGCGCGAGCGGAGGCAGAGCGGGTGAAAGCTGAAGCGGTCAAGAAACTGGAAGAAGCAAAGAGCGCTGCCGTGCAAGTACATCGTGATGCACAGGAGGCGGTTAAGACTGCGATGGACCTCGTCGCCAAGGCGCCGGCCGGGAAAGACCGGGCCGCTTTGGAATCGATCAAAACGGATGTCGAAGCCCTCAGGGCATCCCTGAACGACGTCCAGATGATGATCGACAAATCCGATTACCTCGCGGCGAAGGCCAAAGCAGCCGCCATCACCGAAAAGAGTCGGGCGGTGGCGCAAGAAATTGAGACGGCGCTTGCCAAAATTGCGAAGGCGAAACCGGCGGCCGGCAAGAGAAAATAAGAGGTCCACGGTGCGGATCGTGAGCCGAGTCGGGGCATGGGTCATTCATTTGCTTGCCGTCAGCGTATGCGCGGGCTCAATCTCGGCCTGCACCGAAGCCGTTCCAGGTTCTCTTGTCCAGACGCTCGAGTCCATCGATCAGGATTTGACGCAGTTGCGCGCTGCAGAGATATCCCCCGATGATTATGCGCATTTCGCACACCAGTGGATGGCCTTGAAGGCCCGTTTCGACGCCGAAGAGGACGCTATCCGCTGGCCCTGGGAAGAAAACGATTTCGAGCAGGCGCTTCGCCGATTGGAGGACGAAGGCCGTCGTACGGTTGAGCGGGTCACCGAGCAACGAGAAATTCTGCGCCGGTCTGCCAAGGACCAGTTGGTCCGAGTCCAAGAACAGTCTCGCACGATGGCATCACGTGTGAGCATGATCGACAGCCGTCTGGTGCTGGGGCAAAAGCCCGTGGAAACGGATCTCCTGGTCGCGCAGGCCCGGTCGTTCTACGAGCAGGCGCAGTACGCCGAATCGCTTCGCGCCTCAGAGCAGGCGATGCGACAGCTTGTCGATCAAGCATCGCTTTTAAGCCGGGAGTTGGGTCGTTATGCCAACCGGGAACGCATCATGCTTTGGCAGCAAATGGTGAAGGAGACGGTCGACTGGTCACGGGAGCACCGAAGTTCGGCCATTGTGGTCAGCAAGGCCGACCGGCTCCTGACGCTCTACAGAAATGGGCAAAAGGTATTAGCATACTCCGTCCGGCTTGGTTTCAACGGCATTCGAGAGAAGCTCTATCAAGGCGACGGGGCGACGCCCGAAGGTCGTTATCGGGTCGTCGGCAAGCGGGGCCAGGGCCAGACGCAATTTTACCGAGCATTAGTCCTCGACTACCCGAATGCGGAAGACCGAAAGCGCTTTGTCAGCCAGCAGAAAATCGGGCACCTGCCTCGTTCTCGAAGTATCGGAGGGCAGATCGAAATTCACGGGATCGAGAACGGGCTGATGGCTCAGACCCTCGGATGCATCATGCTCGATAATCCGCAAATGTCTTCATTGTTCAACCGGGTTGACAAAGGCACCCCAGTCACCATCGTCGGCGCCTTGCACGAACGGAATTCTGTCGCCCTCGTCCTGGCCGATTTGACGGGGCGCCGAAATGAGATTTGATCGGGCCTCATGAAGCGCGGACGTCGTCTGTTGTGCTGGTCGGTCGCCGCAGTGCTCCTCACGGCTTTGCTCCAACGCAGCACCTTCGGCGTCACGGACCAGTCCAAGGCCGAGCCGGCCGTCGTCAGTGTCGCGGCTTATCACGCTATGCAAGTCCGCTACAAATCATTGTCGAAGCAACTGGCGCAATACATGCCGACGGAGCCGTACATCGTCGTCGATACAGCGCGAAACCATCTCTTGATCAAGCGCCGAGATCAAACCATGCTCGACGCACTGGCCTCGACGGGCAGTGGGACGATTCTCGACAAGCCCGGCGAGGCTCACGGACAGTGGATCTTTGACACACCGAGAGGCGAGTTCTACGTCCAATCGAAACTGGTGAATCCCGTGTGGGTCAAGCCGGATTGGGCCTTTGTCGAGGAAGGGCTCGAGATACCCAAGAGTCAGGCGAATCGGGTGGAGGCGGGCGTGTTAGGGGAATATGCACTGGGATTCGGCAAAGGCTATTTTATCCACGGGACGCTGTATACGAGACTGCTCGGCAAGAATGTCACGCATGGCTGCATCAGACTCAACGACCAGGACCTCAAGAGCGTGTACCAGTTGGCGCGGGTCGGAACTCCCATTCTGATCTTTTAGCCTGCGTCTTTCCCGACGCAGCAACTATGACGATCGTCCGCCTGCTTCTCTGCCTCTTGGTCATCGTCGTGCAGGACGTCTCGGCCGGGGAACCAGGCAGTCTCGGTGCCGACGAGCATGATTTTGCCTCGTTGGAAGAAGCGACGAGGGTCCTTGCCGAGGAAGTCAAGCTCGCGAGCCATCCCCAGACGTATCTGCTGGTGGACCTCGTCGCCGGTACCATCGTGATGAAAGCACGCGGGATCGAGCTTCAGCGGCTCCCGTTCTCTTCCTGGTCCGCTGAGTCGCGCGAACGAATGACCGGCACGTTTCGCCTGCTTGAACGGCCTTCGGTCCAGCGACCCAAACTCACGCCGTCGTCGTCCGAACATCCTCCCATCACTCTCGACGATATGCCAAACCACTATCATCTCCTTTTCTCCCCACCTCTCGGGATCGACGTCATTCCCCCGATGGGCGATGCCCCTCTCCAGTGGGTTCTCATGCAGGCCAAAACAGTGGCCCGCTACTTGCGCTCCTCCCTTTCGATTTCTGGTGCGGCAGATCCTCCGCCCCCGCACCTGGTGCTCACGCTGTCCGAGGACCGGGCGCAATCCCTTGCCTGGTCTCTCGTTGACGGCATGCCGGTGATCATACGCAGGCCAAGTCGATAATCGTCCGCCGGCGTTGCCTTTTGTCCAAGCGCTTCCTAAGATAGGCGGAGAGCGACGCCGATTGCTCACCTCCATGCGAGAAGGAGTTGCATCATGCCGCCTTCCGGCCGACTTGCCCGCCAATTCGACGAATTCCTCGCCCCGGTATTTCAGGAGTTCTCGGGAGAGCGAGTGATCGAGCGCATACGGCGCAAAGACCACCGATTGTGGAAAGCTGAGCCGACGGAAATCACGAACCGTCTCGGCTGGCTGGACCTTCCCACGACTATGCAGGAACAACTCAGTGCGATCCGCGACTGCGTCGGCGCGGTCCGGGATGCCGGGATACGGGACGTGGTACTTCTCGGCATGGGAGGCAGCAGTCTTGGACCGGAAGTTCTCAGAGCTTCCTTCGATTCAGCGAGGGGCTTCCCACGACTATGGGTGCTGGATTCGACCGTCCCGCAATGGATTCGGTCGGTGAGCGGGGCGATTCAGCCGGCCAAAACACTTTTTCTGGTATCGAGCAAATCGGGCGGGACGATCGAAGTGCTGTCGCTCTTCGCGCATTTTTGGGATCTTGTCGGCAAGACCAAAGGGTCCAGGGGTGGGCAGCAATTCATCGCCATCACGGATCCAGGAACCAGTCTCGAGCGGATGGCTAAGGAACATGACTTCCTAAAAGTTTTCTGCAATCCTCCGGATATCGGCGGACGTTACTCCGTTCTTTCGTTCTTCGGCCTCGTTCCAGCCGCGCTCATGGGCCTCGATGTGAAGCGTCTGCTGGATCGAGCGGCAGCCATGGCGGACCGATGTGGTGTCGACGATCCCGCGAGCAATCCAGGTGCCTACCTCGGGGCCGCAATGGGAAAGTTTGCCACATCGGGGCGTGATAAAGTGACAATCTTCGCTTCGCCGGCGATCTCGACGTTCGGCCTGTGGGCAGAGCAGCTTTTGGCCGAAAGCACCGGAAAAGAAGGAACCGGCCTTGTTCCGGTCGCCCAGGAACCGATCTGTTCGCCTCATGCCTACGGGGACGATCGCTTCTTTGTCTATCTCCGATTGAGGGGCGATGCGAATCAGCGCCTCGATCGCCAGGTTCTCGCGCTGGCGCGCTCTCACCATCCGGTCATTCAGTATGACCTTCAGGACCGATATGATCTCGGAGCGGAGTTCTTTCGATGGGAATATGCCACAGCCGTGGCAGGACACGTGCTGAAGATCCATCCCTTTGACCAGCCGAATGTTCAGGAAAGCAAGGACAACACTGCCCGCGTGCTCGCCTCTCTGAATTCATCCGGACAGTTGCCAGAGCAGAAGGCGGCGACGCCGCGACAAGCGGCAGCAGCACTGTCAATACATCTCAAGGCAGGCTCGTCCTATCTCGCAATTCTCGCCTACACGGCTCCCTCTCGGTCGTTCGAGCGTGCCGTGGCCCGATTCAGAGCCTCGGCGATATCCCGGTATCATATCGCCACCACCTCGGGATACGGCCCCCGCTATCTGCACTCCACCGGGCAGCTCCATAAGGGCGGGCCACCGTCCGGCGTCTTTCTCGAGCTGGTCGATCGCATGAAGCCGGACCTTCCCATCCCGGGGAAACCCTTTACGTTCGGCACCCTTGCGAAGGCCCAGGCGGCCGGGGATCTGGAATCGTTGAGCGCGCACAATCGTGCCGCGTTCCGGATCAACCTCGGCCGAGACCCGTCCGCCACGGTGGAAGCACTTGGCCGGGCCTTTGGATTGCCCACCCCATCACGGAAGCGGACGAAGTCCTCTACCCGAAGAAAGCATGCCGGCCGGCGCTAACATGTCGCGCCCACCGGAAATCCGCATTTATCCCGGGCAGACCTGGCCCGAGAGTGCGGCCGCCCTCATCGGCCGCGAGATCGAAGAGACTGTCAAGCGGAAAGGCCGGATGGTGCTCTGCCTCTCCGGCGGCTCCACACCCCGGCGGCTCTACCAATCCCTGGTTCGGCCTCCCTGGGATCGACGCTGCCCCTGGCATTCGATAACATTTCTTTTTGGGGACGAGCGGTGCGTCCCTCCCGACCATGCGGAGAGTAACTATGCCATGGCCGAGACGGCTTTTTTCCGCCCGCTGGGCATCGACCCGGGACGCATTTATCGTATGCAGGGCGAACATCCCGACCCGGCATCGGCCGCTCGGGACTATGAGGCCGTCATTCGAATGGTGACCAACGTTCCGGCTCCGGAGCGTTCACGGCTGGACGCGATTTTTCTCGGGCTGGGAGAAGACGGTCATACGGCCTCCCTCTTCCCGGGCGATGCGGCGCTTCATGAGCAGAGAAGCCTTGTCACTGTCGGTCATTCCCCGAAGGGCGTCCCGCTTCGACTGACGCTCACGCTAGGTGCGATCAATCACGCGAGTGTGATACTGTTCCTCGTCACCGGTTCGGCAAAAGCGCAAGCCGTCCGCCGGGTGCTCGAACCGCGCACTGAGGCTGATCGACAATTGCCGGCGTCGTTGGTGCAGCCGGTCGACGGACGCGTATTTTGGCTGCTGGATCAGGAGGCGGCGGCAGCATTGGAGTCAGTCGGCTCACGGAGGAACGACCACGCATGATCCTCGCCGGAGACATCGGCGGCACGAAGACCCATCTCGCGCTCTTTGAATGGAAGCAAGGGCGCGTCGATCCGATTCGCGCGGAGTCCTTCCACAGCACCGACTATGCCGCGCTGGACGAAATGCTGGAGGAGTTTCTGACTCCTCCGAAGCCGCCGACGCCGCTTGCCGGCATCGACACGTCGGGCGACGAGACGCAGCCTCCTCCCGCGCAAGATCCGCCTCGTATCGAGGCCGCCTGCTTCGGGATCGCCGGCCCCGTCATTGAAAACCACAGTCAGACGACGAATCTCCCCTGGATCGTCGACGGAGCCGACCTCGAGAAACGATTCGACATTCCAACGGTGCGGCTGCTCAACGACCTCGAAGCGACCGCTCACGGTCTCCTGCTCCTTCGTTCCGAGGAGTTGCACACGCTGAATATCGGGACGCCGCCGGTCCAGAAGCAAGCGATTGCCCTCATTGCGGCTGGAACGGGTCTCGGGGAAGCCATCCTGTTCTGGGACGGAACGCGCTACCGCCCCATGCCGTCCGAGGGGGGGCATGCCGATTTCGCTCCGAACAACGATCAAGAAATCGAACTCTTGCGCCACGTGAGGACACAATACCTGCACGTCAGCTACGAGCGCGTCCTCTCCGGCCCCGGCATTCTTGCCATCTACGAGTACCTGCGCGACACCAAAAAGAACGAACCGACCTGGCTTGCGGAGAAGATTGCCGTCGGAGATCCCGCCGCCGAGATCGCGGAGGCGGGGCTCAAGGGCCAGGCTGAAATCGCGAAACAAACGCTCGATCTCTTCGCCTCGATCTATGGAGCCGAGGCGGGCAATCTGGCTCTGAAGGCCATGGCCCTGAACGGCGTCTACATCGGGGGCGGGATCGCGCCGAAGCTGCTGACGAAGCTGAAGGACGGGACCTTCATGAAAGCGTTCACGAATAAGGGACGCTATAAGCGCTTGATGAGCTCGATACCGGTTCATATCATCCTGAACGACCGCACTGGACTGCTCGGGGCCGCCTCGGTTGCCGCTCGCCTGGCACAGGAATGAAGACCGCAGATCTGGATGAATTGAAGCGGCAGGCAGCCTTAAAGGGTCTCGACTATGTGAAGGACGGCATGGTAGTCGGTCTCGGTACCGGATCCACGGCGAGGCACCTAGTGCTTGCTCTGGGAGAGAAGATACGGGCGGGCCTGAAATTGCGCGGCGTCGCGACCTCCAAGGAGACAGCGGAGCTCGCACAGGTTTCGGGCATCGAATTGATCGACTCGGACCCCCGATGGGTGGTCGACGTCGCGCTGGACGGCGCCGATCAGGTTGACCCGGAGTTCAATCTGATTAAGGGCGGAGGAGGAGCGCTGCTGAAAGAAAAAATCGTCGCCGCTTCGGCAAAGCAATTTGTCGTGCTCGTCGATTACACCAAACGGGTTTCCGTCCTGGGTGGCTCCTTTCCGCTGCCGGTTGAGATTGTGCCGTTTGGGTGGGGCTGCACCGCGCGACAAATCGAGACAGTGACGGGCAGCCGCGTCGTGCTGAGAGAACGGAACGGGTCGCCCTTTTGGACCGAATCTGGGAATCTGATCGTGGATGTTCATGTGCCGCGCATTGACCGGCCAAAGGACCTTGAATGTGCAATGAACGCCATCCCAGGCGTCGTGGAGACTGGTCTCTTCGTCGGTCGGACCGATGTGCTGATCGTCGGCACGCCGGACGGTGTCGAAACATACCATGTTGCGAGGAGATGAGCCGGTCGGCCGGCGACTTCTCTTCAAGCGAGTAGCGAGGGCCGCTCGGGTCGCTGTTGCCCTCGTCCTCGCCGAGTCACTCCACTTAATCTACGCTGACGTCGGAACAACAACCCCCTCGTCTCGACAAGGTGAAGCCATGAACCATGACCACCCATCCGCAGCGCTCGACCCCTATCGTTTGCCGCGCCATGTGGTTCCAACGTGGTATGAGCTTACGCTGAAACCTGATTTAGCCGCCGGCGGCTTCCGGGGAAGCGAGCGGATTTCACTGACCGTCACACAAGCGACGACGCGCGTTGTCTTCAACGCGGCGGACCTCTTGATCGACCGGGCCGTGTTGGAACTGGCGAACGGGGAATCGTTGCCGGGCACGATCGAGCCCGATGCGGCGCTTCAACGATGCGCTGTCACGTTCACCAGGACAATCCCGCCCGGGGAATGGCGGCTTCATCTCGAATTCCAGGGCACGTTGAACGACAAGCTTCGCGGGTTTTACCGCAGCCGATACAAAGATGCATCGGGACGGTCTTACACGATCGCCGCCACGCAGTTCGAGGCGACCGACGCACGGCGCGCGTTTCCTTGTTGGGACGAGCCCGACTTCAAGGCCGTCTTTGCCACGACCCTGGTCGTCGATGCCGACGTCAGCGCCGTCTCCAACAGCCGCGTGCTGTCCGAGACGGTTGAAGGGGGGAAGAAAGTCGTTCGCTTTGCCGATACCATGAAAATGTCGACCTATCTGGTGGCGTTTATCGTCGGCCGGATGGAATCCACGGACCCCGTTCAGGTAGGCGCGACGCCGCTTCGACTTTGGTCGGTACCTGGCAAACGGCATTTGACTGAATTCGGGCGGGACATCGCCGCGGCATCACTCCGCTTCTTCGAGGACTATTACGGGATCCCCTACCCTGGGGACAAGCTCGACCTGCTCGCGATCCCTGATTTCGCGTCCGGGGCCATGGAGAACCTTGGAGCAATTACGTTCCGCGAAACCGCGCTGCTCGTCGATCGCCGGACGGCGACGCACGCCGAGTTGGAGCGGGTTGCCGACGTCGTCGCGCATGAAAATGCCCATATGTGGTTCGGCGACCTCGTGACCATGTCGTGGTGGAATGGTCTCTGGTTGAACGAAGCTTTCGCCACGTTCATGGAGATGCTGGCCGTCGATGCGTGGAAACCTGAATGGAAACGATGGGATACGTTCAGCGTGTCCCGGGCGGCGGCGTTCTCAGTGGACGGGCTGCACAACAGCAGGCCGATCGAATACCAGGTGCGGGCGCCTAAGGACGCGGAAGCGATGTTCGACGTCCTGACCTACGAGAAAGGGGCCTCCGTGCTGCGGATGCTCGAGCAGCACATCGGCCCCATGGTGTTCCGAGACGGAGTCCGCGAGTATCTCCGGACGCACGCGTATGCCAACGCAGATACCAGCGATCTGTGGGTGGCCCTCGGCAAGGCGGCGAGCCTGAATGTCCCCGAATTGATGGACGGTTGGGTCTTCCGGGCCGGGTTTCCCTTGATCACGGCGGAGCTCCAAGGCGATGCGGAACTGGTCTTGACGCAGGAACGTTTCACCTATCTCGCGTCAAGTCCGCCGCCGCTCGCGCCTGCTCCCTCGCATCCCAAGACTTCTTCGTCTCCTCCCGCATCCGACGACATGCTTGGCGTCTGGCATGTGCCGATTCAGCTCGGGATCGCGTCAGGCCGCGACGTGGAAACCCGGAGAATCCTGCTGACGGGACAAGACGTCCGTCTCACGATACCCGATCGTTCGGCCATTCTCGTCAATCAGGGCGGACATGGCTTCTACCGTGTCCGTTACGGCCCCGCCCTGTTTGCCCGTCTCCTGGAGTCGGGTATCGAGAGATGGGCTCCGGTCGAGCGGTTCAATCTGATCAGCGACGCTTGGGCCACGACGGTGGCGGGCTTGATGCCGCTGTCGGACTATCTGGATTTCACGAGCCGCTTCGCCGGCGACCGGGACAAGAATGTCTGGGCGGTCTTGATCGACTCGTTTGCGTTCTTGAATCGCATCACCGAGCCCGCTCACCGGCCGGGGCTGGAACACCTGGTGCGTGATCGCGTCGGCCCGGTGGTGAAGGAACTCGGCTGGTCTCCGAAGTCAGGTGAAAGCCACCTGACCCGACAGTTGCGAAGTGAAGTGATCGCAGCTTCCGGAAAGTTGGGAAACGATCCCAACGTGCAGCGGCACGCGGAAGAACTGTATAGAGCCGCGATGAAGGATGCCGCCGCGGTGGACCCGAATTTGGTCCCGGCGCTGGTCTCGATCTTGGCGTTTACCGGCGATGCAGCCCGCTACGAAGAATTCACAGAGCGGTTCCAAAAGGCGCAGACGCCGCAGGAAGAACGCCGCTATCTCTTTGCACTCGCCGCGTTTCGAGAGGAATCCCTGCTCGAGAGGACCTTGGAGAAAACGCTCAATGGGGAAATCCGGGTGCAAGATGCGCCGTTCATTGTCAGCGCAGTGATGAGTAACGTCTACGGCAGGCGAGTCGGCTGGAACTTCGTCAAGTCAAACTGGGATCGGATGGACCGGCTCTTTCCCAAGCAGGGACTACGGCGAATGTGCGGCGGGATCACCGGCCTGGCGTCGGCGGAGCTCGAACAGGAAGTCCGGGACTTTTTCGCATCCCGCCAGATTGATTTGGGAGGGAAAACGCTCGAGCAGTATCTCGAGCAACTGCGGATCGTCGTGAGTTTCAAACAGCGGCGTGAAGCGGACCTTCGCGCCTATCTCGAATCGTACAGCGGGTCCGGGTCTCGTCTGCCGGTTTCGTGAGTTGACCGCCGTGTAGGGATCGCTGATGGATCTTTTTGAACTGGGACCATGGACGAGCTACTCCCGGCGGAGAATCGTGAGCGGTCGCTCCCCCAACAGCCGAAACGTGCTGAGACATCCGACAGTCAGCGTCACCGCGATGGTCAGCAGGAGACCGGACAAGAGCACGATTGGCTCGATCGTCCACGAAAGGTCGAAGATGTACCGGAGCACGAGCCACGACAATGCGGCCGACAATGCGGCCGCAACGGTGCCTCCCACGAACCCCAGCATGATGTACTCTGCGGCAAAGATCCCTGCAAGCAACGATCGCGTGGCGCCCATGGTTTTGAAAATCACCGATTCATACAAGCGCCTGTAACGGGTGGCAGCCAGGGCCGCGGCCATCACCACTCCGGCAGCCAGCAGGCAAAACAGTGCGACCGCACGTAGCGCCAGTGAGAGTCGGTCGAGCACGCGTCCGAAATTCTCGATCACGTCCCCCACGTGGATCGCACTGACGTTCGGGAAGGCGGCGACGACCGCTTGCTGAATCGGCACCTCCTGAGACGGCGGTACATGAATCGTCGCGATGTACGTGAGGGGCGCGCCTTCCAACGATCCTGGCGACAGAATCATATAAAAGTTCGTGGAGAAACTTCCCCAATCGACCTTGCGGATGCTGGCCACCTCAGCGGCCACCGTCGTGCCCTGAATATCGAATTCCACCAGCGATCCGAGCCGCAACTGCATGGCCCTGGCGGCCTCCTCCTCCACCGAGAGGAGCGGCCTTTGTGCCGCTTGCTCCGGGCTCCACCAACGGCCGTCGAGAATTTCATTTCCCTTCGGGAGCCGGTCCAAATAGGTGAGCACGTACTCGCGGGAACGGTACCACTGTCGCTGCCGCGCGTCGTTGTTCTCCTCCCGCCCTCGCTCGCTTTCGTCCTGATCCTCCTCGACGCGCACGGATTCACCGTCGATGGCGTGCAGGCGCGAACGTACGACGGGAATCAGTTCGGGCTTCACGCCTCCCGTGTGCTGGTCGACCACCCTGACAAAGTCGCTCTTCTGGTCGGGCTGGATGTCGATAAAGAAAAAGGTCGGCGCATCAATCGGACGCGTCTCGGCCACTTGGCGCAGGAGGGCTCGTTCGACGAGCGACACCGTGATGATGATCGTCACCGCCAGGCCGATCGCGAGCAGAATGCCGGCCGTCTGGCCGCCGGGCCGAACGACGTTACTAACCGCATAATGCAGCGCGAGCGAGCGGGGCTTGGGCAACCGAGCCAGCGCTGAGGTTACGAGCGTGGCGCATCCGAACAGGACGAGCACGGCGAGAGACAGTCCCGCGATGAAGAGCAGTCCGATCTTCCATGCTCCGGCTTGCCAGATCGAGAGCCCTCCCAATCCAATGAGCAACAGCAAGGCCGTGAACACCTGCGCCGGGTCCCGGGGCCTCCATCGCTTCCATCGGGACGCCGCTTCGGTGGGCGCGGCTTCCACTTCCTGGCGAAAAATCGCGGCGGGTTTGATCGTCCGAATTCCGAGGAGCGGCCACATGCTGAACAACAGCGTGGCGAGCAGACCCAGTAATCCGCCTTTGACGAGCGGCCATACCGACACGGAGGACAGCTCCGCTGAGACGCCGAGCTGATTCAGGATTTCGGCCGAGAAGACATCGGTCAAGAGAGGCGGGAGCACGAGTTGAAGAATGATCCCCCCCGCCATGCCCGCGACGCTTCCCACGACGCCAAGGCCGAGCGCTTGAACGACGTAGGTTCGGACCACCGTGGCGGTGTCGGCCCCCAACGTTTTCAGGATGGCAATGGTGCGGACTTTGTCCCGCACGAAGGCATGGATCGACATCGCCACACCGATCCCTCCGATGAAGAGGGCGGTCAGGCCGATGAGGCCCAAATAGCGCGAGAGCTGATCGAGAAATCGTTTCAGCTGCGGTTGAGCATCGCGGTATCCCGACACGCGGACCGCATCGGATGAGAGCCGTTCCTTCATCTCGGTGCGGACGGTCTCGAACGGCATTCCTTCCGGCAGCTTCAGCAGGCGACGCTCGCGCACGCGGCTTCCGGGTTTCACCAGTTCGGCCGCCTTCAACCCTTCACGAGATATCATGACGCGCGGGCCGAGGCTGAATGCATTCGCCATGCGGTCCGGCTCAAGCCGCACAAGACCGGTCAAGACAAACGTCGCTTGGCCGATGTTCACGCGTTGCCCAAGCGCCAAACCCATCCGGATCAGCAGCGATTCCTGCACCACGGCTCCCAAACAGGGGGCGGCGCCGCACGTCTCGGGGCCGGGATGGAGCAGGCGGTCCAACGGCACCGGCGGGTCCAACACCAGTGTCCCATAGAAGGGGTATCCGGGCCCGACGGCCTTGAGCTCCACGATCTGCGTTTGATGCCGCCTGTCGCTGTCCTGCTCTTCGGTGCCAGCCGGTGGTTTGGCCGCCATCGCGACCAATTCGCTGACCTGCGTCGTCATGATGCCGACTCGATCCAGCCTAGACAGCACCTCTTCACCTTCGGCGCTG
>DASTSI010000113.1:0-4860 GCA_035760745.1 Nitrospira sp. | reverse complement strand
GGGTGGGCTATATGTTGAACGTGGCGGGGGACTCAAACGTCGTCCCCGCGAAAGCGGGGACCCCTGTTGCTCAACCGAACATGGGTCCCCGCTTTCGCGGGGACGACGTTGTTTGCTTCACAGGGCGCGCTTCTTACGGCGCACGCTTTCCAGGCGTGTGGGTTAAGAGCGCACGCTTATCAGGCGTGAGGCCGGCGGTTTGAGCCGATTTCGGGGGTCGGTCTTCATTTCACGAACGAAAACGGACTCTCCTGACTCTGGATCAGGAGAGCACTCGATTCGTAATCGAGCGGTCGTCGGTTCAATCCCGACCGCTGGTGGCCGGGCTGTCCGTACCCGTGCCGCGGCGCGGCTGGTCCGGAGCAAATGACTCTTAATCATTAGGTTGTAGGTTCGATTACGGCCGGACGTCCGAGCTCGATCGACCCACGGATTAACAGTCCGTTCCTCTACGACAGGTGGTCGCGTCGGGAATTTTGAGTTCCCTGTCGTCGCGGGGCAGTTCGGGCTCGATCCTTCTTCTCGCGGTGGAGCTTGAAGCGCGACTCCACGCCCGATCTGCTGTATTTCGATATTCGCGGGAACTGTTTCGTTCGGAGCGGACTGGGCCGCTCCTCAGCTGACCCAGCCTGTGTCAAACTACCGCAATCAGGTGCAAAATGTCCTATTCTTGTATTTCTTGGAATGGGACATTAATTTTGTCTCGTACAGGAAGGATCCCGATGAGAAACCATCATGGCGCAAGAGTTTGTGGTGCCAGCTCCGTGGGCGGGGCGCGGCTGGCGGCTCAAGATCCGCGACAGGGAGCGCGTAGAGCCGCCCCACGTGACGCTTCTCTACAAGACGAGGAGCTGGCGCTTCGGACTCAGGGAGAGGGCCTTCCTGGATGATGACCCCCCGGAACGAGATGTCCCCAGAGGGTTGGTCGGGAACCTCGAGGAGCGAATCGAGGAGTTTGCGGCAGTGTGGGATCGCCTCTATCCGGAAAATCCGGTGAAGTCCAATGAGAGTGAAGACGTCTAGCGCAGCCGGCAGAGGATCGCGTGGAAAGAAGCGAAGCCTCGTGCCCCCGAATGAGGCTCTCGAGGAGGAGCGGCACAAGTCCCCACGCCTCTACATCGTGTCGGCCCCGGGTCACCGGCTGCCCTCTGCACGGGTGGCAGAGGAGGACGCGGTGTATCGTATCCGGGGCAAGCAGGCTCTGATCGACGAATTCAAGGCCGCCAACAAGCATGCTGTCTGGGTGGCTCCCAACCTCGAATCACTTGCCCCCCTCGTGAGGGCGGCCCCTGTCGCGAGAGGAGAACAGCGGCTGGTTGTTCTGGGCGAGATGCGGGAGGTCACACATCACTTTCTCACTGCTCTGTTTCGTCACGTCGTATCTGCCACTGATCACTTCAGGCTTCTCGAGCTCGATGAGCTCATGGAAGTTCTCACTTCGCCCGGCAGGGCAGACCTTTTCATCGGCGGAGCCGTTGACGAGGAACGTGGTGCCGTTCTGCTCTACCGCGGAAGTGTCGAGCCGCTCGTCGTTCCGCTGCCATGGTTCAGGAACAAGTCGTCGAAGGCAACCGCCGATCCGGATTCGTTCGAGGTGACCGACTTTGGACAGACCGTCAAGCTGGGCGCATTCGAAGCTTCGGCTGACGCAATTCTCTACGAGTTCGATCCGGAGTATCGACGCCGCTCCAGGAAGCGCGCTCTGTACGAGGATTCCTCCTTCGGCGCATCCGTCAGGCGTCTGAGGCTGCAGAAAGGACTTTCGCGGCGTGATTTCCCGGGGGTCACGGAGAAGGAGATCGCCCGGATCGAGCGCAACGAGATCAGTCGGCCGCACGCCAGGACTCTCGAGATATTGGCGTCGAGCCTCGGAGTTCCGCTCGCAGAGCTGGCTACCTACTGAATGCGCATTCGCTCTACGGACATCCTGTTCGGGTTACCCGCGCTCGAGCTGCGGCGATTGCTGCAACGGGTCGACGCGTGGGACGGCTTCGACGTGGAGACGGTACGCGAAGTTGCTCCCATGTGTCGAAATGCCGCGAAGCGGCTCCTCGCTGAGCTCAGCGCCGCGCGCGGTGACGCATGCCCCGACAGCGTCCTCTCTGCCTTTGCCGCCCTCTTGATGCCCGCCGGCACCCTGACCGATCAGCTTGCCCGCCGCCGCTCGGCGAAGATGCTTGTCACTTCCGCCATGTTCTCGTTTCCCCAGATGCACAGCGGGACGAGCGCGTCGGCCAGGCTGCGACCGAGCGGGGTCAGCGCGTAATCCACACGCGGCGGAACTTCCTTGTAGTCGGTCCGCGCCAGCACGGCATGCGCCTCCAGATCCTTCAGTTGCTGGATCAGCACCTTGTCGCTGACGCCCCCGACTGAGCGCTTGAGCTCACCGTAGCGCTTCGCGCCGTCGCGCAGGAAGAACAGGATCAGCGGCTTCCACTTCCCCGAGATGAGGTGGAGCGTGGCGTCGAGCCCGCAGGAGAAACCGATACCGCAGTTTTGAGGAGGCATAGTCGTTTGTAGGTACTTACCAAAAGGTGCATACTTGTCATAAGGTAATTATGCCGGGATACTTGTGCAACTTCAACGAAGGATCCATGGCATGACCAACCTGAATGGAAAGACAGCAGTCATCACGGGCGGAAGCAGCGGGATTGGCCTGGCCACTGCCAAGCGCTTCGTGGACGAAGGTGCGCACGTCGTGATCACTGGGCGACGGGAGAAAGAGCTGAAGGAGGCCGCGGCCTTCATCAAGGGAAACGTGACGACGGTCGTGGGTGACGTCTCGCGCCTGGAAGATCTGGACCGGCTCTATGCCGTCGTGAAAGAGAAACACGGTCACATCGACATTCTCTTCGCGAACGCGGGCGCGGGGACAATAGGACCGCTCGCGGTCGCTACTGAGGCCCATTTTGACCAGACCTTCGACGTGAACGTGAAGGGGCTGTTCTTTACAGTGCAGAAGGCCCTTCCCCTCTTTAAAGACGGCGGTTCGATCATCCTGAACTCTTCGGTCTCGAACGTGTTGGGTGTGCCAGGGTTCAGCGCCTACGCCGCGAGTAAGGCGGCGGTGCGCAACTTCTCGCGCGCTTGGACGTTGGAGCTGAAAGACCGCAAAATCCGGGTGAATACGATTAGCCCCGGACCAATCGAGACCCCCGCCTTAGAGACAACGACGGGCCTTACCCCCGAGCAAGCCGAGCAAGCGGCCGCACAGTTTGCTTCACAGATCCCAATGGGTCGCAGGGGCAAGCCAGAGGAAATCGCGGCTGCCGTCACGTTCCTCGCCTCGGATGAAAGTTCTTTCATCACCGGCGTGGATCTCGCCGTCGATGGAGGCATGGCGCAGGTCTGACCCCGGCCCGGTCCCGTGGCTGGCCTCCGGCCTCGCCAGTCGTGCGACCACGCTTCTCAAACTTCAGTTCTAACGCAGGATCGGAGAAACATTATGAGTTATGCAATTATCGGCTTCGGCAAGATCGGCCACGCTCTTGCCAGGGCGTTTGCCCGCAACGGCATCGAAGTATCCGTTGCAACCACGCGCGACCCGGAAAGCTTTGCGGCCGATGCGGCCGCGATCGGACCCACGATCATCCCCAAGACACTGGAGGAAGCGATCGAGGCGGACACCATTTTCCTGGCGGTCCGCTTCGAGTCGCACCGGGATGTCGCGAAGGCGCTGCCCTCCTGGGAGGGCAAGACCATCGTCGATGTGACCAATACCTACGGCGTGTCCCCAGAGGAACTGGGAGGACAGTCTTCTTCCAAGGTCGTCGCGCAGGCCTTCACTGGTGGAAGACTCGTCAGGGGCTTCAACCATCTGGTCGCTGCCGTCCTTGGACAGGATCCGGCCGTACATGGTGGCAGGAGAGTCGTGTTCCTGGCGAGCGATGATGACGGCGCCGCAGCGGAGATTGGTGTGCTTGCCGAAAATCTCGGTTTCTCGCCGATCCAACTTGGCGGGCTTTCTGAAGGTGGACTGCTCGTGCAGACGCGCGGAACTAACTGGGGTCGACTGATCTTCAAGGACCTGGTCAAGTTCAACTGATGAATCGTGATCGGACCTGACCCGTATCGGTGGGTCAACTCCACTTAATCATCAGGTTGAAGGTTCGAAAATGGCTGGTCCTCTGAACCCACGACCCACGGATTAAGAGTCCGTTGCTCCACCGATCGATTGCCGCGGGTGCTCCGAAGTCGTCGTACCAGTATGCTCGGTGTACGGCTCTTCGGCCTGCTCCCCTACCTGCTCCCTTGCATCGGCGCACTGTACGCGCTGGTCGCCATTGCTCTCGCGCGCCGCGGTTCGCCGCGCGCCGTTTATGGCGTATGGATTCTCGGCCCGCTCGTTCTGACGATCGCGCTCGCGGGATGGGTGGCGTTCATGCTCACCCCTGGGATCATCCCGTTCCATCGCTGGCTGCGCTCCTTCGCTCTCGTTCTAGCGGCTCCGACCGCGGCAGCGGGGCTCGCAGCGACGCTCCTCGCCGCGACGCGCATGGTGCGCCGATGGCTCGCTCTGCACGTTCTCGCGACGCTCGCGGTGTTCGCCATCGTTTTCTGGCTCGGCGCCGTTGCCTCCATGCATGTTGTGGAGCTGATCGAAACCATCCAGTAGCCTGCAGCAGCGGGGGCATACTCCTTTGGCCTGGCTCCTCATTCCTACTTGACCGGCACCAGTGCCGGAGCGCCTTTCTTCTTCACCAGCATCGCTAGGGTCTTGGCCGGCTGGGTGTTGCTCGCGTTCCGGCCAACGATGTGGATGTCCTCGGGACCTTCGAAGGGCGATTCAATGGGGTCAGACACCTCTGGCTTGGATCTTCTCGCTACCGTATGTCACAATGACGGAGACCGACCCCGCCA
>DASTSI010000112.1:0-31564 GCA_035760745.1 Nitrospira sp. | reverse complement strand
CCGGCAAGCCCTGCAATGAAAAGAGCTGATACGCCAGCGTCCAGTCGAGTTGATCCTTCTTCGCCTCCTTCACGATGAAGCGGGCTGCCGGTGACGAGACGCCTTTGAACAGCAGCAGCCAGATGTTGGACCGAAACGCCGGGGACGCGGCATCCTCCGACGGATGGAACTCCGGGACCAACGAAGGGACCTGGGAGATCGGTACGGAAGGTGAGAACTCGATGTCCACAAGGCGGACGTACAGGGTGCGGTTCTCGCTCTGGTCGTTGGGATCGACCGCGTAACTGAAGGAATAGCGCACATCGACGCCGTCCCGCTTGAACGTATACACGTCTTCACCGTTTTCGGGCGAAACCACTTTCCGGAAGTATTTCTCCCAATCCGTGATGGCATAGTATGTAAAGACCCGCAGCGCGGACTTCCGGTCGCGGACCGCCTGAGGCATCCCCAGTTTTTCATGAAGTTCGGCCTGGGTGAGACCGAGGAATCCGTCTTCGAAGTAGGGACCGGCAACCACCGGAAGGGGAAGGGACAAGAGAAACCCAAGAACAACCACCAGGCGGAAACTTCGACGCCGCTGTGACTTCCTTGGCAGGAGCAACGTTTCTCTCCGGCTTTCAGCCATGGTATCGGCGGTCTGTCCGGATGTCAAGGCGCAGTTCAGCAGATTGGTTGCCGGTGCCAGGTGCAACCAGTAGAATGACCAGACTTTTCTTTCAGTAGAGGAAACCGTGCATTCCCTCGACACACTGCTTCGGCAACGCATCCTGATCCTCGACGGCGCAATGGGCACGATGATCCAGCGGTACAAGCTGGATGAAGCCTCGTTCCGGGGCGAGCGGTTCAAGGACTGGCCCAAGGACGTGAAGGGGCACAACGATCTGTTGAATCTGACCCAGCCGCGCCTCATCGAGGATATTCATTACGAGTACCTCGAAGCCGGGGCGGATATCATCGAAACGAACACGTTCAACTCGCAAGCCATCTCGCTTGCGGACTACCGGATGGAAGCGTTGGGCTACGAGTTGTCGAAGGCCGGCGCCGAATGCGCCAGGCGGGCAGTGGGCAGACTCAGGGCCCGCCAGTCCGATCGGGGCTGCTTCGTCGCGGGAGCCATCGGACCGACGACCAGAACCTCGTCCATTTCCACGGACGTCAACAATCCCGCCGCCCGGGGGACGACCTACGATGCGCTGGTCGCCGCCTACAGCGACCAGGTGCGGGGTCTGTTGGACGGGGGGGTCGATCTCCTTCTGGTCGAAACGATTTTCGATACGCTGAACGCCAAAGCGGCCTTCTTCGCCATTCAGCAGATCTTCGCGGAAGGCGGCCGGCGCGTGCCGATGATGGCGTCCGTCACGTTTATACAGGCGGGAAGCAACCGGGGGGTGACCGGGCAGACCGTCGAGGCCTTTTGGAATTCGATCTCCCACGTTCCCTTGCTGAGCGTGGGCATGAACTGCGCCCTGGGGCCCAAGGAAATGCGGCCGTTGATCGAGGAGCTGTCGGCCATCGCGCCCGTCTACGTCAGCGCGCATCCCAATGCCGGACTGCCGAACCCGCTCTTGCCCACGGGCTTTCCTGAAACCCCGGACAGCCTTGCCCCGCAACTACGTGAGTGGGCGCAAAACGGCTGGTTGAACATCGTCGGCGGTTGTTGCGGCACCACTCCGGCACATATCAAATTGATCGCGGAAGCCGTGCGCGGCATCGAGCCCAGAAAAGTTCCCGCCGTGGAGCCCTATACCCGGCTCAGCGGGCTCGAAGCGCTCACGCTCAGGCCCGATTCGAACTTCGTCAACATCGGCGAGCGCACGAATGTCACAGGGTCTCCCGCCTTCGCCAAACTCATCCTCGCCGGCGATTATGAAGCCGCCCTTTCCGTTGCGCGACAACAGGTCGAGGGCGGAGCGCAGATCATCGACGTCAACATGGACGAAGCCATGCTGGACTCCAAAGCGGCGATGGAGACGTTCCTGAGGCTCGTCGCGTCCGAACCGGACATCGCGCGAGTACCGGTCATGGTTGACAGCTCGAAGTGGGAGGTGCTGGAGACCGGTCTCAAGAACATTCAGGGCAAAGCCATCGTCAACAGCATCAGCCTCAAGGAAGGGGAGAAGAAATTCGTCGAACAGGCGCGCCTCATTCGCTGGTACGGGGCGGCCGTCGTCGTGATGGCGTTCGATGAGCGAGGCCAGGCCGATACGCTCGAGCGAAAGCGGGACATCTGCTCCCGATCCTATAAAATCCTGACCGAACAAGTCGGCTTCCCGCCGCAGGACATTATCTTCGATCCGAATGTCTTGACCGTGGCCACCGGCATCGAAGAGCACAATGACTATGCCGTGGCGTTCATCGAAGCCGCTCGTTGGATCAAGCACAACCTGCTGCTCGCGAAAGTGAGCGGCGGCATCAGCAATATTTCGTTCTCCTTCCGGGGCAACACCGTGGTAAGGGAGGCAATGCATGCGGCCTTTCTGTACCACGCCATCAAAGCCGGCCTCGACATGGGAATCGTCAACGCCGGTCAGCTTGCGGTGTATGAGGAGATCCCCAAGGACCTGCTCGCGCTCGTCGAAGATGTGCTGTTGAACCGGCGGGCCGACGCGACCGAGCGACTCGTGTCGTACGCCGACACCGTCAAGCAGAAGGGGAAGGCGGCGGCAAAGGACGACGAATGGCGCAAGGGGTCGGTCGAGGAGCGATTGGCCCATGCCTTGATCAAAGGCGTCACCGACTACATCGAGCAGGATACCGAGGAGGCGCGGCAAAAGTATCCCAAGCCGCTTGCCGTGATTGAAGGGCCGCTCATGGCCGGGATGAACGTCGTCGGCGACTTGTTCGGATCAGGAAAGATGTTCCTTCCCCAGGTCGTCAAGAGCGCCCGCGTGATGAAGAAGGCGGTGGCCTATCTCATGCCGTTCATGGAGGAAGAGAAGAAACGGATGGGCAACTACCGCGCTCAGGGAAAAGTCCTGCTCGCCACCGTCAAAGGCGACGTCCACGATATCGGCAAGAACATCGTCGGAGTGGTGCTGGGCTGCAACAACTATGAGGTCATCGATCTGGGCGTCATGGTGCCGTGCGAGAAGATCCTGGCCGCGGCCCGCGAACATCAGGCGGACATCATCGGGCTTAGCGGCTTGATCACCCCCTCGCTCGACGAGATGGTCCATGTCGCGAAGGAAATGACCAGGGAGGGCTTCGGCGTCCCGCTCTTGATCGGCGGGGCGACCACCAGCAAAGCGCATACGGCGGTGAAGATCGCGCCCGCGTACGAGCCGGCCGTCGTGCACGTGCTCGATGCCTCGCGCGCCGTCGGAGTGGTCGGCAATCTCCGGAACAAGGCGCAGAGACCGGACTTCGTCAAGCACATCCGCGAGGATTATGAGCGGATCCGGCTCGCCCACCGCGAGCGGAGCACCAAGGTCTTGTTGCCCATCGAGGAGGCCCGCGCCAGGCGGTTCACCTGGGACTGGGCGGCGGAGTCGATACCCGTCCCTTCATTTCTCGGCGTGAAAACCATCACTGCGCAACCGCTGGTCGACTTGGTGCCGTATATCGATTGGTCGCCGTTCTTTCACACTTGGGAGCTCAAGGGACGCTATCCGTCGATCTTCAACGACGCAGCCGTCGGGCCCAAGGCGAAAGAGTTGTACGACGATGCCCGACGACTGCTCGAGGAGATCGTCCGCGACAAGCTTTTGACCGCCAATGCGGTCTATGGATTTTTTCCGGCCGCCTCCACAGGAGACGACATCGACCTGTACAGTGACGAATCTCGGCGCAATGTCCTGACGACCCTTCGCTGCCTGCGCCAGCAGTCGGAAAAGCCAGCCGGTCAACCAAATCTCGCGCTGGCCGATTTTGTTGCTCCCAGAGAATCCGGCCGTCCCGATTATCTCGGGGCCTTTGCGGTGACGGCCGGTCTCGGGCTCGAGCAACTGTGTGCACGGTTTGACCGGGATCATGACGACTACAACTCGATCATGGCCAAGGCGCTCGCCGACCGCTTGGCGGAGGCCTTTGCCGAATACCTCCACAAGAGGGTGCGGGAAGAATGGGGCTATGCGAAGGGCGAGCAGCTTTCGAACGAACAGCTCATACGGGAGAAGTACCGCGGGATCCGGCCGGCGCCCGGTTATCCGGCTTGCCCGGATCACACCGAGAAACGGCGGCTGTTCGACCTCTTGGGGGTTGAAACGCAGGCGCAGGTCACGCTGACGGACAGCTTCGCCATGATCCCGGCGGCGTCGGTGAGCGGCTGGTATTTCTCTCACCCTGAGGCCAAATATTTCGCGGTGGGAAAGATCGGAGTGGATCAGGTCGAGGACTACGCCCGGCGAAAAGGCATGGACCGGCGCACCGTGGAGCGCTGGCTCTCGCCGAATCTCGGCTACGACGCGTTGTAGCGGGAAGGCCCAGTCAGGAGACTTCCGCGAGCAGCGGCTGACGGCTGGGTTTGCCGATGGCGGCGACGAGAGCGGCCTTCAGGCGGCGATAGCGTTCTTCTGCCCACCGGTTGAACTCGTCGGAATCGAGGAACACCAGATCCCACGCCTTGGCTGCATCCAGCATCAGCAGTTGCTGCCCGCCGCTGCCGCCCGGGAAATAGACGACCAGTACAGCCGACTTGCCGGTGAGGCTGATGTCCGTGAAGACATGCAGCATCGATCCAGCCGGGAGATTGATCTCCCGAGACGCTGCATCGGCCAATGGATGATACAGCCGCTGGAGGAATTGCGCGGTCACTTCGAAGGCATTGCTGGTCCCCAAGAGTCGCGGATTCGGCTTTTCCCCGAAAAGGTTCTCGGTCAAATAGGTGGCGGCCTCCCAGGTCGGCATGGAGCCAGACGTGACGAGCGCCTCGCACAAATACGCAATCCAGTTTCTGCTCACTCCGGCTCGCTTTGCAGGAACGGTTTTCCTCGGCATGGGCGGCGATCCTTTCGGTTCGCAGGGACCTTCGTTGCAGCGAACGATGTTGGAACCGAGTATATCGGCGAGAAAAAATACGGTCAACGAAATGGAGAAAACAGAGAAGCAGATTGGACGCTTATGTTGATCCCGGGGCGGCACAGGAGGAAGGCGACACGACGGCCAGCGATGTCAGGATCCCGGCTCTCGGATGAAACCCAGAGGAGGCTTGTCGGCGTACTGTTCGTGGATCCGTTTGATGTCGGCCAGTGAAGAGAGAAACACGTCCAGCAACTCCGGATCGAAATGCTCTCCGCGATGCTTGCTCATCAAATCGACGGCATGATCAAACGCGAATGCCGGCTTGTAGACCCGGGCCGTCGTGAGGGCATCGAAGGCATCGGCGATCGCCGCGATGCGTCCCTCCACGGGAATGGCCTCGCCCTTGAGTTGGCGCGGGTATCCGCTGCCGTTCCACCGTTCATGGTGAGTCAACGCGATCGTCGCCGCGACGTTGAGGATCTCGGCGTCGGACCCGGCCAGGATCCGATAGCCGATTTCCGCGTGCTGGGCGATCACGTTGAACTCGTCTTGCGTGAATTTTCCCGGCTTGAGCAACACGTGATCCGGCGTGCCGATTTTCCCGATGTCATGCATCGGACTCGCCGTCCGGATCAAATCGCAGCGCTCGCTGGACAGGCCGTACCGACGGGCGAGGAGCTCGCAATAGTGGCTCATCCGTTGAATGTGCTGAGCGGTCGCGCTGTCCCGATACTCCGCGGCGATGGCGAGGCGCTGAATCGTTTCTTCGCGTGAAAGACGCAGCTCCTTCTCGCTTCGCTCCAGCCACTCGAGCGCCTGCTGTAACGCCATTGTGCGGGTGCGGACGATATCTTCGAGATTGTCCCGATGGATCTTGTTTTCGATTTCCAGCCGCCGCCGCCGGATGGCATTCGTTACGTTGATGAGGACTTCGTTGGATTCGAACGGCTTGACCACATAACCAAATGCGCCCATGTCGAGGGCCGCATTTGCCAATACGGCGCTGTCCAGCCCCGTGACCATTATCGCCGCCGTATGAGGATACTGCGAAAACACGTTCCGGACGAGATCCATGCCGGACTCGCCCGGCATGTTGACGTCGCAAAGGAGCAGCGCAAAGGCCTGCTCTTCCAAACGCTGCCGCGCCTCTTTCGAATCGGACGCGAGGACCGTCTCATAACCGTGCGATTGCAACATATACCCGAGCAGCCGCCTGATCGGCTCCTCGTCGTCGACGATGAGCAGGCGTTTGAGATCCAGCAGGGCGTGTTGACTGGATTTATCGAGGAGCAGTGTCATGGACATTGTTGGTATCTTTGTTGGTATCTTTTTGAAGAAATCAGAGGCAGCCTCTGTCGGTGTTGCCTCGCGATGCCAAGAGCACTCTAGAACGGGTGCACCTTTTGTGCCACTTATTTCAGGAATCCCGCGACGGATTCGTGTGGACGTGACGAGAACGGAAATCTGGCTGAAGATGGCGTTGCGCAGTATTTCGGTTTCCTGCATGTAGCCGCACCGCTCGGTCCGGTGCACAAGACCGTCAATGCGGTACAGAGTGGGCGCCCCGTATGCAGATTTGTACAACCGTCTTTCGCGGCTTCACGAGCGGAATCACGTGCAGCGCGCGAACGACGCGGCGGTTTCATTGCGATTTCACAAGTCGTTCACTATAATGCGCCCCATCGCAACTGGGGAATGGACACGCTATGAACGCTTCCAGCGGAATGCTTCGCGCAGACGGTAGACGGAAGGACCAACTTCGTCCCATCAAGGTCACTCGACACTTCATCAAGCATGCGGAAGGATCGGTGTTGATCGAAATGGGCGACACCAAGGTCATTTGCACGGCTTCAGTGGAGGAAAAAGTCCCGCCGTTCCTGAAAGGCAAGGGCAGCGGGTGGGTGACCGCAGAATATTCCATGCTTCCTCGCTCCACACACGAACGGTCGCCTCGTGAGGCAGTGAAGGGCAAGCAGGGGGGACGCACTCTCGAGATCCAACGTCTCGTCGGGCGCGCCTTGAGGGCCGTCACCGGCATGGATCAGATGGGCGAACGATCGATTTGGATCGATTGCGACGTCATCCAGGCGGACGGCGGGACGCGAACCGCGGCGATTACGGGGTCGTTCATCGCTCTCGCCGATGCGCTGGCAGCCCTGAAAACCCGCGGC
Source organism: Nitrospira sp. (assembly GCA_035760745.1). Classification (GTDB taxonomy): domain Bacteria; phylum Nitrospirota; class Nitrospiria; order Nitrospirales; family Nitrospiraceae; genus Nitrospira_C. The sequence goes on along the minus strand of DASTSI010000112.1, from coordinate 24,434 downwards.
CTGATCAAGAAACGTCCCTTGAGCGACTACCTGGCTGCCGTCAGCGTCGGAAAAGTGGGCGGCGAGATTCTGGTTGACTTGGCCTACACCGAAGATTCGATGGCCGACGTCGACATGAATCTTGTCATGACGGGGAGAGGTCAGTTCGTCGAGATCCAAGGAACAGCGGAACGTACGCCCTTCGCCAAGCAGGACATGGACGGGTTTTTGGCCCACGGATGGTCCGCCATACAAACGTTGACCGCGTTGCAACGCGATCTGATCGGCCCGCTCGACTGAATTCCACGATGATACGCGAACTGGTTCTCGCGACCCGCAATCGGGACAAGGCGGCTGAATTGGCTGGCCTCTTGGCCGGTCTCGGCATAACGATCAAGACGTTGGACGAATTTACCGACGTGCCGGACGTGGTGGAAGACGGCGACACCTGCGAGGCCAACGCGGTGAAGAAAGCCCGAGCGGTCGCGGACTATACGGGGCTGCCCTCCGTCGCCGATGACACGGGGTTGGAAGTGGATGCGCTCGACGGCCGGCCGGGAGTCTATGCCGCTCGCTATGCGGGAGACCATGTGACTTACGAGGACAATTGGCGTAAATTATTGACGGAATTATCGCATGTCCCGGCGGAGCGACGTACCGCTCGATTCATCACCGTCGCGGCCTTGGCCATTCCAAGCGCGGCCGTTCAGGTGGCAAAAGGGACGTTGGAAGGCCGGATCACTGAACGGCCGGCGGGCAACCGTGGGTTCGGTTATGATCCGGTGTTTTTGGTTCCCGAGTTGGGAAAAACTTTGGCGGAATTGACTGCGGAGGAGAAGAACCGCGTGAGCCACAGGGCCAGAGCCTTCGCGCGGGTTCGAGAATTCGTGCGGGAAACGGTCATCTGAGCTTGATCCGTCGTCGTCAGCGTCGGGGCGTAGCGCAGCCCGGTAGCGCGCCTGCTTTGGGAGCAGGATGTCGGAGGTTCAAATCCTCTCGCCCCGACCATATCGTCGTTTCTGCGCGTCGCATGGCCGCCCCTCCTCAAAGAACTGCCGTTGCTAGGCCTACCCTACCGAATGTTTTTCAGCTGAGTCGCTGAACAGGATCAAGGACATTTCAGGCGAATCGCTTGCTCTCGGCCCGTCCACTCGTCCTAGCCGATTGATGCGCGAATCGGACAACCGATGATTCATGGCACCGCACCGATGTTGAGCTGGGTTCGGACCATGTCGTGATCGGACTCTGAAATTTCCGGCTCCAGCATATAAATCCGGTCGTCGCTCAATTTCCCCTCGGTCGTGATCGCAAGGCGAATGCCTTCGGCTCGCTGCCGCGCCAGTGTCCGAAGGGCGTCCTCGTCCACGGGCATGGCGGCGACCAGTTGCCGCTTCATCTCGTCCACCGTCGGCGCGGCCGCTGGCGCAGAAGCGCCCGTTGCAGAGGCGTTGTGAGCACGCTGGGCGTCGTACAGCTGCCGGATGACCCGCTGTTCTTCTTCCGGTGACAGGGCGCGGGCGGACGAAGAGTTTCCGTGCTCTTTGATCCATAAGGTCCGTATCTCGTCGGCAAGCTTCTGCTGATTCAGCACCTCCGCATCGCGGCGGCGGTCGGCCGTGCCGACAATCTCGAGACGGAGACCTGGACGTTCCCCAAGCGCTTCACCTAACGTCCCGGCTTTCTTTTTCTCAGCGTCCGACATCTCCGACGAACCGGGTGAAAACTGTATGTATTGAAGATCCTCTCCCGAGCCGCCACCAGGAACGAGTTTGCCGACGAGGGCGAATGGTGAGGCGACCAACTTGGTCAGGAGATTGAGCAGCGTCGAGATCACCACCTTGCCGTATTTGAAGTCCGGGTCGTTCAGATCTCCCCGGATCGGCAAATCGATATCGATGACGCCCCGCCGATCTTTGAGGAGCGCCACAGCGAGCGGCACTGGAATGGCCACTGCATCGGGGCTGTCCGTCTTGTCTCCGAACGTCAGTTGGTCGATTTTGACTTTGTTTTCGGCCTCCAGATGTCGCTTCGACACTTTGTACGCCAGGTCAAGGAAGAGCTTCCCCTTTCGCAGCGTATATCCGGCGTACTTTCCGCTGTACGGAGTGGCCGGGGTCAAATCCACGTTGTCGAAGGTCACCGCCAAATCGGTATACGCGTCCTCAGTAAGGGGATTAATTTTCCCCGAGATTTTAATGGGCGCCGCGCGATTAACTCTCGCGGAGAGCGCCACGTCGGCTCGCGCCATTTCTTTGGAGGAGAGTCCTTTGATCGTACCGGTCAGGTCGTCGATGCTTGCGCGGACGTGAGGCTCAATCGATTCGTCCCGAAACGTCACGGATCCCTTCAGCAGCTTGACCGTCTTGATGGCCGCCGTCGGCGCCGGGGCCTTGGCGCTTGGTTCGCGGGATTTCTTGTCGGCCGCAGGGCTGGAAGGAGCCGCTGCCGACACGAGGTGCGAGAGATTGAGCTGCCCGTCTGGGCTCAGCACCGCATGGATGGAAGGTTGCTCCAGGGCCACCTCGTCGATTGTGACTGACGTCGGATCAACCGAGAGCCCGATACCTTGCACGTGAAATTGCTTCCATGAAACCGCCTCGGTCCCTTCGCCATCCGAAACGGCAAGCGATTTGACGCCGAGGTTGCCCTGAAAGGTCAAAAATGGACTTTGGGGATGTTGGAGCGCGAGACGGAGCTTGCCATGCACGTCTATCGCTCCTGATTCCACCACGCCACGGGTAAACCGCTCAAGGTACGGCTGATAGGGTTGAATCGCCACATCGGCGAGACTCACCGTGAAATCCGTCTCGATTGGGCTGAGCGCCATCTCTCCGTCCACATGGATCTGGCCCGTTCCATTGACCGTCATAGCGACCGTCACCGGTACTTTCCCTTGGAGCGGAACGTGCACGTCCTGCGTGTGAACGGTCAGCCCGGTGATATCCGTCACAGCAGTCTTGGCAAGCGTCCGATCTTCAAAATGCACGGCGTGGTGATCGACAGCAATGTCTTTGATTAACACCGACCACGGTTTCGTTGCGGGCTTGGCAGGAGTTGACTCGGAGGAGGCGGCATCCGACTCTGCCGCGGGACGGTCCACGGGTGCAAAGAGGCTCTGGTAGTTCAATGTTCGGTCAGGATTCAGCCAGGCATTCCACGTGCCGTCTCGAATCTCGACCGCCGCGATCGATACAGCTCGCTCTAACAGGTCCGCCTCGACGTCATCCACGGTGAACGAAGGAATGGTGATGACCGGATCCAATACTCCGGGTTCGGTGATGGCCACGTCGGCAAGATGCAGGAACCCTTTTGTGAGCTGGATGGCGGGTGTTGCAGCCGCCATATCGAGATGATACCGACCCTCGGCTGCCAGGGTTCCCCCGGTGATCTCAAAACGAAATTGGTCTCTTACGTACTGCCACAGGCCCGGAAGCTTTAAGCCCGCGACTCTGACGGCCCCGTCGGACCGAATCGGATCGATGGACACCTTGCCTTCCCATGCGATGATCTCATCTTTACCGAGTTCGGCCGCAAAGGCATAGGTGTTGTCGCCGCCGGGTCTGGTATAGAAATTTTTGAGCACGATGCCGATCGGCACGATGTCCAGGCTAAACGGACGGGACTTTGACTCGTCACGAAACTCGACAATTCCTTGGTAGATCTCGAAATGGGCGATTTCCACAGCCGGAATGCCGGATTGCGCCTTTTCCTTCGGCGGTTCCTGAGGGGGAGCCACCTCATGCGGGGGAACCAGTTGAGCAAGATTGACCCGACCGTCACGCATCACCCGGGCTGAGACGAACGGCATCGCGAAGCGGATTCGTTCAAAGACATAGGCCTGCCGGATCAGCGAAATCGTCTCGAAATCGATGAACAATTCCTGGAACCCAATCATCGGAGACTGATCCGGCTCCCGTATTTCGAACCCCGTCAGTTTCAGCGAGAGCCAGAACGGGTTCACCTCCACGTCCTGGACCAAGACGGGATGTTTCAGTTGTTCGGCAATCTTCGGGACCACGAACGACTTGATGGCGTAGGGAACAAGGAAAAACCCAACAAGCGCATAGATGAGGAGCACACTTGCTACGATGATGAGCCATCGAAATCGGCGGAGTAATGTGCGCATGGAGCGGCCGGCAACTCAGGAATCGCTGAAACGGCACAAGACCTAACCATCGATACCTACACTCAGGAAAGCCTGCATTACAAGGGGTCTATCGGGAAGCAGACAATCCTGCACCCCTCAAACGTAAGGCGAAGCCTGTGGATGCACTACAGGTATAAACACTAGTCGCAGCAAATGAGTGCAAACGCCATTGGCGACTGTAGGTGTGGGGGTCGGGATCCAAAAAGGGTTCTTCGAAGCGGGGTCCAGTCTGAAAGCTGAGCACATTTCAAAGAGAGCGAAAAAATGAGGGGCTTCCTCGAGGTGACCCTACCATTTAACTTATTTACCGCGCGGTTATAACCAATACATGGCCAACCCGCACATGGCCAACCCGACCCAGAACGATCATCAAAACCTATTCGCCTCCGTCAGTACATGCCTTGACGGCTGTCGATGTGGTAAACGCTTTCCCTCTTTTGCGCGTTTCTCTGTATTAGCTGTGCCCGGTATGCATTGGTCATGGCAGACGGAGCAACTCAGCAGTCAACTCAGAACAAGTCGAAAGCATAACCCATACACCTGATTGCTGCTAGGATAGCTCTAGTGAAGCATCTTCTCAGAGTGGCATAGAATGCCTTCCCCATGGATTGCCGATTATTCTCAATGAAACGGTTGAGAGTCCTCTTCCCTTCGTCCGTAACCACTCTTGCGGCACTCGCTGCCTGCCTTTTTGCCTGGACATTTGCACAGGGCGCCGAGGATCCACCATACACCGACACCACCTTTTCAGGTCAGTCGCAGAGACAAGTTGTCAGGCCACTGCTTACGGACGAACTGCAACAGCCGCCGCCAATACTCACCTGGAACACGCGATCACAACTCAAGGAGGTGCCGCCAACGCCCAGTCCCCCCCTTACTCAACGTGCGATTGAAAGCCAGATCCGCGATTCACGTTCCCCGATTCTTCAGTGGCTCATGTTCATAACCGCCCTCGCCATGGGATGGACGGGGGTCTCGATGGTCCTCATGAGCAATCGGCATGCTGAGGCCTCGGCACAAGAGGAGTGGGAGCAGAATCCGCTCCGGAATGAAGCCCCACCGGCGGTACGCGACCGCGAAGGGCCCATGGACCTTCTCGGCGAGAGCTTGCCCGCACGATTTTTTTATCTGGATCGTCATCGGCGATACCGCGCCCCCAATGATGCGTTTGCCGCTTGGTTTGGCCTGCCAAAGGAGGCGGTTGCAGGCCTCCACGTCAGCGAGCTGGTCGGCGAAAGTGCCTGGACCTTGATTCGACCATGGCTTGATCGTGCCTATGCCGGTGAGGCGGTTGATTATGAGATGGAACTACCGTACCGCCACGGTGGAACGCGATGGATTCATGCAACCTATACGCCGCATCGCAATCAGCAGGGAGAAGTCATTGGTCTGCTGGTCGTGGTTTCAAACATGACAAGACAAAAACGAGCTGAAGAGGAGCTTCGCTTCAACCAGGACCGCTACCGATACATTTTTGAAACTGTCGGCGTGTCCATTTTCGAGGAGGATTGGAGCGGCGTCCGGGACATCCTGGTTGAACTGCGAGCCACAGGCGTCACCGACCTGCGAGGCTATTTAAGCGGACATCCGGAAATCGTGTCCAAAGCCGTTGAACAGGTCCGCATCAAAGATGTCAACGAATACTCGGTGCAGTTATTCAAGGCGACCTCAAAAGCAGACTTGTTGGGCGCATTGGATCGCATCTTTCTTCCCGAAACCATAGAGGTCTTTGTAGAGGAGCTGGTGGCCTTATGGGAGAATCGAGACATCTATCAGGCCCAGGCTCCCCTTCGAACTCTGGAAGGGAAGGAACTCTCCGTCCTCTTCACCCTCGTCGCTCCGAAGCGAGAAGCTGACTGGCAACGCATCATGGTCACGCTCACCGACGTGACTGCCCTTCGTGAAGCGGAAGCAATGGTCCGTGAAAGCGAGCAACACTTGCGAACCGCTTTGGGGGCTGGTCGTATGAGCGCCTGGGCCATCGATCTCACCACCGACACGGTATCATGGGACGCGATGCATGCAGCGATCTTCGGAGCGGCACGTGAAGATGTGCCGCCCGGATTGAATGGGCTCTGCTCGCTGATTCATCCGGACGATCGTGAACGCGTGCGACGGAGCTTGGCGGCGAGTGCCATCCAGGGGCATTTTGCGGAAGAATTCCGGATCACCGATCCCAATGGAGGTCTTCGCTGGATCAGCGGGCAAGGGACGCTAGTCCGAGATCACGAGGGCAGACCGGCACGCCTGGTTGGCGTCCATACCGACATCACGGATCGGAAAGAGGCTCAAGTGTGCCTGGAAAATTTTGCGCATGAACTGGAGCGCGAGGTCGTGTCGCGGACGGCCGCCTTACGGCAATCGCAGGATCAGCTTCGCGCATTGGCCACGGAGCTGACCCTCACCGAACAGCGAGAACGGCAGCAGTTCGCCAGTCAATTGCACGACCATCTCCAGCAATTGCTCGTGGTCTGCAAGCTCAAACTGAACTATGCAAAAGGCCTGATGGATGGGATTCCCTCCGGTCCAGCGCTGCTCAAGGAACTGGATGGCGCGGTCAGCAATGCACTTGCCTATTCGCGATCGCTCGTCGCGGAATTAAGTCCTCCGGTGTTGCACCAACACGGGATCATGGCTGCCATCAAATGGCTGGCCCACTGGATGAAAGAGAACATGAACCTCACCGTCATCGTCGAGACCCAACAAAACTCCATCCCACTACCCGAGGCGCACAATATTCTCCTCTTCCAGTCGGTGCGTGAACTGCTGATCAATGCGGCGAAATACGCAGGGACCGGCCGTGCTACGGTACGCCTACACGTCGCTGAAACGGACCTTGTCATTCACGTGCAGGACGAAGGAACGGGATTCGACATCGCGACGGCCACCTTGTCCGGGGACTCCAGCAAGAACGTGTCGTCCAAATTCGGACTCTTTAGCATCCGAGAGCGTATGACTGCTCTGGGCGGCTCGCTTGAAATCCGTTCGGCCCTAGGCCAAGGGACGGAGGCGACATTGAAACTGCCGCTTGCGGTCTTGCCGTCAAGCCAACCGAACCTACAGGATCGAGCAGGCGAACAGCGTCCCAACTTTCAGGAAGTTCCTCCGGACCGTTTTCGTGAGCGGAGACAGGCCCACGTTCGAGTGGTACTGGTTGACGATCATGCCATGGTCAGGCGAGGATTGCGCAATCTACTGGAGAATTATCCGGATGTGGCAATCGTGGGAGAAGCAGAAGACGGCGAGGAAGCTGTGGTCGCTGCTGATCAGCTCATGCCGGATGTGATCATCATGGATGTAAACATGCCGGGCATGAACGGCCTCGAGGCGACGCGAAGAATTAAACAACGCCACGCCTCGACGGTTGTCATTGGATTATCCGTGAATGCTGATCGGGAATCGCTTAACGCCATGCGAAGAGCTGGAGCTGTGGCACTGCTGACGAAAGGAGCCGAGGTCAGCGATATCTATAGGGCCATGAAGAATGCGCTGCACGAGAGCATTTCTTCGACGCCCGAATAGGAGAGGCGAGTTGCTGTTCTCGCCGCCGCATTCAACCATATAAAGAACCATTCGCCTCCAATCCCTTTTCCTGAAGTCGCCCGACTACTCGTCCTCATCCCTCTTTTCTTTGCCAAGCTGAACCATTCACTGCCGTCTACTTCATGTGACTGAGCGCCGCCTGACTTCATCGGCACCCTCTGAATTCGTCGAATGCTTCGCCGCCTGCTTCAATGGGAGGCATCTGCCTTTGACCCGTTCAATTGGGATATGGCCTGTCCTCCAGTGTCTTAAGCTTCTGCTGCCTCATGTCTTCATCAGCGAACAGGGAATCTGGCTCGGCAGGCAATGCGAAACAAACGGCCCTAGGACGATTGGCCCCACCGATTTGGGATGGGTCGTGCATTAATAGGTCCTTTGACGTGTTGGCAATCAGTAGACGGGAGAGCGGTACCCGGTATGTCCACTGAAAGGCATTATCCTGATGTATGTTATGGTCACCGTCTTATGAAAGTCCTCTACACCGCTCCGTTCGCCCAGCCGCCACGCCGATCGAGTTAGTCGACGCGATTCCAGTTTCAACCATGTCGTCTCGTCATCACGACAGTTCAGACATTCCCTGCCCCAGTCCTCAGGAGCACAAGATTTTGGCACTATTAGCGCGGGGACTCACAAACAAAGAGATCGCGGTTTTGCTCGGGCTGAGTGACAAGACCGTTCGCAATTATCTGTATCGCGTCTATAAGAAGTGGAAGGTGAGGGGACGAACGCACGCCCTGAGCATCTTTCTCCAACGAGTGGTAGGCAAGAATGGGGCTTGAACAGATCAGGTGCCTTCGGGACGTGCTGTGATGCTTCAACTAGTCATGATGGCCGATGCAATCCGAAGCGCGCCGTATCCTTGGTCGCCGTGGGTTCCGCCTCATGTCGAAACTGTCGAAAAGCAATCGGCTTGAACCGATTGGAGCAGTTGTTAGGTCAGGATCGGTCAAGGCCTCAGAAGGTTGAACATGGCGGGCTCATCCCTCTACAAGGCGGTCTCCATGAGCGATGAACAGGAGGACTTGGATTACTAAGAACATTGATTGTGGTGCGCCCGGCTGGAATCGAACCAGCGACCCTCAGCTTAGAAGGCTGATGCTCTATCCAACTGAGCTACGGGCGCGTATGGTGAGACAGTTCGCTGTCCTGAGCCGTTCCTGCTGATCCTCCAACAAGTTGCTCGCCATATATGTGGCTGGTCTTGCATGGTCCCGTCAAGGCGCGTTTTCAATGTCTCGGGAGGGGAGTGTAGACGAAACACGAACATTTCACAAACCAGCGGTCCATTGAAGCTCATGTGTGGTGCCGCGTGGAGGTGTTAGGCCCAACCGCTCCTATCCGTCACGGCAGGGCAGAAGCTTGTGCGGGCGAGGAGGGGAAGAACCCTGGGTTAAGCCCTTACATACCGCATCCGCGTTCCATGCAGCAGAGACAACTCGATCTCCGAAGGGATCAGTTCGGAAGGGAATAAGACGCCAGAGACTTTGCAGGCATTGATGCTGGCACCCTCGAGATTGGTCTTACTGAGATCGAGCCCGCGCAGATCCGATTGCCGGAGGTAGCAATCCCGCAAATCCAAACCTTCCGCATCCAAACCCCGAAGATCAAGCCCGCGCAGGTCGCAGCCGCGCAAGTCGCAGGCATCGCCGGACGCCTTTTTCGCATTGAACTCTTTGATGCACCCTTCGCGAAGCAACAGGTACATTGCATCGTTTGGAATGCGGAGATGTAAACGCCCCTTGTTCGTTCCCATGGTATTCCTTTAGACGCCCTCCCCCTTGTCGGATCTTTGGAATCAAACCTTAAGCCCTGTTGCCTCTTGCAGTCCTCCTGGGCGGCACAGTATCGTAACCGGTACCGAAGATGGCGACATATTCTACTCATCCATATCTATGACATACGGAGGGCACCATGGCATTACGATTAGGAGATGAGGCGCCGAACTTCACGGCAGAAACCACCGAGGGAACCATCAACTTTCATCAATGGCTCGGCGACAGCTGGGGCATTTTGTTCTCACACCCTAAGGATTTTACCCCGGTTTGTACGACGGAGCTGGGTACCGTCGCGAAGATCGTCCCGGAGTTCAAGAAGCGCAACGTGAAAGTCATTGCAATCAGCGTTGATCCCCTCGACTCGCACAAGGGCTGGATCAACGACATCAACGAGACCCAGCACACGACGATGAACTATCCGATCATCGCCGACCCGGACAAGAAAGTGGCCAGCTTGTACGACATGATCCATCCGAACGCGATCGACAACATGACGGTACGCTCGGTCTTCATCATCGGACCGGACAAGAAGATCAAGCTGACCTTGACCTATCCCGCTTCATGCGGGCGAAACTTCGATGAATTGCTGAGAGTCGCGGATTCACTCCAATTGACCTCGAAGTACAAAGTCGCCACGCCGGCCAATTGGAAAGACGGAGAGGACTGTATCATTACGCCGGCGGTGAATGATGCGGAGGCGAAGACGCTCTTCCCGAAAGGCTTCAAAACCGTAAAGCCCTACCTCCGATACACTCCGCAGCCCAACAAGTAGCCTGACATCGGCAGAACAGGGCGGGAGCCGTCAGACGACGGTCCCGCCTTGTCGCCGGGGGGTCGATCGGAAGGCTGTCAGACCAGAAGCAGGCCGGCGTCCCGGACGGTGCGCCAGGCGGAACTCCCAATAAAAGCCGCAAAATGTTTCTCCCCGCCGGGAAAATCGCCCGCAATCTCACGAATCCTCGGATACTTGTTCGTCGATTTGCCGGCAGGGGTTGCCCGGCGAAGAACGTCCACGAACCAGAGAGCCTCAGCCTTCGGTAAGGTCACGCTCCGCCGTCGTCGTTTGGCGAACACCGCGAACCGAACACTCCGACCGCTGGCCTCCTGCTCGACGTGCTCACCCATCCATACCAGCCTCCGTTCTTTGCTCGGATCATCTATGGATCTTCGAGCGTGCAGCAAGCCATCGACCCAGGAATGACTCACGCGCGGCGGCAGAGCGGGATGATCGAACCATCGGCGGACGTCCATAGTAAGACCGCGTCCCTCGATGAAGTTCAGCATCGATCGACGGAGGCCTTCGGCGAGCCATTCCGGCGTACGGCCTCGCGGATCTCGATGCCGCAAGTCGTTTTCTGCGAATCCTTGAAATTTGGGTCCCAGCACGCGAATCCCGTGCGCCGCGGGATGGAGGCCGATCGGACTATGAGCCGTCGCCGTAAAGCGATGCCAGAAGCCCGACTGAAGGAGATCTGCGGCAAATAACTGTCGCACCCGTTCGAGCGAGTCCACCGTTTCCTGGATGGTTTCTGACGGGAATCCGTACATCAGATAGGCGTGAACCAGGATGCCCGCCTCCCGAAAAGATGCGGCCACCATCGCGGTCTGGTCGACCGTGATTCCCTTCTTCATTTTTTCGAGCAGGCGATCGGATGCCGCTTCGAGGCCGGCAGTGACGGCAATACACCCAGCGGCACTCAACAGACGGCACAGGTCGGGTGTGAAGGCCTCTTCAAACCGAATATTGCCCCACCAGCGAATCTTGATGCCGCGTTCCAGCAATCCAAGAGCCAGGGCTTTCAAGCCCGCCGGGGGAGCGGCTTCGTCGACGAAATGGAAATTTCGGTGTCCCGTTTCTCCGATGAGTTGCTCGATCTGCCGGATCAATCGATCGGTGGGCGTCATTTCATAACGACCGATATACTCGAGGCCGACGTCGCAGAAGGTGCATTGTTTCCAGTAACAGCCGTGCGCGACGGTCACTTTATTCCAATGACCCTCGCTCCAAAGCCGATGCATCGGATTCGTACTGTCCAGGATGGTCAAGTATCGATCGAGCCTCAGGCCTCGGTAAGTCGGGCAGCCGACTCCGTCGACGGAGAAACTCTCGGCCGCCGGGGCATCGGCGAACCGAACCCGCCCATCGCATCGGTAGAAGGTGCGGCACAGGGATTCATGAGACCGTTGGCCCGCCAGATGCTGAACCAGCGACAGCAGCGGCCGCTCCCCGTCATCCAGCGTGATGTAATCGACATAGTCGAAGACACGGGGATCAGCGACGCGCCGCAGCTCTGTATTGACGTAACCTCCTCCGAGCGCGACCTTGACCTCCGGCGCGTAGCTTCTCAATTCCTGAGCGATGCGGAACGCTCCATACAAGTTCCCCGGAAAGGGAACTGACAGCCCGACGAGCTGCGGCCTGACTGAATCGATGTGCCGCCGCAGCTGCTCCACCAGCACGTGATCGGGGAGCGTGAGCGGCTGAGCCAGCGCGTCGCGCAGGCCGTCGAACGAAGAAGCCGAGCTGGCGAGGTGGTCGGCATAGCGGCTGAGGCCGAAGTGAGGAGACACCACGGCCTGGATCAGATCGCTCAAGTCCTCGAGGAAGAATGTCGCGCACTGCTTGGCTCGGTCCTGTAGCGACACGGAGCGGCGGAACCTGGTCCTCCCTCGGAAACGAGGTCCTCGAGGCAATCCTCCCGGTGTGGCCAATGTCTTCGCACAGCCAGGATTCCGGCCCTGGAGAAATTCCACCACGAGATCGATCATCTCCACATACGAGCGCTCGGCTCGCAGCATCGCGCGCGCTTCAGCAGGGAGGCCCTTCTCGGCTCTCCGCACTTCATCGAACACGAGCTCGAGTCCCGCTCGGCTGAACAGGCGCAACACCATCTCAATACCAAGATCCCGCTGTTCGCACGGAACATCGTGCGCCTGGAGAAAGCCGGTCAAATACGCCGTCGAGGGATAGGGGGTGTTGAGCTGCGTGAGAGGCGGGATCAGGAGCAGCACGCGCGGGGTCGGCATGTCTGGGTCTTACCATACCGTCCGCGCGTAACGCTATGCAAGTTCAGGACCTCATTTTCGAATATCCAAGACGCTGCCAAGCATGCCCTCGGCGGTCCTGAGCGTCTCTAGATTGGCTTCAAAACCGCGCTGCGCGACGATCAAGTTCACGGCTTCCTGACCTGCATCCACGTTCGAGAGCGCAATCTGCACCGGCCCCGAAACCGAATCCCTCAACACGGCAGGGCCGTTCGCATCGTCCTGCTGGATCACAGGCAGGATTCCTCCGGATGGAACCTCCACGAATTCGGTACGCGATCCCTTAAATCCGTCGGTATTCACATTGGCAATATTGTTCGCCGTAACCTCGACTTTTTTGGTGAACCCGGTCATTCCAGATAGAGCCGCGTACATCGCGGGAATCATGAGCCACCTCCATTCGATGTTGCCTGGAAGGTATGAGAGCAGTGTAGCAGAGCAGAGCGAGGCGGGGAGGAGCGGGATGGACATCATCGCGGTTCAACCGGCGACAATGGATCAGGCTGGATCAAGACCTCATCAGGGATTCATCCATAGACGGCGGCCATGCGAACGATGCGTCACGACGATTGGATTTTCGATCCCGACTGAGTTAGGGTTCCTGAATGCAGGTCAGCGCTCCGGCCGGCAAGACCCGGTATCTCCTGTATAGCGATTTCAACTGTCCGTTCTGCTATGCCCTGCACGAACGGCTGCATGGCATGAAACTGCTCGATCGATGTGACTGGCGGGGAGTGCAACATGCACCCTACTTGCCGCGCCCGATGAAACCCTGGCAGGGAACGCTGGAAGCCGAGTTGCGGCACGAGATAGCAATCGTGCAACGACTGGCGCCGCGGCTGCCGATTGCCTTGCCAAAGGGAAAACCGAACACGAGGCCGGCGATCGAAACGGCGATCAGCATCCTGCGGCCGGATCGCGATCAAGGACTCGCATTGGTGGGCAACCTCTACCGGGCTTTTTGGGTTGATGGACGAGACATTTCGGATGCGGCGGTCTTGGCCGAGCTCGCTGGAAAGGTGCCAGACGGCGATAGCGCTAGTATTCAGATCGCGCACGAATGGGAAAAAGCCTGGCATGCCACCGGCCAGGCCGGCGTTCCACTCATTGTCTCACCGGATGGCGCTCTTCTTGTCGGCTGTGTCCCGGAAGAAGCCATCCGGCGCTTTTTCAGCTAAACAATGCCACGCGAGACACCACGCGAAGCCATGGTGGCGACCGCCGAGTTGCTCGCGAAGATACTCGACACGACCGTTCGGATTCCCGGCACCTCCCTCTATCTGGGTCTCGATCCATTGCTAGGACTGGTTCCCGGCATCGGGGATGTGCTGGCAAATCTGATCGGAACTGCGATCCTCGCGCTGGCCGCGCGGTTAGAGGTGCCGCGCATCGTCATCGCGAGAATGAGCCTCAATCTGCTCATCAATGGGGCGATCGGCGCCGTGCCCATCGTCGGCGATGTCTTTTCGGTATGGTTCAGGAGTCACGCGAGAAACGCCGCGCTCTTAAGGCACGCTGCGGCGGAGCCGGCACGCCCCACGAGCGGGGACTGGCTCTATGTATCAGGAATCATCGGCGGAACGACATTGGTACTCGTCCTGGCCATTGCGGCCATGCTTTGGGTGGTCTTTCAAGTCTGGACGTACTTCACACAGTGAACAAGTCTGTCTCGCACGCATTGCGCAATCCACAATGTTCCAAAGATCCGCTTGAGCGCCCAGGCTCAAATTGACGTAGCGGGGCGAACAGGACACCGAGCGGCCGACCAGAGAGAAGCTGCGCCGTCCGTTATGCAGGTAACGGCTCGATCAGGCAGGAACGAATTTGAGCGCCGCCCCATTGATGCAATAGCGCAGACCGGTCGGCTTGGGCCCGTCCTTAAAGACATGGCCGTGATGGCCTTCGCAACGCGCGCAGTGGACTTCCGTGCGCGGGAAAATTAATTTGAAATCGGTCGTGGTCTCGACCACTCTTGGATCGATCGGCTGCCAGAAGCTTGGCCAGCCCGTGCCGCTGTCGAATTTATGCTCTGAGGAATAGACGGGGAGGTCGCAGCCAGCACAATAATAGATACCGGGTTCATGGTTCTCGTGCATGGGATTCACAAACGGCCGCTCCGTATCCTGCTGCCGGAGCACACGATAGGCCTGCATACTCAATAGCTTCTTCCATTCATCGTCCGTTTTGGTGACTTTGACTATCGGCCCTATCTCGATCTTTTGCGGCATACCATCCTCCAGTTCTAGGTCGGATGATGACCGGTATCCTTACATACGAATCGAAGGCGGCGCAAGAATAGGGGAGCGAGGCCGGCGGGCCCCGCTCCCTGCGTCACGCGGACGCGGTCAAGGAGTGTTCCTGATCTCCGATGCGATGCCCGTCCTTCCCAAAGGCGGCAGGCAACACCTCTTCGATCCGCTCCACCAGGATGAACGATAATTCATCCCTGACTTCCTCCGGGATCTCCTTCAAGTCCTTCTCGTTGGCTTTCGGCAGGATAATGCGTTTGACTCCCGCCCGGTGGGCCGCCAATACCTTTTCCTTGATGCCCCCGACAGGGAGGACCAAGCCGCTCAAGCTGATCTCCCCGGTCATTGCCGTATCGCTTCGCACGGGCTTTCCCGCATAGGCGGAGGCCAGCGCCGTCGCCATCGTAATGCCGGCCGAGGGTCCGTCTTTCGGTATTGCGCCGGACGGCACATGAATGTGCACGCCGTTTCGCTTGAACCGCGAAATATCGAGGCCCATGTCTTCGGCATGAGACCACAGATAGCTTCTCGCAGCCCGCGCCGATTCCTGCATGACATCTCCGAGCTGTCCGGTGAGCGTCAAGTCATGGCTGCCCGGCAAGAGTGTCGTTTCGATGTAGAGCACATCTCCGCCGGTCGGCGTCCAGGCGAGGCCGGTTGCCACTCCCACCGGGATATTCTTGCGGGCCTCCTCCGGCATGAACCGCTCGGGGCCTAACCACTCGGTGAGCCGGTCGATACCGATCGTCATCGATGGCCGCTCCTGTCCCTCGGGCAATTCCGCGAAGGTCAGCGCCACCTTCCGGGTCAACCGTCCCAGCATCTGTTCAAGCTGCCGTACGCCGGCCTCCCTCGTGTATCGGCTGATGACGCGATCCAGCACGTCGTCGGGTAGCTTCACCTGGTCCGGCTCCAACCCGGCTTCCTTCAATCGCCTCGGCCACAGATAGCGGCGCGCAATGGCGGCTTTTTCCCGTTCACTGTAGCCTTGGACGCGGATGACTTCCATACGATCGAGCAGCGGCTGGCTGATCGTATCCAATGTATTGGCCGTCGTGATGAAGAACACCTTCGAGAGATCGAATGGAAGATCGAGATAGTGATCCCTGAAGGTATGGTTCTGAGCAGGGTCCAGGATTTCGAGCAACGCCGCCGCCGGGTCCCCCCGGAAATCCCTGCCCATCTTGTCCACTTCATCGAGCATGAGGACCGGATTGTTGACGCCCGCTCGCCGCATCGCCTGAATAATCCGCCCGGGAAGGGCACCCACGTACGTACGCCGGTGTCCCCGTAGCTCGGCTTCGTCATGCACCCCGCCGAGACTGAATCGCTCGAACCTTCTCCCCATCGCTCTCGCGACCGATTGCCCCAGACTGGTCTTGCCTACCCCCGGCGGTCCGACGAGGCAGAGAATGGGCGCTTTGGCCGTCGGATTGAGCTTCAGGACGGCCAGGTGCTCCACGATCCGCTCCTTCACTTCCTTGATGCCATAGTGGTCCTCGTCCAACACCTGCCGGACTCTGCCCAGATCCAAATGCTCCTCGGAGCGCTTCTTCCACGGAAGCTCGAGCACGAGCTCCAAATAGGTGCGGAGCACTTGATGGTCCGGCGAGGTGGGCGGCACCTTCGCCAGCCGCCCCAGCTCACGCTCGACTTCCTTTCTGACGTGTTCCGGAAGATCCGCTTCTTCGATCTGCTTCTTGAGGTGAGCGACTTCGCTCTCCTCTTGATCTCCTTCGCCGAGCTCCTGCTGAATAGCCTTGAGCTGCTCACGCAAGACGTACTCCCGCTGATTCTTGCCGATCTTCGCCTGGGTCTCGCTCGCAATCTTGTCGCGAAGCTGTAAGATTTGAATTTCCTTCGACAAGGCCGCGTACAATGCCCGCAGCAACTCGAGCGCCGATGTGCTTTCGAGGAGCGACTGCTCTTCCTTCACCGTGAGGTTCAGCAAGGATGCCACCCGGTAGGCCAGGGTCACCGGATTGTCCTCGTTGCGAAACGCGGTGATCGCTTCGTCGATGCCGGGCGCTTGGATCTTGCGGGAAAGCTCGGTCACCTGATCCTGGATCGCCCGCTGAAGCGCTTGGACCTCGCGATCGACGTCTCCGGGCAATTCGAGTCGTCGGGCCTGCGCCAGGAGAAACGGCGTCGTTTGATCGACCTTGAGCAATGCGACCCGTTCGATGCCCTGCACGAACGCATGGATATTGCCTTCCTCGGAGCGAGCGATTTGCTTGACGACGGCCTTCGTGCCGATGGTATAGAGATCTTCGAGCGTGGGGTTTTCGGTCGAGGCATCGCGCTGCGCCACGACCAAAATCGTCTTGTCTTCCGTTTTCAACGCCGCGTTCACGGCGGCGACCGACCGTTCACGGCCGACGGTCACCGGCATCACGACGCCGGGAAACAATACGGTGCGCTTAATCGGAAGGACCGGTAAGGTCACAGTCACGGTCGTGTTGGTCATGAAAAAGTCCTCCGTCTCTCGAGTGGGCTAAGCTGACGTTGTAAATCAGATAGGTTCTTGAGACGTGAAGTCAAGGACAACGCACAGGAATGGCAAGAAGATTGCTAATTAGCGAGCTCTAACGATCCACGAACAGCCCGCCTTTCGGATACAAGATAGTCCTCTGGTCCTTCGGCTGCTCCTCCGGGATGCCGAGGGCTTCGGCCGGCACAGTGTACTGATCATTGCCATTGAGATCAAAGAAGCCGGCGACGCCTCGCTCGGACGTTCGCCCAAGACCAGTCTTCACCTGGTACACGTCATTGCCTCCTTCCTCGATGAAAAGCCCCCATCCCGAATAGTCCGCGGTTCCGAGTCCGGTACTCTTCATCCAATGGTATTCGTCCCTGCCTTTTCCCCCGTCGATCATCACGCTCGCTGAATGGTCCCAGGCCACCCCCCCATTGTAGAAGGGACCGGTCGAGCCGTAGCGGTCGTCCCCTGTCCGGTCGACAAAGACGGATGCGCCATAGTGAGCGGCTGATCCGTGACCGAAACGAGCGCCGATGTACTCGTCTTGTCCATCCAGATCGAGCAATACCCCGGCTCCGAAGAAGTAGCCGTGAGCTTGGGAAAAATTGGCGCTGCGGTACGTATCCTGCCCCGTTACGTCGATCAACACGCCCCATCCTCCGGCCAAGTTGTATAGCGCCGGATCGTTCGT
Organism: Nitrospira sp.; assembly: GCA_035760745.1. Taxonomy (GTDB): domain Bacteria; phylum Nitrospirota; class Nitrospiria; order Nitrospirales; family Nitrospiraceae; genus Nitrospira_C. The sequence continues at coordinate 6,526 of DASTSI010000112.1, read as the reverse complement.
CCTCGCGAGCAGTCTCGTGCCGGCTCCTGTGCCGAGGCCGAAGCAATCGTATTGGAACAACGGATCCCCGGGCTTGGCGCTCGGGGCGTCGTGCGGATTGTACGCGCTGGGGTACTTTTCCCCGCATTCGTACCGGTCGTCTCCCCGAAGATCGACGACGGCCCCGACTCCGGACGGGCCACCGAAGCCGATCGCGAATCCGTGGCTCGTGTGGCGATCATTGCCATCGGCGTCGAACAACAGCCCCAATCCGCCGATGGCCGCCCCTTGCGACAGGCGGCTGCCCATGTAGACATCGTTGCCTTTTGCGTCGAATAAAATCCCCAGCCCACCGAACCCGGTCCCGCCGGCTCCCGCGTCGAGTTGATAGACATCATCGCCGGCTTGGTCGATCAACAAACCCACTCCTAACCTTCCGGTGGCAAGCCCCAACGGCCCGCTGATGTATGTGTCATTTCCAGCCACGTCGATCACAACGCCATTGCCTTGGTCGGCATCGGCCGAGGCGGCAATCATTCCGCGATACACATCATCGCCGCCAAGATCAATGACCAGGCCGAACCGACGGTCGAGTTCATACGTATTGGCTCCGGTGCCGCCGATGACGATGAGTCCGTAGGAGGTCTCTTCCGCGTACAGGACATCCCCTGTGATTCCGTTCGGGACTTTGGCGCGGGGGAGCGGCTGCGTCAACCAGCCAGACAACTGCTGCAGCCATCGCTCGTTTGCCAGCCGCCCCAGAACCTGCGCGGCCGCGATGAGATTGGAGTAATCCACGTGCTCCTCGAGCAACTCCATGAATCGGAGGTCGGACTTCGCTCTGGACAGGGCCTCCTCGGTGATATCCGACGACTGCGGCGTGAAGTGGTTCACGAGGGAGCCGGCATGCTGGAAGAGAAAGTGCCGCTCCTCTTCGGAAAGATGACTGAGAGCCTTGTCCCGGTGCTGGGAGGCTTCGGCAAGACTCTCCACCAAAAAATTGGTGAATGCCTGTGACGGAATACCGGTCGGGAGGGGGATCGGTCGATGGAAGGTCGAGGTACGATCCATTCCGGCTTCAAGCACATCGAGCAGACCGGGGAGTGTCGCCGCTCCTCCCTCCGCCAATTCCGCGAGCAGTAGAGCGTGTCCTTCGAGATTGGCGAGGCCGTCCCACGGCTGCTTGAGGGCATCCAGGACGAGGCGCCTCTTGAAGCGGGCAGGCACGCCCTCCGCCGTTGGATCCGCTTTGCCCGTGCGTTCCGGCGCGAGGCGGTCGAGGTCCGGCCGAACGAAAGGGGCGAGGCGCTCGACCAAGGAATCCCGCATGGGACTCCGCAGCTTCGCCGTCGCGGGAGGTCCCAACCAGGCGAAGAAGTCCTTGATAAGGACGCAGCCGGGAAGGATGAGCACAAGCGCGAGCGGCCACAAGAATCGGAAGGGATGAAACATCACGGCTCCGTCGTACGACCCGCCGAAACCGGCGTTCGCGGTCGGCTTCTCATGGCCCCTTTGACGATCTTGAACTCATACAGCCGGCATTCCAGAGATCCATTGAACAGTGGAATCCGCTTCGACGGAGCCAGTCCGATCAGCTTGGATGCGCGCGCGTCAGCCGTGAAAAGGTACACCCGCCACCCGCTCCACCGCTGCTTCAGATGATCGCCGATCTTCGGATAGACCACGTCCATTGCCTCACCACTTCGGAGCCGGACTCCATACGGCGGGTTCATGAGCAACAGGCCCTGGGAAGCGGGGGGATCGAGCGACAAGAAATCGCTCTGTGTAAGGCGAATATCCGCGCCGACTCCGGCTCCTTGAAAAGTCCGCTGGGCGAGTTTCACGGCGGCGGGATCGCGGTCAGACGCATCGATGCGGCAGGGGACTCTGTCATGCTGTCCCTGCCAAGCCGTCTCTCGAATTCGGCCCCACACGCCGGCGTCGTGAGGCAGCAACCCTTCGAACGCGAATGTTCTCATTATTCCAGCGGGAATAGCTCGAGCCATGAGCGCCGCTTCGATCGGGATGGTGCCGCTTCCGCACATTGGATCGACCAGTGGTTCGTCGTGTTTCCACCCGGTCAAGGCGATGAGCCCGGCCGCCAGATTTTCACGCAGCGGCGCTGCCACCTGTGCGACTCGATACCCGCGCTTGAACAGCGGTTCTCCTGTCGTATCGAGGTAGAACCGGACCGACGTGGCATCGAAGAAGGCATTGATTCGAATGTCCGGGGTACGGGTCTCGACATCCGGCCTCCGGCCGGAGACGCTTACGAACTTGTCGCAAACGGCATCCTTGATGCGCAACGTCACGAAATCAACGCTTTTCAGGGGACAATGTCGAGCGCTGACGGTCACCTTGATGGTAGAGGATGGCGTGAACCATTCAGTCCAATTCAATCCGTATGCCGCTCGATAGACGTCGTCTTCGGTGAGATAGTGCGCTCTTCCGACTTCCCAGAGAACACGGCTTGCAATGCGGCTCTTCAGATTGACGTCATAGAGCAACCGCCAGGGCCCATCAAAGCCGACCCCGCCCTCGGTCGTTTCGCTCGATCGGATGTCGAATCCCCGGAGCTCTTGCTGGAGGACGGTTTCAAGACCGCGTGGACAGGGTGCAAAGAACCGGTATTTTGTGCTATCCATTTTCCTCAGTCTTCGGCTTCGGTGGTCAGGTGGAACCGGATCTCGGTGCGACAAGGGACTTCGCCGGGACTCCGAGGTACGCCTCGCGATTCATGGGGTCGGCCGGTCTATGAACTACTGCACTGCATGCGGCAAGCCCGTTCAGAGGCAAATCCCCCCCGGCGACAATCTACCCCGATTCGTGTGCGGCTCGTGCGAGCTCATTCATTATCACAATCCCAAGATCGTCGCGGGCTGCATACCTCAATGGGAGGATCACATTCTCCTGTGTCGTCGAGCAATCGAGCCCAACTCAGGTTTGTGGACCTTCCCAGCGGGGTTCATGGAACTCGGAGAAAGCACCGAACAGGCGGCAGTGCGGGAAACGGTGGAAGAAGCACGGGCAGACGTCACACTCGTTGCCCTTCATTCGGTCCTGAGCCTTCCCCACATCGGTCAAGTGTACATCGTTTTCGTGGGCGATCTGAAGGTCAAACAGTTCGAGGCAGGACCTGAGAGTCTGGAGGTTCGACTGTTCCGCCCGAGCGAAATCCCCTGGGACTCCATCGCATTTCCCGTTGTGGAAGAGGCGCTCCGGCGATACGTCGACGACATGGCGAAAGGGGAGTTAACCCTCCATGTCGCAAACATACCCGAGTTTCGAAACTAACGGCGGGCGCCGATTGGGTGGCGATTAACTCGATAACGACCTTCGCGGAACCACGGCCAGAATATTCACGAACTGCTCAGCTCGATCCACCACATAGAAGATCCGCCAGTCTCCGACCGCATACTTCGAGATTCCGGGTACATCGATCATCGCCACCGGTTCATGGCGCAGATTGTCGACGTTGGAGGCAATCCATTTCGCCTTATCGAACAGCCGCTGCGCCAAGGAATGCTCGATGCCTCTGAGGTCGTCCGCGACGCGGGGGTGGAATATGAGACGGTACCAGGCCACCTTACCAATGCAGCCCGAGCTGTTCCGCAATCTCTTCCCCGGACAATCGCCGTCCGTCCAAGAGGGAATCTTTAAGGCGGGCCCTCAGCGATTCTCCCATCGGCATACCGAGATCTGGATCGCCGACTAGTTCCCGGAGCCGATCATCCACGATTCCGCGCACGAGTTCTTTAAATTGCTGGGGAGACAACGAGGAAAGATCCACATCCTGAGGATAAAGAGGGAGGCTGTCGATTGCAACCCGTCGAGCTTTACTGCGAGGAGAGCTGCCTTTCAAGCTTCTGAATGAGGATCCCCAGACGGTCTTGCTCGGCCTTTGCGACGACGAGGAACTCCATTCCGATCCCTTGTGATCCGCACCATCGAATCGCCGCGTTCTCGATGATGATCGGTTTGGCCTCACCCGGTACGTGAAGGAGCATGGTGACCTGCATGCCGGTGAATGGACTGATCACACTTTCGACGCGGCAGCCCTTCGCAGACAAGTCCCGCACCGATCCTTTATGACGAAATTGATCCCGGTGCACGAGAGTGCTGGGCATCGAAACGGGAAAGCGCTTGAACTTTCGGGTGACCATGACGATTCCGGTAAGTGACAAGCTAGTATTGGTTGCCCAATTTGTCAAAGGATACCGAAACTTTGGTCCCATCCGTCGTGGTCATGCTGAGGCTGGAAGGAAAGACGGGAGGACCGGCTGGCTACCAGCCGCGCCGCCAATGTCCATAGAATCGGGGCCCCCAATAGGGATGATAGAAGAAGGGCGGTCCGTAGATCCATGGACGTCCGAGGTAAATGCCCAATCCCACAGGTGGATAGACGTAACTGTAGAGGTAGGGATTCGGCGGGGCAGGTAGAGCCCGCTGCGCAAGCCGCTGTTGCAAATCCGTGGCCGTCGCGGTTTGACGATCAAGTTGGCTCTTGAGTTGATCCACTGTCGCCCGTTGCGCCTGGAGCTGACCTTCGAGTCTTTCGATCTGCTCGCGTTGATGCTCGATAAAAGCGTTCATGCAGCGGGTCTGCGCTGCTTCACTGTAGTTGGAACATTCCCACGGAACCTGAGGATCCGCGGCGCGAACAGGGTAGGCCCATAACATAAGACCCGACAGCCCAGCGATGAGCATGACCAGTCGTTGGCCGCCGATTCCTGACAAAACGGCAATCGCCGCGCGCATTCTCACTCTCCCCCCAGTCGGATCCACCGTATCACGCCTCCCGACCGTTGACCAGCCGGCACACAGACCTCTTAGAATACCGGAACGCTTCAGCCGAGATTTCGTTGACGCTCCTCGTTTGATTTTGACTCCGGGTGTCCCTACAATGCCGCGACGCTGGAGAGCTGTTATGGCGTCTTCGAAGATTCCGCCTACTTTGACACGATCACCTCGTCGCCGAACCCCGTCACGACGCACCTTGCCAGACGCATCGCTGAGACGGCGATTCCAACGCCGTCTCCTCAATTGGTATGCGGCAAACGGGCGGGACCTCCCTTGGCGAAATACTTCCGATCCGTACCACATCCTCGTCTCGGAAGTGATGTTGCAGCAGACGCAGGTGGACCGGGTGGTTCCCAAATACCAAGAGTTCCTTGAACGGTACCCGAGTTTTGAGGAGCTGGCCGAAGCACCGCTGAAGGAGGTCAAAGCGACCTGGTACCCGCTGGGCTACAACATCAGACCCGAACGGTTGCACAGCATCGCTTGCGAAACAGTGGCGCGGTACGGAGGAAAATTGCCGAGGGAGGCGGAGGAATTGTTGGCATTTAAAGGTATCGGGCGTTACACCGCGGGGGCGATTCGCGCCTTCGCCTTCAACGAGGACGCGGCAATCCTCGACACGAACGTCATGCGCGTTCTGCATCGAGTATTCATTGCGAAAGGCGATCCCAAGGCACAGAAGGCCAGACTGTGGGCCCTATCGGAAGCACTGATCCCACCCGGCAAGGGTTACGATTTCAATCAGGCCTTGATGGACTTCGGTGCAACCTGTTGCACGGCAAGGAACCCAATGTGCCGACCTTGTCCGATGAAAACCATTTGCCGAACATACCCCTTTGATTCCAAACGGAGCTGCACGCCATGACTGTCGTCGAAGTGGCGGCCGGGCTCATCTGTCGAGAAGGCCGCTACCTGATCGCACGGCGCAAACCGGGGGTTCATTTGGCGGGCCTGTGGGAATTCCCGGGAGGGAAGCGGGAAGCGGGCGAAACCCTCGAAGAGTGTCTTCGGCGAGAACTTTTTGAAGAGTTACAAATCGAGGTAGACGTGCCGATTCCCTTCCAAGTCATCCGCCATCAGTATCCGGGAAAGGTCGTCGAACTTCATTTCTTCCGCTGTACGATCGAGCGGGGTCATCCGAGTGCGATTGACTGCGCCGAATTTCGATGGGTGTCGGCCGACGAATTGGGCCGCTATGACTTTCCACCGGCCGACCGTCCCATTATCGACGCCCTACAACAGCAAAGCTGAGCGATTGTCCGTGAAAGTCGTCCTCGACATCGAGACCATACAAGCTCCACGACAAGAATGGGAGCGCCTGGTGGGCAAGGTACCGGCTGCCGAACCGATCATTACCAGCGATGAACTGGACCTATTCACGGCGGGCGCGGAGGCGGAGCGACGGCGGTTGGAAGAGGAGCAATACGCCAAGTCCGCCTTTGACGGCACATTCAGCGCGATCGTCTGTATCGGATTGCTGGAGTTCTCCGATCAGATGGAGCCACGGGGCGCAGTCGCCTGGTATGGAGCGAATGAGCGGGAACTCTTGCGCCAGTTTTGGACCCGCCTGGGGCAGACTCGCCCCTCTATGTTCATCACACACAACGGTCTTGGTTTCGACTTGCCGTTCCTCAAGAAGCGATCGATGATTCAGCAGGTGAAACCAACCGTGGACATCAACCTGGCGAAATTCAGAACCGAACCCGTCTATGACACCATGGCGGTCTGGAGTAATTGGGACCAGCGA
>DASTSI010000111.1:0-7855 GCA_035760745.1 Nitrospira sp. | reverse complement strand
GTTCCTCTTCTCGTCCGTCTCCGAAAAGAGCTTCGGCAACACCCTCTCCTTCCCGACCGATGCCAAGGGAGGACCGACACACACCTACTCCGTCTCTCCTCTCGTCACGATGACCTACGGCCTCACCAATCACGTGGAACTCGGACTCGCCTCCTCCGTCAATTCCTTCTGGTCGAAGGACACGGCTTCGTTTAATGCCGGAAAGGGCGGGCCTTGGATGACGGACACTGGCATGGGCGATACCTCGCTGATCATGAAGTACCGGCCCATGGTTCAGGATCCCGATACCCTTCGGCCCTCTGTGACGCTTTACCAGCAAGTGGTGCTTCCCACGAGCCGCTGGACCGGGACGGAACGGCCGCCTGGCGGCTTCGCTCCACTGGGACGGCTTCCCGCCACTCGGTTCGGCGAGCTGGGGTTTACGGAGGGGATTACGATGCGAAAAAATGTACGACCGTTCCGCATCAGCGGAGGCGTCTACTACACGTATTCCGCTCCGGGCAGCGACGCCGGGACCACGACCTACGTCGGGGACATCATCAACACACGTTTAGTCTTCGAGCATTTTCTCGACGACAAGCACGGCTTTGCCTACAACCTGGAGTTCATCAGCGTCCATACGACGACATGGCGAGCCGACGGCCATGCCATCAACCGGAGTCCACTGAGCGGCTCCACGGTGATCGGAATCGAACCGGCGCTCCAGTGGCGGCTCACCGACTCGATCGTCGGCGCGGCGGGTGTCCTCGTCACGATAGCCGGACAGAACGCCCGCGACGCCTTCTATCCCAACTTCGCATTTCAATGGTATTGGAATCAGGGAAAGAAAGTGATTATGCGCTAGTGGTGCCCATGGGGGAAATGCATGCAACCCAACGAACCCATTCACCAGGACTCAACCCGGAAGATCGAGGAGGCGGTTCGCCTCGCGGTCAAAGGCATTCGCTTCGGCTCGGTCGAGATCATTATCCACGACTCGAAGGTCGTACAGATAGAACGCAAGGAAAAGCTGCGGTTTTGATATCGATCCGAACGAGAAGGAATTCATGATGCGACACTGTTGAGGCGCTCACAATGCCCCCAACATAAAAAATCGGGGGGCATGAGCTTTGTGCCAACCACATTGCCGTTGAAAACTGACCGGACCACCGGAAGTTTTCATGTCTTGGAGGAAGAGCGACATGAGAATTTCCGGTGTGTTCTTTGTGATCACGGTGCAAGTGATCGGGCTGTTCGCGGCGGTCATGGACGCCCGGGCCGTCGAGGAAGGGCAGTTTGTGAAGCGAGACGGAAAGTGGGAGTATTATTCGGGCGAGGATCCCGGCCTGAAATATCTTTACCAGAAGGGGATCATCACGCAGGAGGAATACGACAAAGGCCTCCGAGTCGTTGAGAACAAGGAGCGGCTATCCCGGCTCAACTTCGGCATCGACGTCAACAACGGGTTGAACATCCGCGTCGGCGAGAAATTCCTTCTGAAGATGCGGCTCTTGGCGCAGGCCCGCTATAGCTACCACACCTATAATTCGGCTTGGGCGGGGATCGGCGATTCCCGAAACATGGAAATTCTCGGAGGTCAGGTCGAGTTCCGCGCGGTCAGGCAACAAAGCAACGCAACCGACTTCACGATTCCCCGGTCTCGTCTGCAGTTCATGGGGTATGCCTTTGATCCCGACCTGCGTTACAACTTTTCCATTCAGTTCGACCAAAGCGAAATGAACCAAGAAGGCTCGAGCGGCACGGGAAGGTTGCTCGATGCCTACGTCGCCTCCTGGCATATTCCATGGGCGACCGTACAGGTCGGCCAACAAGTCGTCTGGTTCAACCGAGCACTGATCACCTCGGTCGCAACGAATTCGTTCGCCGACAATATGATCGTGCAGAGTGCGTTTTCAGCCAATCTCCAAAATCGCCGCGACATCGGCATCGCGATTCTCAGCAACGAGGATGAATACCGGCTCAACTATGCCTTCGGGATCTGGAACGGAGCCGGCACCAATTTGACGAAGGAAGGGACGTCCGTCAGCCAAGCGCTCCCGAATAACAACAGCCTGCCGGCCTCTCAGCGGCGGACCTTCAATTACGATACGCGCTTCTTGACCAGCGAATTGATGTATACGGCTCGCCTCCTTTACCGGATCAGCGGAAATCCGGGATACGGGCAGGGCGATCTTCTTCAGTCTCGCGTCCCCCAAATCGCCATCGCGGGCGGATACGCCTACGAACCGGCGCAAAATTACCTCAGTTCCGTCCGCTCGGACATTGTGGACCGCGCGTATCGTCAGGCCGTCGCCAAGAACTTCAACGGCAGACTCTTGGGAGGCGGAATTTATGATTTTCAAACCTGGGAAGCGGACTTCATCGCCAAATACCAGGGATGGTCGTTGCAGGCCGAAGGATACTACCGCCACCAGCGCGTGCGGAACCATGACAGCGGCACGATCGCCTTCGACCCGGCGACGCAGCCGATCGGGCCCCAGGTTGAGCTGGGTCAGGCGTACGGATGGTACGTGCAGGTCGGCAAGTTCGTCATTCCAAGAAGGCTCGAAATTGCCGCCCGGTATGGAATCTTCGATCCGTCCACCAGGCAGACGCACGATCTCATCAAGGAGTTCGGCGTTGCACTCAACTATTCCTTTGACGGCACCTACAACAATCGTCTGATCATAGACTATTCCAATTTCACCATCGGCAGCGGCGGAGACGCTCCCGATCGCGCACCCTTCACGACCTTGCCTGGGTTCGGCCGCGATCTCATCGAAAACCGGATCAACGTCCAGTACCAATTCTATTTCTAACCGCTCCAATACCGACGAAAGAGAGGCAGTCATGGAAACACGGCATCGCAGAATAAAACACCTGCTCTGGCTGGCCGCGCTGTTCACGCTCGTCGCGGCGACACGCGTCGAGGCCCAGCCCGAAACCTTCACCATCGCCGCGGCGAACAGCCTCAAGGAGGCCCTGCGCAAGATTCTTCCGGTCTTCGAATCGGAACATCCGGAACTGGCCGTCCGCGTCATCTACGGGCCGTCGCAAACGCTCCGCCGGCAGATCGAGGAAGGAGCGCCCGTCGACGTGTTCTTACCCTCCTTGTTCGAAGAAATCGACCAACTGGAGAAGAAAGGCCTGGTCATCGAGGGAACCGCCCGCGTCTTCGCTGGAACGCCGCTGGTGCTCATCACGGGCCACGTGCTTCCCGCTCCGATCCAGTCCATCGACGAACTCAGGTCGGTGGCCGTTCGCAGGATCGCGATCGGCGATCCGAAGACGTCGTCCGTAGGAAAGGTCGCCGTCCAGTTTTTGAAATACAACAAGCTCGAACCGCGGCTGCGGTCGCAGTACGTGTACGGGGAACATTCGGCGGCCGTACTCGATTTGGTCGCCAAGGGTGAAGCCGAGGTGGGGGTCGTCTATCGCACCGACGCGGTTGCTGAACGGCAGGTCCGTATCTTGGACACCGCCCCGGCCGAATCCCACAACCCCGTCCGCTACGGGGTGGCCGTCGTCTGGACCGCCAGGAACATCTCGGGGGCCGGAGACTTCATCCAGTTCCTGCTGTCTCCGTTTGTTCAAACTCAGCTTCAACAATACGGCTTCGACCCCGTCGCGCAAGCGGCCGTGCGGAGAGAGGGGGTCAAACCATGAAGGGCGATCGCTCAATGATGCTCGCACTGCTCTCCCGGTTCATGGGCTTGACGGGTCTGGTGTTGCTCACCGCCTGCGCCAGTCCAACGCCGCTGCCGTCACAGGTCATCTATCAGTCCGGGTTGAATCAGGTGAAACTGGAACAGGATCCCGAGAGTCGTTCGAACTCCCACCCAGCGTTCCTCACTCCGACGGAAGTCGGCACGTTGCTGCGGAGTATTCGTGTCTGGGAACAACGCAACTTCATTCACCGACTGATTTCCGGAGAGTCTGACCGGACGCGGGCATTTCGAAACGAGGAAATCCTGTTGCTCGCTCCGGTGCTTTCCAAGGCACTGGCACAGGCTGCGCCGGATCAGCGCGTCTCGTTCCATCTCAGCCATGCAACCGATCAGGGGGAAGAGGAAACGACCACAGGATGGGTGGCCGTACGCGATCCCCTCCTCATCCTAGGCCTCAGCGAAGTTCACGACCGGCACGGGCCGGGTCCGGACATCGGCAAGTACGACCGCCGGATGCCGAACGTGCCGGAGGCGTCGGCCTCCTTCAACGTCTCCTTCGAGCCCGAAGAATACCTGGTCAAAGTCCGCTCGGGAGGCGGGTGGTTTTCGCCAGGCCAATGGGAAGAGCTGTACATTCGCTATCGCGACGCGCTGTCCTCGCTCCCCGTCTTTCCGGGACTGGAGCGCGCGGGCGCGTCGGGCTCCGTTCCACGCTGAGCGACGTGTGAGGCAGGAGAAGGAGATGATCACATGACGTCAGAAGACACGTTGTCAGCCGTTCAGTCCGAGAGGCAGGGGCGGCATATCGGCATCGTGGCGGGGACGGCAGAAGGCGCGGCGATGTGCTTCCGCAGCCTCTTTCACGAAGCCGATGCACGGCGGAAACCCGTTGCGGGTCCGCAGGCAACGATGCATGCTTTTCCCCTTCAAGCCTACCTGCGGGGCGTTGATCGGAACGATTGGAGGGCGGTGGCGGCGCTGATGTCTGAATCGGCGGCAATCCTGGCGAAAGCCGGAGCCGACTTGATCATCTGCCCGAACAACACACTGCACCGTGCCTTCGAGTTCGTCGTCTCTCCGATCCCTTGGCTTCACATCGCCGAGGTGGTGGCGGCCGAGGCAGCTCGGCGCGGGTATCGCCGTGTCGGGCTCCTCGGCACCATGGCGGTACTGCAGGGGTCCTTTTATCGCTCCCGGCTATGGAGTCGTGGGATCGATCTGCTGATCCCGGAACGCGAGGATCGGTTCCGCCTCGAGCGGATCATTCGAAGCGAGTTGATCGCCGGATGCTTCACGGCGAAGTCTCGCGCCTGTGTTCGACAAATGATCGAGGTGATGGCCGAGCGGGGGGCCGACGCGGTCATCCTGGGATGCACCGAACTGCCCTTGCTGATCCCTCAAGCGGAGGTGGCGCTTCCGCTCTTGGATTCCACGACATTACTCGCACTGGCCGCGCTGGAGCACGACGTCCCTCACACCGTCTAGGAAGGATTAACAGATGATGATGTCTATAATGCGATTCGTTGTCGCCGGCTGGCTGTTCGTGCTGCTGCCGTCCCAAGGCTTGGCAGAGGAGGTCATCCGCGTCGGCCATTTTCCCAACGTCACGCATGTGCAGGGTCTTATCGCCCACCACCTGTCACGGACCGGAAAAGGATGGTTCGAGCAGCGGCTTGGTTCCGGCATCAAGGTCGAGTGGTATGTCTATAACGCCGGTCCGAGTGCCATGGAGGCCATTTTGGCCAATTCCATCGATCTGACGTATGTGGGTCCCAGTCCCGCCTTGAATGCCTATACAAAATCCAATGGCGAGGAGATTAGAATAGTCGCCGCGGCCGCCGCCGGAGGGGCAGCCCTGGTTGTGCAACCCGACTCCGGGCTCAAACAGCCGTCGGATTTTCGTGGAAAGTTAATTGCGACGCCACAGCTCGGCAACACCCAGGACATCGCCTGCCGCGCCTGGCTTGCAAACGGCGGCTTGAAAATTACGCAGACCGGCGGTGACGCGTCGATTATCCCGACCCCGAATCCCGACCAGCTCGCGCTGTTTAAAAGCAAAAAGCTGGACGCCGTCTGGACGGTCGAACCATGGGTGTCGCGGTTGGAACGGGATGCCGACGGGAAAGTGCTCGTCGAACAGTCGAAGGACAGCATCACTGTGCTGGTCTCGGGTGTCAAATTTCTCAAAAAGAAGCGCGAGCTGGCGGCGAAGTTCGTGCGCGCACATCGCGAATTGACGGAGTGGATTCTCGCTCATCCGGAAGATGCCAAACAGATGATCAAGCAGGAACTGGCCGAAGAAACGAAGGCCCAAGTTTCGGGGGAGCTCATTGCCCAAGCATGGAAGCGCATCGTGCTCGCGAATGAACCGTCCCTCGAGGAGTATCGGCATTTCGTCGCGGATGCGCAACGCGCCGGTTTCATGCGCACGGCGCCCGATCTGTCCCGATTGATCGAACAGGTGAAATGACATGCTGAAGCCCGAACATCCGCCGGCGCAGTCGCAAGCCGCAAAGCTGGTGCTCGAACATGTCTCCAAATGGTTTCAAACCAGCTCGCTGCATGTTCATGCCCTCGATGACGTCACCCTCCGCATCGCGGAAGGCGAATTCGTCTGCCTCGTCGGCCCCAGCGGCTGCGGGAAATCGACGTTGCTCAATATTATAGCCGGCCTCGATCACGCGGACCGGGGCACCGTCCAGGCCGACGGGAAACCGATCGATGCACCCGGCCCTCATCGGCTGATGATGTTTCAGGAATCCGCGCTCTTTCCGTGGCTCACCGTTCTCGGAAACGTCCTGTTTGGATTGAAGCTGAGCAATGGCCTGAGCGCAGTCGAGCGCCAGGACAAAGCGGAGTATTTCCTTGAACTCGTCGGACTGAAGCGCTTCATGCACAACAACGTCCACGAGCTCTCCGGCGGGATGAAGCAACGGGTCGCGCTCGCCCGGGCCCTGGCTCCGAATCCGAGCGTGCTCTTGATGGACGAGCCGTTCGGAGCCTTGGACGCCTTGACGCGCGAGCAGCTCTATGGCGACATTCAGCGCATCTGGAGCCAACACCGCAAGACCATCGTGTTCGTCACTCACAATGTCCGTGAAGCCGTGTGTCTTGGAGACCGCGTCATCCTCTTCTCGCCCCACCCCGGACGTATCCGCGAAGAATTCAGAATTCCGCTCCCCCGGCCGCGTGACATCAACAGCGTAGACCTCGCCCGGTACGCGACCGAGATCACGCGCGTGTTGAAAGGCTACGTCCAATCGGAGGTGGCCGGTTGATCAGCAGGTGGTTGGCGGCGTCCCTGTTCTTTGTCGGCCTGGTTGTCGCATGGCATGTCGCCGTGAAGGCGCAGATTTGGTCCCCGCTTTTGCTCCCCTCTCCGATGAGCGTCTTCGAGTACCTGAACAGCGCCGTCCAAGACGGCACACTGTGGGAAGCGACGCTCGTCACGGTCCGAAGGCTGTTGATCGGCTACGGGCTGGGCATTCTGGCGGGACTTCCTCTTGGTCTTTTGACGGCGTCGTTTCGATGGTGCCATGACACGATCGGCATTCTCGCGCTAGGACTGCAGACGCTGCCCAGCGTCTGTTGGGTCCCTCTTGCCCTCCTCTGGTTCGGCCAAAGCGAAGCCGCGATGCTGTTCGTGGTGGTCATGGGCACCGTCTGGTCCTTGATCATCGCGACGGACAACGGCGTGCGGACGATCCCGCCCATTTACAGGCGCGCCGCCCGCACGATGGGATCCACTGGCCTGCACACGTGGACGCACGTCGTGGTTCCGGCGGCGCTCCCCTTCCTGTTGAGCGGGATGAAGCAGGGCTGGGCCTTCGCCTGGCGCTCGCTGATGGCCGCCGAAATCTACGTCACCATTCTCAGCGGCTTCGGTCTGGGCCAGCTCCTGCACTAGGGGCGTGAGCTTCATGCGATGGATCAAGTCATCGGTGTCATCCTTGTCATCATTCTGATTGGCCTCGCTGTGGACAAATCGCTCTTCGCGCCCACCGAACGATTCATGCATCGACGATGGGGAACTGCTCGGAGCTGATCGATGGTTCCGGCTGCTCATCTGGTGCTCGCGTAAGTCCTATGATACGGTAGCGCCATGAACCGCTCTTTCACGGGGTGGTTTCGCCACCTCTCGATCGGCCAAAAGTTTCTCATTTCATTCGGACTCATCCTCAGCCTGCTCGCATTGAGCCTGACCGCCC
>DASTSI010000110.1:0-5933 GCA_035760745.1 Nitrospira sp. | reverse complement strand
TTTGGGAGGCGGCCCTGGTCCTGCCGTTGGCCATGCCGACCTATGTCTTAGCGTACGTCTATTCCTACCTGCTGGGCTTCGGCGGACCTGTCGAGCATCTGTGGCATCAGATTGCCGGACCGCAGGCGAGGATCTTCTCGCCTCACAGCTTTCTGGGCGCGACAGTGGTCATGACGTTGGATACGTTTCCCTTCATTTATCTCCTGTGCCGAAGCGCGCTCCTCAGCATGAACGTCTCCTTCGAGGAAGTGTCGCGGGCTTGTGGAGTCTCCAGGCTTGCGACGCTGTGGCGCGTGACATTGCCGTTGATGCGGCCGTCGATCGCGGCGGGATTGGCGCTGGTGATTTTGTATGTCGTCTCGGATTTCGGCGCAGTCTCATTGCTTCGGTATCAAACCTTGACGTATGCAGTGTTCCAGCAAATGACCAGCCGATCCGACAACACCGCGGCCAGCATTTTGAGTCTTCTCCTCGTCTTTCTCGCTCTGCTCTTTCTCGTCACAGAACGGTGGTTCCGCCATCGCAGCCGCTTCTATCAGACCGCCGGCCGGTATCGACTTCCTGAGCGCCGCCGTTTGGGGTGGGTCCGGAACAGTCTCGTCACTGCGTACCTGGCCTCGATCGTCGGCGCGTCGTTCCTCGCTCCGGTCTTCTTGCTTGTCACGTGGAGCCTGTCTCCGGAAGCCCAAGCGACACTGGACAACCGATTTTATGGCTTCTTCTGGAACAGCGCCTTCCTGGCCGGCTGCGCCGCAACCGTCGGCGTGGCGATCGGATTGCCCCTGGCCTATCTCGCGAATCGACGTCCGAACTGGCTGAATCTTGGTTGCCTGCAGGCCGCGTACGCCGGCTATGTGCTGCCTGGTCCGGTTGCCGCGCTTTCGGTGCTGGTGCTGTTTTTGAAAGTCGCTCCCTTCGTCTACGGCTCCGTGCTCATCCTCATCGTGGCGTATGTCATTCATTTTCTCCCCGCTGGTCTCCAATCACTCGAACCCGCGTTGCAGCACATTACACCTAATCTCGAGGAGGTCAGCCGAACCCTTGGCCTCAGCGTGCGACAAACCTGGCAGCGCGTGACGCTTCCGCTGATTCGCAACGGGTTCATTGTCGCCTGGGTCTTGATATTTCTTCAGACCATGAAAGAATTGCCCGCGACGCTCCTCTTACGGCCGGTCGGTTTCGATACCTTGGCCATACGAGTCTGGATGGAAGCGAGTGAGGAGTATTTTCAGTTGGCCGCTCCTTCAGCCTTGCTCATTGTACTGTTGGGCCTGCCCACCTTGGTCTTGCTGCTGTCCAGGGATTGGCGAACCACATGAGCCGAGTGCGAGAGGTGACGTCCGGGGTCGGGGCCAACACGGCAGGAGATACAATGTATCAAGCGGATCTGTACACGCCCGTCTCCTCAGTGCTCGAATTGCGGGACGTGTCGTGCGCCTATGATCCCCGGCGACCCGCAGTCCAGGACATCTGCCTCGCTGCGCGGGAGGGCGAGATCCTCTGCCTGCTTGGGCCGTCTGGCTGCGGCAAAACGACAATTCTCCGCGCCATAGCCGGATTCGAGCCGGTTGTCTCAGGGACCATTTTCCTCTCCGGCCGGTTGGTCTCTTCACCCGACGTCATCATCCCAACGGAGGAGCGCCGAGTCGGGATGGTGTTCCAGGAATACGCCCTGTTCCCTCATCTGCGTGTCCAGGACAATATCGGGTTCGGCCTGCGGAATTTGACTCGAGGCGAGCGCAAAGCCAGGGTACTCGATATGCTGCGCTTGACCGGACTGGAAGGACTCGAACGTCGGTATCCGCATGAACTCTCAGGCGGCCAACAGCAGCGGGTGGCTCTTGCGAGAGCGCTCGTTCAGAATCCTGTGGTCCTGCTTCTGGATGAACCCTTCAGCAACCTGGATCCCGACATGGCGGGCCGGATGCGACAAGAGTTGCACGCGCTCCTGCGTCGGATGAAAACGACGACGATTCTCGTCACCCATGATCACGACGAAGCGTTCGCCATGGCGGATCGGGTCGCCGTGCTCAACATGGGACGACTAGAGCAATTCGACACACCGGAAAATATCTATCACATGCCAGCCACGCCATTCGTCGCAGACTTCGTCGGCCAGGCGGATTTCATCCCAGGCAGCATTTCTAACGGCATGGTGCAGACGGAATTGGGCGAGTTTCCCAACACGCTTCGTTGTCCCGAAGGCGACCACGTCGTCGTCATGATCCGTCCCGATGATATCCAACTCGTCCCCGCACGGGGGGCATCATCGCGCGTGCTCTCGCGTCAATTCAGAGGATCGGAGAATCTTTACGCGGTCCGCCTCCCGTCGGGTCAAATCGTTCACAGCAGTCAAGGATCGACAAGCGTGTATCAGGAAGGAACAGCCGTGGAACTCCGCGTGCTCGCCTCCCATACCGTCCTCTTCAGACAGGCTCCATAGCACCACTTCCCTGATTCTTCATTGACAGCCATTTTCTCGATCTGGCAGATTGGCCGGAAACCCGTTCGGCTGGAATATCGATAGAAAGACAAGGAGTCTCAGATGGAAGCGCTAAAGAACGCCATCGACTATGGCATTATCGGTTTATTGCTCGTCTTAAGCGTCTGGTCGGTCGCCGTTGCCATCGAGCGATGGCTCTTCTACCGGCGGATCGATCTGACCAAATTCCGGTCGCCTCAAATGCTGGAGGTCGCCCTCACGCGTCGACTGGTCGTGATCGGCACGGTAGCCGCCAACGCGCCCTACATCGGCCTGCTGGGGACCGTGCTCGGGATCATGCTTACGTTCCATACGATGGGAACATCGGGAACCATGGCCGTCAATACGATCATGATCGGACTGAGCCTTGCGCTCAAGGCAACGGCCGCAGGTTTGATGGTCGCCATACCATGTGTGGTCATGAACAACATCCTGCGTCGGAAGGTGTCCGAAGTGGTCGCTCATTACAAGGTGATGCATGGAGCGTGAAATCGATCAGATCAACGTGATTCCCTTGGTTGATGTCATGCTGGTGCTCCTGGTCATCGTGCTGACAACCGCGACGTTCATCAGCATGGGACACATCCCGGTCAACTTGGCTAAAGCAAAAGAGACGGGCGACAGGAAGGACGTGCCGATCGTGATTACGATGACTGCCGAGGGGAAGCTTTTCCTGAATGACCGTCCTGTGGAGGAAGGAAGTCTCCGGTCTGCACTGAGCGTTCATCCGCTGGATTCAGCCGTAGTAGTGCGAGCCGACAAGGTCACGATCCTCGAGCGTTTCGTTACAGTCGTGGATGAAATACGAGGACTCGGTTTTCAGCACGTCAGCCTCGAAGTCGTTCGCCTGTAACCTCCGGCACAGTGAGGCGATCGACAAGCGCGATGCCGGGCGCAGACCGAGCCGTTCTGCCTTATCGCCGCTCTTCTTGTGCGCCGTCAGCAGGAAATCGCAGGCGCGACTGCAGCCCCGAAGAAACGTGGACCCGCCCGTCTCTGTCGACAATGATCGCTTCGACTCCATCCAGCCGTTCAATCAGCGACATTCCCTTTACCGGACCCATCACAAAAATCCCGGTATCGAGACCGTCTGCCCAGACGCCCTCCTTGGCGATCACGGTGACACTTTGACAGTCGCGAGCCGGCTGGAGCGAGACCGGGTCAAGAATATGGTGATAGCGCACTCCGTCCCGCTCGAAAAACCGCTCATAATCCCCCGCCGTGGATATCGCTTCGTCTTGCAATTCGACGACCGCCAGCACACCGCCTTCACGACGGGGATGTTGAATCGCGAAGGGAAATTTCATCCCATCGGGTAGACGTCCGAAGGTCTTGATATCGCCAGATAATGCCACCACACCGCCGTTCGCGCCGGCCTTCCGCATGGCCTCGACCGCCCGGTCCGCCGCATAACCCTTTCCGATCCCTCCGACGTCGATTCTCATGCCGGCCAGCGGAAGAAATATCGTCTTGGCGTTCGGATCCAGACGGATGGCCTTCCAATCGGTCAGCGGTTTAATGGCGGCCAATTCCGTGCTGGTCGGAATCGCTTGACGCTCCGTTACGCTCCACGCTTCGACAGCTGGGCCAACTGCAATGTTGAACCCTCCTTCGGTCAACCTGGCGATTTCGAGGGAACGAGAAACCAACTCTATCGTATCAGGGCTCACGACGACCGGTGTCGATCCAGCCGCCTGATTCACCCGCGTGAGTTCACTGTCCGCAATCCAAGTACTCAGCAACTGTTCGAGCCGCTTGATCTCTCGGAAACCACTTTCGACTGAAGCTTGCGCCTGTTCTTGCGTATCGGCGACCGAGGTGATGGAAACCAGGGTTCCCATGTGCATCTGAACCCGCTTGACCACGATCGGGCCTGACGCAGAGGAGAGCGAACCATGAAATGACAGGGAGGCAAACATGAGACACAGGAGGAGCGCAGTCCTGCGGGCAATGGGCGAGATCATGGCGCTATACAGATCACCACCAATGACGCCGGAAGTAGCGCGAATATCGGGGATACGGCATGACCTCGTAGAGCCGAGTCTGGAGCTCAGCGGGAGCAGGCAGGACCGTGGTCAGCTCCCCGTCATCCAGAGAGGGGTATTGCAATTTGACCGCTTCAGCAGCGTCGGCACGGTCTTCTTCATCGCTCACCATTGAAACGGAAAGCATTCGGCCATATTTCGGGGAATCGACTCCAAATCGCCATGTGCCCAGATACGTGACCGCATCATGGCCGACAGAAAAGGTTGAACCAAGCTGCGCGATCGAAAGAAATGGCCCTTCATTGATTTGGACGCGAATCAATTCATAATCCCCCGGCGCGATCGGGAGAATGAACCGCTGGTCTTCCGATTCGACGTGCACCGTATACCGCTCTTTCGTGTGCCTGTTCTGAATCTCAAAGGACCGAACTGCAGGCTCATAGATCCGCCGCCGCTCACCTATTAAAAGGGCAATCGCCCTTCCTACCGCTACATTGGAGCCGACCGTCACGGCCGCAGGAATCGTCTCCAATTCAGTCGTACAGGATTGGAGAAGGACAATCAGGGCACCAAAGCCGAATGAGCAGGTTCCTCCTCTCATGACATTGGATTATACGGCATAATTCTTTGATAAGCAGGCCTATTGACAGCATAGTCGCGGATCGTCTAGACTCGCGGTCGATTTTAATAATTGTTCTCAATTTCATTGAAGCCGAGAAGACCATGGCTCGTTCTTCGTCACAGATTGTAGCCGACCTGCGCGAGACGCGCTGTGAATGTGGGCAACTGATTGCGAAAGTCTGTGGCCGAGGGTTGGAGCTCAAGTGCAAGCGGTGCAAGCGCATCGTCGTCATTCCGTTCACGGCGATCGAAGGTTGGACGAGTCTGCCAGCCAACACCGCGTTATGAACCCGGTATGAAAGGAGGTCGTCACTCACTCTTCAGTTTCCGCGTGCTTGAATTCCATCGACCAGAGACCTGCGAGTCCCGAGTCAGACCAACACACCTATTAACCTTTGGAGGTACGCAATGAGGATCCGGTCAATCCTCGGGGCTTTGCTGATCGTCACGCTGCCGGCGGTGCCCGCCATGGCAGAGAACATGAGCCCGGAGGACATCAAGAAAATGGTCGATGAGGCAGTCGAGAAGCGTTTGCGGGAGCATGAACGGCGTGAAGGCCCGATGGAACGCGCGTTGGAGCAACGGGAGGGGCAGCCGGGCGGAGTGCAATACCCGACGCCGGTAGGCCCCATGACAGACGTCAAAGTCGAGCGACCCGGAGAAGAGAAGGTTCCTTTAAGCTTCGGTGCAACAGGATCAGGCAGGCTGGTGTACGCCAAGCCTTTCGTCGCGGCACCGAAAGCGATCGTCGGCGGTTACATGGACATTCAATACCGATCACAGCGAAAGGCCAGCATTGAGAATGGATATGGGGGCATCACGAACAACTTCGATCAGCAGCGATT
>DASTSI010000109.1:0-3267 GCA_035760745.1 Nitrospira sp. | reverse complement strand
GGCATTGATGACGAGCTCCGTTACGATGAGGCCGAGGCTGACGGCCTGGCTGGACGAGGCGGTGCCGTCTTGGACATGGACTTGCAAGGAAATCGGCCGACGGTCGCCTATCATCGATGCCGCCAGAGTCTCGCACAGCCGGGTTAGATAGGGACCGAGCTCGATCATCGCGCTAGGCTCCGAAACGTGGAGCTGCTGCTGCACGGCGGCCACCGACATGACACGCTGGTGGGCATCCTCAAGATGCAGCCGCGTCTCTTCCGAGCGTACCGTCCGAGCCTTGATAAGAAGAATGCTCGCAATGATCTGCAAACTGTTGGCAACTCGGTGTTGCATCTCCTGCAGCAGGACTTCTTTCTGCTCAAGCAGATCCCTCAGTTCGACCTCTCTTGCCCGCCGCTCGGTGATGTCTTCGATGCCCAGCAGAATCGTGGTGTGAGCATTGTCCTCGTAGAACACCTTTCGTGCGTTCAGGAGCATCGTGCGGCGGCCGATGCCAGGGAATTCCTGTTCGACCTCATAAGCCTCCATCACCGCATGTCGGGGCGCGATGTTTTCCAGTAGCAACCGAAGCTCCGGGATATTCCACTGCCCGTTCCCGAGTGCGTAGAGTGGACGACCTTGGACGTCCTGACGGTTCATCGTGAATGTCAGATAGAAGGAGCGATTTGCGGTGACGACGCGCAGGTCCTTGTCAAGGACCATCAGAGGCTCGCGAATCGTGTCCACGATCGCCTGGGCAAGAGCGTGCCCATTATCTTCATTCAGGAACGGCTCCTGATCTGACAAGGCCAGGGAAACAGCCGGGGATGCGTGTTCGAGCGACTTGATATCCATGACCGGCACTCCAAGCACGAATTCACGTTCTGCGGAGCAGACACTCTCTACCAACGCCGGCCCCAACTTCCGCCCCACCCCCATCCACTACGGCCACGCACAAGCCGGATTGTCAGCAACAGGATGAGCGCACCGACCGTGGCGTTGATGATTGCTGCAACAATACCGACGCCGAGATGGATTCCGAGCTGAGGCAGCAGCCAGCTGCCGATGAAGGCGCCCACAATGCCGATGATGAGATCGCCGATGATCCCAAATCCGGTACCTTGCACGATCTGACCCGCCAACCATCCAGCAATGAGGCCAACCGCAAGTATGATCACCAGGCTTTCGCCCGAGATGTGCATCTTCGCGTCCTTTGGTTTCGTTCTCCGATCCTGCCGCAACCAGACGTCCTAGACGTTCGGCCAAGCATCAAGGCGGACGGAAATTCTATGCCTAAACGCTATGCCTACGCTGAGGCCAAGACTGTGCTGAATTGCTCACGTCGACGGAATTCGCCGATCCTGTGGACCGGGTCACCCTGTCGGCAAAGAATGACGGCTTACGTCTTGATCTGCGGCTGGTGGTGGTGACGTGCTCCCGGAGTTCCTGCCATTAAAGTTGGGTCCATCCGAAGGAGATGGATTATGCGGCGAAGCCGCTTCACTGAAGAGCAGACTATCGCGGTGCCTGCCAAGCACGAGCTGGGCTCAAGACGAAGCAGCCCTGCCGCAGCACGGGATCAGCGATGCGACGTTTTAGCCTGCGGCGCGGTTTGGCGCCGTCGGTGTTCGCAAACCGGCCCTCCCGCGACGACCAAATCGAGGCCGGACCTAACTTATGACCGGCGGGAATTCGGGGGGCACGTCATGAGGGTTAGGCACGGAGGCGGGCCCGAACTGGTCATTACTGACCACGTTCACAAAATTCATTCTTCCTTGTCGGAACGCGTCCTGAGGTGCGGGTTGTCGTGCAAGACCACGTTCAGCAAAGAATTGTGGACCTCTAAGTTACCGTTGTATTTCACGAATCCAAGCTTGCGGAATTTGTTCATGAACATGCTCACGCGTGACCTTGTGGTGCCCACCATCTCGGCGAGCGTCTCTTGGCTTATCTTCCCTATCACCGGTTCCGGCCTTCCCTCCTTGCCGAAGTTCGCCATCAGAAGAAGCACTCTTGCCAGACGCTTCTCGCTCGAATTGAAGAGCTGATCCACCAAGTCTTCCTCTATTCGGGAATTGCGCGACAAAAGGTAGGACATGAACATCTCAGAGAACTTCGGCTCTTCGTGGAGCACGCGCATGATGGCTGCTTTTTCGAATCGCATGATGACACATTCGGTCATTGTCACGACCGTCGTCGTGCGAACGGAATGTCCATTCAGACATCCCTCGCCGAAGAAGTCCCCGGGCCCATGGAGCGCAACGACGGCTTCCTTCCCCTGTTCGGAGACAACGCAGACTTTGACCTTACCGTCCTGGATGTAAAAGACCGTATCCGCTTGGTCTCCCTGGGAGTAGACCTTCCGAGCTTTTCGGTATTTCGCCACGGATCTTCCGCCGTCCACGGTACTGAGAAACACCTTGACGTCGAAGGGCTGCTTTCTGTTTGCCTTTGCCACCACGCTTGCCACCTGTTCGCCGAAGTAAAATTAATGGAGGAGGCTGGCGAGTTCCACGCTCTTGCGCCAGGGGCCAGCCTCGTCTCTAGACTGCATTCTAGTGCGGACTATGCGGGAGTTCCACGCATTCCTCCCGTCGTAATGAGCCGTGTTGGCGGCTACGGTCGAATCTGGACGATGATCAATTTTGACCAGACGGCACGCTCCAAGCATACCTAGTCTGTGCTCCTCAGCCTTGGAGATCATGGCACGCGCCGCTTCGACTTCTATCATTCGACTTCTATCACAAGACGAACCGTGGTTGCGTCGATCGCCTGTCGAACGGCCGCGTTTGCGACGAGCGCGCAGCGAGGACGCCGATCGCTGTTGCAGCCAGTTGCGACGTGAACACAGCACTGGATCAATATTCCAAACGTTCGCCAGAATTCCGGAACATTAAAGCCCAGCAAACGGTTGAGTGCGGGGTACCGAAAGCACAGAATGAAAATCGCGCAAGTTGCGCCCCTCGTCGAAAGCGTACCCCCGCGACTTTATGGCGGAACTGAGCGCATCGTCTCCCACCTGACTGAGGAGTTGGTAGCGCTTGGTCATGACGTGACGCTGTTCGCAAGCGGCGACTCAATTACCGCGGCATCACTCGCATCCTGCGTGCCCAGGGCACTGCGGCTCGACACCAGTATCCGCGATCCGATCCCCTATTATATGCTGATGCTGGACCGGGTAAGTCAGCGCGCCAGCGACTTCGACATCTTCCACTTCCATATCGACCAGTTCCATTTCCCGCTATTTCGCCCCTTTGCCGGGCGCACCGTCACTACGTTACACGG
>DASTSI010000108.1:0-3985 GCA_035760745.1 Nitrospira sp. | reverse complement strand
AGACCGACGATCCGTCGCTGAACACAGCACTGGAGGCGTTCTTGACGGCGATGGCCGGCACGGGATCGGTTTCGGTGTCGCGCTAGACCAGAACCGTAAAAACGTTCTCGACGCGCTCCACCGGGCGATACATCGTGTCCCGCTCCAGCGGCTCACGGCCCGATTCGCGAATCAGCCGCATCAGGTCCCCGCGGCGGAGATTCTGGCTGGTCGTCGCCCCGGCATCGTGGTAGATGCGCTCCTCGACCAGCGTCCCGTCGATGTCGTCAGCGCCAAACCTCTGGGCGATCTGGGCGATCTGCGGCGTCATCATCACCCAATATGCCTTGATATGCGAGATGTTGTCGAGCAGCAGGCGCGAGACGGCCACCTCGCGAAGGTCGCCCATGCCGGTGGTCTTCGGCACGTGATGCAGAGGCGTATTGTCAGGGTGGAACGCCAACGGAATATAAGTCTGGAACCCGCGGGTCTCGTCCTGCAGCGCGCGCAACTTCAGCAGATGGTCCAGGCGATCGACCTCGGTCTCGATGTGCCCGTAGAGCATCGTGCAGTTGGAGTGCACGCCCATCTGATGCGCGATGCGGGCGATATCGATCCACTGGTCGCCCGTGAGCTTGTGGTCGCAGATGATGCGGCGCACGCGCTCGTTGAAAATTTCGGCGCCGCCGCCGGGCATCGAATCCATGCCGGCGTCCTTGAGTTGCTGGAGCACCTCGCGCTCGCTGATCTTGCCGCGTTTGGCGAAGTACCCGATCTCAACCATGGTGAACGCCTTCAGGTGCACTTGCGGGAAGCGCTCCTTGAGGCCGCGCAGCATCTGGCAATACCAGTCGAGGGTCAGCTCGGGGTGCAGGCCGCCGACGATGTGGAACTCGGTGACCGCTTCGCTGTAGCCGTGGCCCGCCTTCTCCCAGACCTCTTCGAGCGACATCGTGTACGCCTTGGGATCGCGCACCTTCTTGCCAAAGGCACACAGCTTACAGGAGGCAACGCAGACATCGGTCGGGTTGATGTGGCGATTGACGTTGAAGAAGGTGACGTTGCCGTGCAGGCGCTCGCGGACCACGTTGGCCATCCAGCCCACGGCCAGCAGGTCGTGCGTGCGGTAGAGGGTCAGGCCGTCGTCGGCGGAGAGCCGTTCCCCGGCCAGGACTTTGTCCCGGATCGGGTTGAGGCGCGCGTCTTCAAAAACAGGGGTGGTCACCACGGGTACCCCCAGAATACAACGAAAGTGGGTGAACGCCCCGCGGTCCGCCGGTGCGAACTTATCGCGGCGGCCAAACGAGGCGGCGTCGGAAATCGGCATGTGCGAGAAGCTCCTGCGATGACCGGCAACCCGGCATCTCAATGAGCACGATTTGAATTCCCGATCGCCGAGCGTGCTTCATGGCGGGGGTGCAGTCGGTATCGTTCGTCGCCGGTGCAATCATATCGACCGCGCGAGTCGCCGAGAAAATCGCCATGTCAAGCCCAATTCTCATATCCACGCCCTTCTGTTCGAAGGTTGGGACAAAGTCCGAATCCTGCAACGGGTGCGTCGGCTCAAACGGGATCTTCTTGAGAACGTAGCCTCTAAACTTCAGCAGCCCACGGCGGACGGCAAAGAGTGGGCCGGCCCGGAATTTCAGTGGACAGTGGATTGGGAGAATTTATGAAGGAGAAATCCCATGTCCACAGGAAACAAACACGATTCTGGGGCCGCGGAGGGAGCCCGGAGGGCGACTGAGCAGGCTCCAGAATCGTCCGCCGGCGGCGGTCGGTGGTCTGCGAAGCGCAAAGCTTCCGTCGTTCTGGAGTTGTTGCGCGGCGCCGACCTGGAAGCGACCTCTCGTAAGCATCGCGTCACCATCGCCACTCTGACGCAATGGCGCGATCGATTCCTCGCCGGCGGCGAAGCCGGCATGAAGAGCCGTGAGGTGGACGTCGACGACGAGGAGAATCGACGGCTCAAGTCGGTGGTCGCGAACCTGAGCGTCGACAACGAACTCCTACGCGAGAAGATCGCCCGGCTGGAGGGCAACCGCCCTTTGGCCTTCTGGAAGTCGAAACCGTGAGCCGCACCCTTTCGCCTTCCAGCAACCGGCCGTACGGGGTGGCTCGCGTGATCGCTGTCTGGCAACTGGCCCGCTCCAGCTATTACGCTGCTCGCCAGCGGCAACAGCATCCGCGGCCGGCCGCCAAACGTGGTCCGAAACGGTTGTCCGACGAGGAGTTGGTGCGGGAGATTCGCCAGGTTCTGGACCAGAGTGTCTTTCACGGCGAGGGTTACCGGAAGGTCTGGGCGCGGCTTCGGCACAAGGGGATTCGCGCCTGGAAGGATCGGGTGCTCCGGGTGATGCGCGAACACCAGTTGCTCTCGCCAAGCCGACAGCCAGATGCGCGCCCGTCCAATCCACATGAGGGCAGTATCATCGCCGAGGAGCCGAACCAGTTGTGGGGCACCGATGCCACCGCCACCTTCACGGAAGAGGATGGTCAGGTGACGATCTTCGCCGCCATCGACCACTGCAGCGCCGACTGCATCGGCATTCACGCAGTGAAACGGGCGCACCGCTTCGAGGCGCTCGAGCCGATCCGGCAAGCGGTTCGGGAGCAGTTCGCTTCTTTCTCCGCCGGCGCAGCGGCCGGCGTGCGGCTCCGTCACGATCACGGCAGTGTCTACATGAGCGACGATTTCCAAGCCGAGGTCGCTTTCCTGGGAATGGAATCTTCGCCGTCGTTTATCCGACAGCCCGAAGGGAATGGATGCATCGAGCGGTTCTTCCGCACCCTCAAAGAGCAGTTGCTCTGGCTGCGCCGATTTCGCAGCCTCGAGGAGCTGCGCGTCGCGCTGACCGACTTTCGCGAACGCTACAACGAGCACTGGATTCTGGAGCGCCTGCACTACAGGACGCCGGCTCAGGCGCGGCGCGACTTTTCTCTTGAACTCGGCCAGGCAGCGTGATTCAATGACTCTTACTTACCCCAATCCACCTGTCCATCCCGTCCGGACCAAAACAGCGGACGGCAAAGAGATCCTTGCTGGCTAGTTCGTGTAGCCACTTATCAGAACCGGAGAAGGACTCCTTCAATCCCGAAACAGGGAGGGTCGCCTCGCCTGCGAACGGGGCACAGTCGTAGTACAGAATTCGATAGATCTCTTCGTCTGCCGTCGCGCAAGCATGGGCGATCTTCTCGATATATGCGGGATCGTAAACGTGTCCCGCCTTTTTCGTGTGGACGCGGACGTGCCCGCCATCCAGCAGGACGGCAACTTTCTTCCGGGCGATGGGTGACCGTAAAGAAAGTGAGAGGGCCTCCCGGAAATTCTCCAGGAGGCCCCGTATACATGCTCGCCTACGAGCGTAGCGGATAGAAAGCGACGCCCAACCGAGCGTCTACTCGTATTATCGGGGTAAATCATGCGCGCCGCAAGCCGGATTCCGCGGCTGCCCCGTTTGGCGCTATAGTG
The DNA here is from genome assembly GCA_035760745.1 of Nitrospira sp. Lineage (GTDB taxonomy): Bacteria > Nitrospirota > Nitrospiria > Nitrospirales > Nitrospiraceae > Nitrospira_C. The sequence continues at coordinate 534 of DASTSI010000108.1, read as the reverse complement.
ATCCTGATGCTTTCCCGCCGACTCGTTCTCATGGCTCCGCTCGCGCAAGTGCTGGCGGCACAAACCTCCTCATCCGGCTCCGGAAGCCCCGGCAAAATGATGCTCTCCATTCACCAGAACACTTCGCGTTCGGCGGGGTACCGCGGGTCGCTCGAAGGCTGGGCCAAGGCGGGAATCAAGTATGTCGAGGTGACCGACACGGCGCTCGACGGCTTCCTCAAGGAAGACACCCTGGCCTCGGCCAAGAAGATCCTGACCGATAACGGCTTGACCCCGGTATCGAGCGCGGCGGTGCTGGCCGACGTGTGGATTCCGGGCCCGGCGCGCGCGGCATCGCTTGAGACCTGGCGCAAGCGCTGCGACCAGTTCTCACAGCTCGGGTTGCAGAAGATCTATTGCCCGTCGATCACCAACCGGCGCGTGACACAGGCCGACATGGACGCCACGCCGCAGGCCATCCGCGAAGCGGGGGATATCGCCAAAGAATACGGCCTGACCTCGATGATCGAGTTCGCGCGCACCTCGACGCACATG
>DASTSI010000107.1:0-24165 GCA_035760745.1 Nitrospira sp. | reverse complement strand
TGGCCTTCGCCTGCGCCATCTTCATCGCCGCCGGTCGTCCCTTCCCGGTCGGCGCTTGTCGCTCCTCTTTCATCGTGTTCCAGCCGCCGCAATCCGGGCAGCGGCCGAGCCACCGGGGCGACTGGTGTCCGCAGGCTTGACAGGAAAACGTCGTCTTGGCGCGCATGAAGGATCTCAGGGAACTGTGGGCGGTATCTTAATGGACCCTTCGCTGGAAAGAAAGCGCGGACGGATCGTTGTCGTCCACGCGCCGGCAGCGGCAGTGAGGGTACAGACAGCCCCCGGTTCCCTGCATTCTCCGCCGCCGGACCGTAGTCCGTCTCGATTCGAGAGGGGGATGCGAAATCAAATCGTGCTGAAAAAAATCGCGGCGTCCGTGCGGGTGCCGTTCGGGGCGGCGGCAAACAATCGGTGAGTGGCAATATCGAAAAAGGCGATGCCGTGGAAGGTACTGCCGGCAAAGGTGCAGGGCGATGTGCCGAAGGTGATCGTAATGTCGAACACGTTGCCTCTGGTTCGCGGCGTCGCGGTGCCGCTGAACTGGCAGCCGCTCTGCTCGACGGCGTTGAACGTGCCATTGGCAAAGACATTCACCGTTGCCGGCTGCGAGCCGCTGGTGCTCCCGGCTGTGCCCTGATAGGTGCCCGCGACCGCCGCAAAGCTCGGCGTCGTGTCGTACGCGGTGTTATAGGAGGTCGTGAACGCCACCGTGCCGCCCGCCTGGTAATTGACCGCTCCAGTGAAGGATTGCCGGGGTGCATAGTTGGCGACGACGTTCGCATTTTGCGCCGGGCTGATCGCAATCCCGACATCCTTCGCATTGCCCGAGGTAAACGAGCCGCTGTTCGAGGTGCCGGTTCCCTGGATGACCCCGGCGATTTGAAGGAGGCTGGCCCCCGGGAGTGAATAAAACAGATAGTAGGTTCCGTCATCGAGAACCGCCCCGGTCACCGTCCGGCCGGTATTGGTGGTACCGGTCCATAGCCCTTCAGCGGTGCTGTCTGTTGCCGGCTGCGTCATGTTGGCGTCCGTGCAACCGCTGATGACCAACATCGCACCAGCAATCATCAGGGCAACCAGGTAGCTGATCATCGTTCTCTTTGTCGGGTAATAGGCCGACGCGGCAGCCGGCTCATCCTGCCGTATCGCGATCGAAAGAAGCTATCCCTACTTAGGCGGGACAGTGGATGCGGTTCGCGACGCTCGCCGGTGCCGGAACAGACCTACGATGGCTCCCGATAACTTCGCTGAGGCCACTTCGATTCGGCCTTGCGGTACGGAAGCCGTCTCGGCTTTCTCGTGATCAGGCGCTTGAAGAGCAGGGCGCCAATCACGATCCACAATCCTGTCAGCAGACGGGTGAGACTGATTTGAGCTTTCATCAGCGCCCGAGCCTATCTGACTCTATCCGATAGAGCATATCGTCTCGAACTTTCCATTGATCGCACCAGTCAAATACTGACACGTCAACTGGGTGGCTCGCTCTCGGATTATGCAGGACGGCAAAATCGCCGCCGTATTTCGTTGGGTAATTGGCACAATCGACGCTGGAGTGGAGAATAGCCGAACAAAACGATGACGCTTCATCAAGGAAGATATTCGTGGACACTGGAGCCCCATTCGCTTTGAAAACCTCCGGTCGGTACGAATAAAACGAATCCTTGAGCTCGAAGGTCTTGCTGTCGAAGCTTAACTTCAGTGGACCAATTGGCAGAAACGCCTGAACAAAATATGGCATGGTGTTCCCGTATGCCGCTCGGGGAATGCCTTGGCAGTTGATGGCGAGCACATAGTAATCTTCGGGCACGATGATGCCTTTCTTCAGCCCCTCGGCATGCTTTTGCTGTTTCAGTGAAAAGGCATTCGTGAAACGCATCAGGATCCTCTCGGTCGGTACACGACTTTCCTTGCCGAGCCTTTGGTGCGACTGCCTCGAACCAGAGCTTCCGATCTCCAAGGACTGCATAGAAGTCGGGTCCCTCACCGCCATAGCGTTGGAGGTTGAAGCCATGCTCCAAGAGGGTCACGGCGAGATACATCTCCCAGAATCGCGGAAGAAAGTCTTCCTTGGCATGTTCCCTAACATTGGAATCCAAGAGATAGTGACAGCGACACCAGAGTGCTTCGACGAATGCCTTATGGTCGGCATGATGCGGTTTGTCGCGAATGTATAGATATGCGAGATCATTGCATGGTCCATCGATGAAAAAAGGCCCGGGACTTGCCGTCCTTGAGGCGATCTCATTTCCACTTGGGCAACAATCCATTTTTCTCCATTTCATCCAACCGTCCTTGCAAGGCGCTTAACACAAGCTCCTTGATCGAAGTCCCGTCCACGGCCGCACGATCTTCGCACGATCGCGTGTAACAGCGCGAACGCCCCAGCCGAGGAGATGATCCTATGGTGCCGATATCGCTAACCTGTTGGTGCGGGAGGAGGGAATCGAACCCTCAAACCCTTACGGGTACAGGATTTTAAGTCCTGTGCGTTTGCCGATTTCGCCACTCCCGCCAAAGTCGGCTGGAACGCGCGAAACTCTAGCATTGAGCCAGGAACGATTCAACGTCTGCTGCGAAGGATTCACCCGGGAGTGAGCGGCGAGGAGTGGCGTGAGGCAGACGAGCGAGGATGAGCGGGATGATGGAGCGGCGGCGTTCTGTCCGTTATGAGAACAGCGTCACTCGTCACAGGCTTATACACGCACGCAAGCAGCCTGTACACACGGTGGTGTTGACAGACTGCCTGCGTGCCCGCCCTCGTATGGCCCGACGGTGCCAATCAGGCCGCTTCGATTGCTGCTTGTCGCTTGGTCCGGTCCATCACTTCCTTTACACCGGACTGGATGGCGCGGCTCCAGCGCGTCGCTTGGATATGGGCCTTCTTGGCATAGCGTTCCAGATCGCGCCGCGTTTCGGTTCCCGCCTTGGGAGCAAAGAGCAATCCAATGCCCGCTCCGACCACCGCGCTTCCCGCCACCAACGCCGCCATTCTGACCGTCTGCTTGCCCTGCTCCGACATGATGCACCTCCTACAATAATGATGAAGTGGATCGACCGATGCCTCTCGTGCCGACGTCCGTGATCATCGCTTCAGCATCAACCATGCCAGGCGCCAATTCTGCGCATTCTCCCAGACAATGATTCCGGCGCGCTGTTCGAAGATGAGCCGCCGCTAATTTTCGGTTGAATTTTTCTGACAGTGCTCGACACAGTCGTGACAGAAACCCAACAACTTGAGGCATGCGAACCTCGCGAGCGGGCGTCCCGCGCGTGTTTCATCGATTGCGTTCACCGGCCGGCCAGCCGGTGAACGGCTTGCAATGAGGGGATGGCTCACATATCATCCAGCCACAATGCCACATGAGGCGTGAATGACTCCCCTGCAGGCGATTCCCTATCCCAACATCAGCCCCGTCTTCTTCGAGATCGGTCCTTTGCAGTTCCGGTGGTACGGACTCATGTATCTCATCGGGCTGACGATCGCCTATTTCGTCATTCGGCACAAGGCGGAAACCCAGGCGCTCGGGCTGACGAAGGATCAAGTGTACGACATGATCGTCTGGGCCGCGTTCGGCGTCTTTATCGGCGGCCGGCTCGGGTACGTCTTGTTCTACAACCTCTCCTATTATGCCGAGCACCCGACGAAGATCATCGCGGTGTGGGAAGGCGGCATGTCCTTTCACGGGGGATTGATCGGCACGATCGTGGCCTTGATCTGGTTCGGTAAGCGCCAAGGCATTCCGATCTATACGATCGCCGATATGGCGGCCGCCGTGACTCCGATCGGCCTCTTCCTCGGTCGTCTGGGGAACTTCATCAACGGGGAGCTGTTCGGACGTCCGAGCGACGTCGACTGGTGCATGGTCTTTCCCAACGGCGGACCGGTGTGCCGGCACCCCTCGCAGCTTTACGAAGCGGGCCTCGAAGGCATCCTGCTCTTCACGGCGCTGTGGCTGATCGGTCGGCGGCCCACGCCCCCCGGGACGGTGTTTTGGAGCTTTATTACGGGCTATGGGATCTGTCGGTTGATCGCGGAACTGTTTCGGGAGCCGGATGCCCACATCGGGTTCATCTTCGGCTCATTGTCGATGGGACAGCTCCTCTCGCTGCCGATGGTCATCGTCGGCAGTTTCATGCTCGCGCTGGGCTATCACAAGGCCTCGCCCAGGACCGTCCAGAGTTGATCGGCTTTCAGCCGGCCGCATCACGAGTCGCATCTTCCTGCGCCGTTCTCGTCGTCCGTGGGGCCTCCTTGCCCCTCGGCCATAGCGACGTCCAGCCTCGAAAACTCGAGAACGCGGCCGGCATGTGAGACGGTCTTAGTACGGCATCTCCTCGTCGCCCAGTCCGACATGATGGCCCAACTCGTGGACGACCGTGTCGATGATTTCCTGCCGCACCTCTTCCTCGGTCCGGCAGAGACGGAGGATCGGGCCGCGATAGAGCGCGATGCGCGGCGGTTGCTGCCCGCCCGGTTGGAAGAACGACTGGTCGGCCAAGGAGACGCCTTGGTACAGTCCCAACAAGTCGTCTTCGGTATCCAAATCCAGATCCGCGAGCACGTCCGGGGACGGTTCCTCCTCCACAACAACCGTCACGTCTTCCATCAGCTTGGCATAGGGGGCGGGTAACTGCGCCATCGCCTCACGCACCAGGCGGTCGAAGGCCTCCGGTGACACAGGCTCGTGTCGTCTGGCGCCCACAATTAGAATCCCCTGTAGCTGGGGTCCTGATACGACTTCCTTTCCACGTCATGGGTCAGACCACCGCTGCGGCCCCGCAGCGGCGGGGAATCCCAGATGACCTTGTTGCCGGGGGCAAGGTTCGCCGCTTCGATGTAGTGTTTCTTGGCTTCGGCTTGCCGTCCCATACGGTCGAGCGTTACAGCCAGATTGTAATGCGCTTCGGCAAACGCGCCGTCCGAGGCGATCGTCTGCCGGAAGGCCTGTTCGGCACCCGGCCAGTCGCGGGCGGCGAACAAACTGTTGCCCCGCTCCAGTTGTGCCGCCAAGTCCGGCTTGATGCCCTGCGGCGCGGCCAGCACGGTGACGAGCGGCCCGCCGGATGTGGCACACCCCAGGAACAGGGACAGCACGACGAGAACAGGCCACATCAGCATGGAACCCTCCCCTACATTTCGACGGTGACGGCGGGATGGAGAAACAGGAACTGAAATCCGGCGATCGGCTGGCCCAGGGCTCGCTCGGCCGCGGCGCGATACACGTGAGCTTGTTGCTCATACGTCCGAGCCCGCGCCGGCGCCTCATCCGCCGCGATCCGGTCGGTCTTATAGTCCGCAATCCAGATCCGGCCGTCAAGGCGGTAGATCACGTCGATGACCCCTTCCATGACTTGTCCCTCCTGCCATGGCATGAGAAAGGGCACCTCCCTTCCGAGGATCGTGGCGGAGCGCAGTTGTCGATACGCTTCGGAACGGGCGAAGGACGTCAAGAGATCTCGAAGCGAATCGATGAGCACCGGTCCGACGTCCGGCCGTTCAGGCGGGACCGCCGCCTTCACCGCGGCAGGTATCTGCTCCAGGAGCCGATCAGCTGGATCGCGGAAGTCCCACTGTTCGAGGAGTCGATGCGCCACAATCCCAACAAGGAGGCCTAGGTCTCTACCCAAAGAGCGATCGGGTCCGGTGATGTGAGGCGAGCTGTCCGACTTAACGAGAGATGTCGGAGACAGATGCCAAGGCGTTGTGCGGGCGAGGGCCGCACGGGCCGTCCGCTCCTGCCACAATCGGGCAATCGCCGCCGGGTCGAGCGATTCCAGCGTGACGACGTTCGACAGGGCTCGCTTGTGCCAAGCCCTGGCGGGAGCGGGGATGATGCGATGGGGTATGGCGCAGGCGCCGATTTGCAGCTGGTATGTCGCCCCATCCCCGACCGTGCCCTCTCCGATGCCCTGCAGCCAGTCCAGTACCGATTCTCCAACTGACCTCGCCGCCAACCCTCCGGAGAGCACCAGCAACTCCTTCGCCCGGGTCATGCCGACGTACAAGACCCGCCGCCGCTCCGCTGCTTCCCTCGCGGCGAGTTTCGCTTTCGCCGCCACGGCGCCCAGGGTCAGCTTATCGCTCAGCGAGATTCCGTATGTGCCGCTCGACCAGTCGTACACGATGCCGGGGACCGACCGATCGTGGCCGCCGCCTTGGTGGAGGCCCGGCAAGACGACCACCGGAAATTCCAGGCCCTTCGCCTTGTGGATCGTGAGGATGCGGACGGCGTCCGAGGTCTCCTCGGTGAGCAGGCTCTCGGCTTCTTCCGGCTGCTCTTCCAATCGCCGTACCATCAGCTGAACGAAGCCGCCCAGCGTCAGATGGACCCGGTCGGAGAGGGAGGCCGCGGTGTGTTTGACCTTCAAAAGATTGGCCACCGCCTGTTCGCCGTGCAGAGACGCCGCGGCCAACTCAAGGATCGGCAGACGATCGAAGACGAGTTGAATCGCTTCGGCGAGAGAAAAGGCCGGCACCTGGCGGCGAAGCCGGGCGAGCTCCGCATACAACCGGCGGACCCCGTCGGCGCGGGCATGGACGAACGATTTCAGGCGACTCGCGTCCGGGTCCCACAGCAGGCCGGCTTCGTGAAACTCGACGAGGTCGCGGTCGCTCAGGCCGCCCAGCGGCGAGCGCAGCAGACCGATGAGGCCCACCCGGTCGTGCGGGTCGTCGAGCACGCGCAGCACGTTGACGAAATCGATAACCTCCTGCCGGCGATAAAAGTGTTTCTCTCCCTCGATGATGTAGGGAATGCCGTAGTGGCGGAGGGCGTCAAGGTAGGCGTCGGCCTGCGTGAGCTTACGAAAGAGCAGGGCCACGTGTCCGGCTGCGACATGAGGCTGCGAGAGCAGCTCTTCCTTGAGCCAACGGGCGAGGACGTCGCCTTCCGCCCGGACGGCGCCCGCGGCATCGAACGGTTCGTCCTCCTTGGCCGGCGTAGTCACCAAGAGCTGCACGCCCGGGTGGAGAGCCGCCGGCTTCCGATGCGGCCGCGCCTCGAGCCTGACATTGGCCGGTTGCACCAGCGGATGGCGAACGAAGAGGCGGTCAAAGATCTCGTTGACCGGGGCGAGCACGGCGGCATCGCTCCGAAAATTCGTCGTCAAACTCTGCACCATGCCGCCCTGGGCCGTGATGTGTTCGACCACGCGGTCGAAGGCCTCGATGTCGGCTCGGCGGAAGGCATAGATCGACTGCTTGGGATCGCCGACGATGAAGAGCTTGCCCGGCTCAAGTCGGATGGCCTGCCAGGCCGTCGCATGCCGAGCGTGAGCTTCGGACACCGCGAGGACGAGCTCGTACTGGATCGGATCGGTATCCTGAAACTCGTCCACGAGGACGGCCCGATACTCCCGCTTGATCCGCTCGCGCACGGTGGGATGCTCCCAGAGCAGCCGCCGGGCCCTCGCCAGAAGTCCGTCGAACGACAGCCAGCCGGTGTCGGCAAAGGAGGCGCGCACGGAGTCGGCGAACGGTCGAATCAGGTTCAAAAGATCGTTGAACAAGTCCTCGTCAACCCGCAGAATCGCTTGGCATGTCTCGATGATACGCTTGGCTTCTCGAAAGTCCGGCTCATCCCACTGTGCGACTTCGTCGCCCACGTCGCGGCTCAACGAGTCGCGAACCGAACGCTCGACCTCCCGCACGTCGGACCGACCCTGAGCCGCCAATCGCGCGAGCAACGAACAGCTTGCGGCCAGCATGTCTTCCACTTTGCGGCGCTTCGGCCTGTCGTGCGTCTGTAGCAACGTCTCCGCCCGGTTTTTCAGGTCGAGGATCCATGTGCGGAGCGCCGGCGTGAGCCCGGCATTCAGTTGCTCCTGCAGACCGCCGAGATCGATCAATTCATTGCAGAGCCCGTACGCGAGCTTTCTGATGTCTTCGACCGTCGTCTGGGCGAGCAAGGCGCGCCAGAGCTCATGGCGCGTCCCCTTCCTGCCCAGCTCCTGATCGAGCCAGAGGTCCCAGGCGAGCGTAAAGTGCTCTTCGAAGCGAAGGCCGTCGTCGTCCTGAAATGCGGGATCGACACGACCTTCCAGGGGATGCAATCGAAGCAGATGGGCGGCGAAACTGTGCAACGTACCGATCTGGGCTTTCTCGAGGTCCTGAAGCGCCGCGCCGGCCCGGTCCGCGATGGCCGTGACCGTCAGGCCGTACCGGCGCTGCAGGTCCTCCACGGACACTCCGCCGCCGTCGGACGCACCGGATCCGTCATGCCGCTCTCTGCCGAGTGCCGATAACCGATCGCGCAGCCGGACCTTCATTTCGGTCGCCGCCTTGTTGGTGAAGGTCAAGGCGATGAGCTCCGTGATCGAGACGGGATTCGGTTCCTTCATCAACAAATGGACCACCCGGTTCACGAGCAGCGTGGTCTTTCCGGTTCCCGCACCGGCCATGACGACGACGTTGCGGTCGAAGGTGGTTTCGGCGGCTTCCCGGGCGTCCCGGTCCGGGATGGCGGTACGGCTACTCATCTTTGACCTTGAGGCTCCGAAGGGCGCGGAGCGTTTTCGCCTCGGACGCGCGGTGCGCCCGCCACCAGGTCGCCTGGTGTTCCCGGCGGCAGGCCACGCGGAAGTCGCAGCTCGTACAGTATTCGTCCGGGAGGATGAAGAACCGGCCGTCATGAACTCCTTCAAACAACATCCCCAGCGTCTGGCCGATGCGCCGGCCGAGCTCCGACGACCAGTCACAGGCATCGAATCGACGGCGGGTAATGGGGGTGGGCCAACCGGGTGCGACAAAGATGAACTCGACTTCCCGTGCCGTCGCAGGTCCGGGTAGCTTCAGGAAGGCATAGAGCGGGGGCTGGAGCCGATATCCCCGAACCGCCGCCTGCTTCAGGTTATTGTCGGCCGGTGTGATGGCTGAATTGGTCTTGTACTTGTAATCGATGATTCTGAGCGCGCCGGTGTCCCGATGGCGGTCGATCCGATCGACGCGGCCGCGGATCTTCACGGCTCCTGTATGGGCCGAGAGCGTGAGCGGAAGCGTCCCGCTCGCTTCGACTTCGAAGGCCACGGGCCGATACGGCTCGTGGTCGCAGCGAGCCAGATCGTCGGCGACGGCCGCCAACACGAGGGCGCCGATCCGTTCCTTGGCGAGTTCCCACAAGAGAAAGTGCCCCGTTGCCTCCCGGTCCTCACATTCCGTCGCCGCGTCGGCCACGGCGTGCTCCATGCACCGCCGGATCTGGTCGGCGGACAGTCTGTCGTCGGGCCAGCCAGCCCGAAGGAGTGATTCGTAACATCGGCGAAGTGCGAGATGAAGCAACGTGCCGAGCAGCGGCGCCATCGGTTCCTGCGACGCCGGCCCGCGGCTCGGCTCCACTCGCAGCACGTCTACGGCAAAGTATTGAAACGGGCATCGCGCATACCGCTCGAGCGGTGTCGGCGCGATGCCACGGTCCACCAGCCGAGCCCAGTGAGTCCGGACAGGACCCGCGTGTCCGTCGAAGGCGGTCAGGCCCGGGCTCGCGTCCTCGATGTGTTCCAACGCCTCCGCGGCATGGCGAAACAATACCGCATCCCGCTCGGTGGCGCGCAAGAGCGGGGTGGGGTCCAGGCCCTGTATCCCCATCCATTGGGCCAGGTTGCTCGGCGGCAGAAACCGCCGTAGCGCCGGACGGCGAGTCAGGCGGTCGGTCAGCCGGCGAGGGATGACCTCGATTTCCGCGGCCGCCGCAGCGGCGGGGGTCCCGCATTCGGCGACGTACGGCGAGGCGGCCAGCGGGCGGCCTTGCTCATCGGCGCGTTGAAAGGACAAGTGCAACCGGTCCTTGCCGGCGCCTCGGAGGAGCGCGAACAACAGGGTTTCCTCGTCGTAGCCTTGGAGCTTCTCGTCGATCTTAAAACCCAGCGTGGCGTCCAGCACTCGGCGGTGGCGATCCCGCAGGAACGGGTCTTCCCTGATGGAGCGGGGAAAGACGTTGTCGTTGAGGCCGAGCACAAACAGCGCCCGAAACGAGAGCCCGCGCGCCGCCATGGCGTCGAGGACCATCACACCCTGAAAGCCGCCGTCGTTGATCGGGACAGCGGCCCGCTGGAAGGCATGCGTGAGGAGCTCGACGAACTCGATCCAACTGACGGTTTCTCCGATGGCCTCCAGCTCGTGCAGGACCGACCAGGTGTGTTCGATGGCGTCCCACGTTGCCTGAAGCCTGGATACTTCTGGATTGCCACCGTCGATCATCGTCGGATCCGGTTTTCCAAAGTGACGGGTGGTCAAATCTCGAAAGGCTTCCAAGAGCCGCCCCACGGTGCCTTGCTGCGGCATGGCCTCGCAGTCCTCGATCAACTGCGAGGCGATCTTCCAGCACAGCGCGATCACGTCCGGGGTGACCGTCGCGGACGAGCCCCAGTCGAGCCCGTCCGTTTCTTGGTCCACACCGAAGGCGGCCTCGCCCGCCCGCTGCAATCGCTTCCATTCCTGCCGGCCGCGGGTGATGCGAAGCGCGGACACCACGGCGCGCCAGAGCTCGGGCCGGTACGACATCGAACCCCCCGGATCAAGCGACGAACGATAGAGCGGCGAGCCGATGACGTCGAGCATCGGCTCGCGATAGAAGTCGTTCACCGGGAGGGAGGCGAGTTGCAGAATCGCCTTGCAGAGCGGGTCATGGATCAACGGCCGCCCCGCCGTCGTGGTGAAGGGCACGCAGTACCGGCCGAACACGTCCTGGAGCACTGTCCGGTAAGGCTCCAATGTCCTCGCGACCACGCCGATGTCCTGGAAACGGTAGGCGTTGGTCTCGCAAAGGTCGAGGATCGTCCGGCACGTCGCGGCCAGTTCTTCCTCCACGCCGATCACGCTTGAGATCGAAAGGATCGGATCGCGCCCCCTCTCCTGCTCCGACCCACTGGTCCTCGAGGCGATCCTCGGCTCGATATGCCGGTCGAAGAACCGCCGCGCGAACCGGTACGACGGCCCTTCCTGTAACGGAAAGAACAGTGTGGTGGGCACGGCGGCACTGACCGCTTCGAACAGCGACAACTGGACGTGCGTCAGGTCGTAGAAGCCGTAGTACAGAATCCGTCGGAGGGATTTCAGGAACCGGGACTCGGGCACGTGGGGGAGCAACGAGGCGGCGAGATCGTCGGCCGTCCCGATGTCGAGCGCCGCTCCCACTTCGTTCACCGCCGCATGGAGCGAAAAGAGGGCTCGGAGCCAGTCCTCATCGCCTCGGTCGAAACAGCCTTCGTCCACCGCCCGTCGCGCGGCGACCGGGTCGACTCCCCCGTCCTTCAAATCGCGAATCGTGGACCAGAGGGCGGCCCAGGTTCCCGATGAGTGACCGATGTGCCGAAGCGGCGCCAGCCCCGAGAGGCGGCGTTGAACGAGATGGCGGACGAGCTGTTCGAAGAAGAGATCGTCGGTGACGCGGAGCGCCGGCGATCCGGCGCGTGCCCGATATTCGTCCGAAAGACGAAGCGCGAGTTGATGGAAGGACAACACATGGACGTTGAGCAGCGACATGCCCCGCTTAAGCGCCAGCAGCCGACGAACGGCGCCGAGCAGCGACGCCGACGGCACGAGCACGGCGACGGACGCAAACGGGTCGTCGCCCTTCGCCTGCAGGAGATGATGGATGAGGGCGTCTTCGAGGTCGGGATGGAATCGCCCGGTGACGACGTCTAGCATGCGGGTCGGACGTTGAACGTCAACGCGGAATCATTGAGCGACGCTGGGAGACGTGATCGTGGCGTGACGAATAACGAAGGATGAAGCTCTAGCCCGTTTCCGGGCCCAGCAGTTCGCCATTGCAATCGACGCAGGCCCAGTCGCCGTCGATGAAGGACATGGGATCGCCGCAGATCGGACAGTCGGGCGGCGGGCCCTTGTCGAGCGTCGGAAGAATGGGAAGCTCAATATCGTCTTCGTCCATCCGCGTTATCCCTCCTTCGGACGCATTTTGAGCTGCAGGGCCTTCTCCGCGCTCTCACGGCTCGGAACGCCAACGAAGGTGAGCCGACCGTCGATGATCGTGGCCGGCACTGCGCGCACGGCATGGCGATTCGCCAGTTCTTGACCGTCGGGCGTCGTGATGTCCACTTCCCGATACGAAAAGCTGTATTTGACGCGGAGCTGCTTCCACAGGTTCTTCGCCGACGGGCAGGCTCCGCAGCTGGGAGAGACGAGCAACGTAATATTCGGCATTGATGCTCCGGGACAGGATATGAGTTTTCAGCGGGATCTTAGCACCCGTTAAAACAGTCCCGCAAGGCGGCGGGGCGGCTCACGTTTCGCAAGACCCGTGGGAGGTGACGCGTTTCGAAATGCGAAGTCCTCGAGCGGCGGCGTCGCGGAGGACGGCGCGACGAACACGGGGTGGCAACGCCTCCGGCGGATGCACACCGAACAGATCGCGTGGAAAATGTTTGATGAACAGCGCCGCCATCTGCGCGGTGGCCCAGGCGATCGGCGAGCTCAGCTGCCCCATTCATTGAAGTTGAAAGAGGCTCGGTACCCTGGCATCCCATCGGATCGTCGTCGCGCAGTGCTCCTTCACGCCCTCTACGATCACCGAGGCGGCGAAGCGCGCGTTGTGGAGAATGCCGCTTCGGATCAGGCGACGGACCGTCCTCGGTGTGGGGGTCCTCATGAACCGGGACGGCGGACGCGATGATTTGCGCAATTTTCCCTGACGATACCAGCGGCGGAGTCGTCCGATGTCGGAGCCGCCGAATTTCGCATCCATTGACGTCATGCGGATGACGGTGGGAGCCGTAATCACCTCGTCCTGAGCGGCCAGCACGACGCCGACGGAGCCGATGGGACGCCTTCCGAAGCAATGGCGGCCGTTGGCGTAGATGCGGGGCCTGGCCACGCCTCGTCGAAGGAGGCATCGGCGGACCATTGCGAGAACGGACCGTCGGCGTCCGTATCCTCATAGAGCCGGACTTTCACCGATTCCACCGTATCGAGCAGATCGGCTCCCGCTGCGATCAAGAGATTCGTCAAGCCGGGGGCCACGCCGGCCGTGATGACGGCGGCGCGTCGTTTTTTTCGGAATTTGTCGTGAAACGCCAGTTGCTCCGCGCGAAACGGATGGCCGGTATAGTGGGAAGCTGTGTCCAGATAATGGCTGTTCAGTCGGAGCGCCGCCCGAATGACGATGCGATTCAACACGGGGGGGCGGGCATTGACGAGGAGTTGAGCGCCCCGCGCAGCGCCGATGATGCTCCAGACATCACGCCCGTTCACTCGCTCGACGCCTATTGCACAATCCGCGCCCAGAAAATAGCGAGCCCGCTCGGGATCACGATCGCCGCACCAGACGTCATGCCCTTGCCGCGCGAGCAGTTTGGCCAACAGAGATCCGCTCGCCCCCACGCCGAGGATAAAGATCCGCATCGGGGCGCAGCTTACCACAGCTCCGGTTCCCGACCGGTTCCATCCTCACCGCCCTTCGGGCCAGGCACCCTGTTGATTTTCCGTCCCGCCGACGATCGGCGGCGCTCCCGCCGGGTTCCCGCCCGGGTTCCCGGGTGGGGCGACGATATTGCCGGCGGTATTGGGATAATACGGCGGTCGGGCCTTCGGAATCGTGCTGCCCGCCTCGCCGGTATTCTGAGAGAGGGAATTTTGCGGTGGCCTCGAACACGCCGTACCGGCTGCCAAGCCGACGCACAGCGCGGCGACTAGCCAGGTCCGAACCAGTGTCATGGCGAAAGTGGCGCTAAAGTTTGCCGACTAAATCCAGACTCGGTCGGAGCGTCGGATCACCCGGTTTCCATCCGGCCGGGCACACCTCCACGCCTCCGTTCTCGCGGACGAATGCGGCTGCCTGCAACTTGCGGAGCAGTTCCGGCATGTTGCGTCCGATGTTGTTCGCATGCACTTCGAATGCACAGAGCACCCCGTCGGGATCGAAGATAAAACTCCCGCGCAAGGCCACCCCTTCGCGCGAGAGATAGATGCCGAGATGTTGCGCCAGCGCTCCCCCGGGATCGGCCAACAGCGGGAACGGCAGTTTGCTGATCGCCGGTGAGGTGTCGTGCCAGGCCTTGTGAACATAGACGGAATCCGTACTCACGCCGATGACTTCCGCATTCAGTTTTTGAAACTCGCCATAGAGCGCGCCCAAATCCTCGAGCTCCGTGGGACAGATGAAGGTGAAGTCGCCGGGGTAAAACACCATGACGAGCCACCGCCCGCGGTAGCTCTCCAGCGTAATGGGACGAATGTCACGTTCATGATACGCCTGGTATGTCCCAGCCGGTATCCGTTGCCCGATGATGGCCATCGCCCCTCCTTACCGAAATCTCAACTCCAGTTGTCGATGCGTGAATGAGTGCGATCCGTCTGTTCCCCAAAGAGCGCGGTGACGGCCTTAATGGCCGCCTGCTCAGCTTCCTCCCTCGTTCCGCAGGCATCGGTCCTCACCGATTGACGCCTGCCGTTCTCCCCGACTCACAGTGCACCGTCCCGACCGCGATCCAGCGTCCGCCGCGCCTGGCGCGGTACGACAGGTGGACCCGGCACCCCGCGATGATCATGTCTACTGCATCGTTCGCCGAGCCGCCGCTGCTCGCTTCATCGGGGCGTGCCTTCCTGCTGAGACGGTTCTCGATCCCTTTCTCCCGGCTCACCGGAGGGAGAGCGAGCGGCATCGGGATCGATCGCCATTTTCGGATCGACGACCGGTGGATCCATCACCGAGCCCGGATGCGGGACGGTCTTTGGTTCGACCACCATTCCGGGATCCCGGGGGGTGGCCGGGACATCTTGTTTCGGAGTCTCAGAAGGAGCCGGAAGGGGTGGAGGAGAGCCCGGCTCAGAAAGCAGATCGGCCGCGAAAGACGGAGCCCCCATGGCAAGCATGAGCACGATGACACACCCAAGCATCATGATTCACGCTATCGCGCCCGGAACCTCCTTGCCTACTGGGGCTTCCCCTGAAGCGGGTGAGAGCTCGAAAACCTTGTCCATGACCAGACAATCCGTCCGCGAGACTGCATCTCGTGCTCTCGTGTGCTGCTGCACAATACAACAGCCAGCCGCACAGGCGGCTATGGGCCCTGCTCTTGCACTCTCTCCGTCCATCACCATTCACTCGTTGACACGGACGTTTACACGGAGGTTTGGCATGCATGGGTCTTTGTTCGGGTTGCGTTGATCATCAGAATTGCGGCTCCCACGGGAGTGACGGCTGCCGAGCCATCCTCGTGCTCGTGGGTGGACCATCGCAGGACTCCATGTCGTCATGAGCCTCGAAACAGCGGGAGCAGGTCAAGAAATCGCGGGAAACGCCGACTGCTTCCCAATTTCCCGGACAGCCTCAAGACGAAGCGGCCCGCCACCGGCAGCATGGTCAAAATCCGGAGGCCTCCAAAGCACTTGGGGCCGCACGATAGCGGTCAGGCAGGGCCGGAATCAGGGAAGAGGGCTGTGTCGGGAGTCGACGTGAATTGACATGAACCGTCGAGAACCGGATGAAAGGAGGCGACGTGATGACTCAGTCGACTGAACATCGTTGGCCGCCGGCGCGGATGGTGTCGGCGATCGTCGTCCTGGCCGTCGCGGCCGGCAGCGCCGTGGTGAGAGCGGAGGAGAAGACGGCAGGCTCTCTGGACTCCCGAACTGTCCCCCATCCGGAATGGGTGCAGGTGAGCGGCCAGATTCAACACACCGCCACTGTGAAACGGGAAGGCGGGGCCGAGCATGTCATCGCCAGGTTGCGGCTTCCGGAAGGCGGACAGGTGATGGTCGACCTCGGCCCGGCCCAGAATGTGGCCTCAGTAAGTCTTGACCAGCAGGACTATGTCCATGTCCGCGGATTGCCCGTTCAAACCGGAGAGGAAGTGACGATCCAGGCCGGAGAGCTGTACGCCGACGGGAAGGTGATTCACATTCAACAACCGGAGCCCTCGCTCCCGGGACTCGGAAGCGGGATGGCCCGGCAAAAGGATGAACCGCCGCTCAGCCCGGCGGCTCCCCGTCCGTAGAGAGCGGATATCCGAATGAGGTGGTGACTGCCGTAAGATACGGGGGGGTCGAGACCATCGAACCTCTGGGCCCAGAAAAAAGTGGGAAGAGCCCGCTCCTACGAGAGCGTCTGATACGGCGGAGATCTTGGTGGGATTTCAGGCTTCCCAGTCGAAGCTGGGCTTGCACACCATCCGCAGCGCTCGATCCCCTTGCGAACAATATTCCCTCGGGGCGTCCAACTCCTCCCACAATCACACCATAGGCCTCGGCATCCCGACCGTCAAGTCAGGGAAATTCTAAATGGTTAGAATCTATGCCGACCGATAGGGCCGTACGGCCCTGTGCCGCACCGCCTCGGCCGTTGCAGAATCAGTCCAGTCGCTTTCTCGGAAGCAAGCGGCACCTGAAAGGGAGGCTCATGGGGGCGTCAGTCTCGCCGGCTCGGCGGCTGTCCCGCACATCCCAGACGCGTGTCACGGTTGCGATGGCGCTCCTCGCCGCAGGCATTCTCCTGCTCGATGTCTGGACGCCTCCGTCGCTCGACGTGCCCATCCTCTATATGTGCGTGGTGTTCCTGGCGCTGTGGTCTCCTTCGTTTCTCGCTCCGGTGATCAGCGGAGCGACAACCGTCGTCTTGACCGCCCTGCCGCCGCTCCTCTTTTCATCGCACGGCTCCGACTGGTCGATGCTCGTCAACCGCCTCATCACCTGCGCGGCGTTGCTCATCACGGCGCTCCTCGTGTCGGCCCGTCGAACAGCGGACGCCAAGCTGCGGGAAAGTCAGGAAGCGCTCGAGTCGCGCGTGCAGGAGCGAACCGCGCAATTGCAATCGGCCAATGAGGCGCTGGAGTCGGAAATCGCCGTCCGGCGCGCCGCCGAGCAGTCCTTGTCTGAGAGCCGTGAGCGCCTGGCGGGGACGGAAACGTTTTCGCTCGTCATGGTCACCCATGTCGGGCTCGACGGCCGGTGGTTGAAAGTGCCCGCCTCCCTGTGCCGTCTCCTGGGGTACTCGGAATCCGAATTGCTCGCGGCGACGTTCATGGACGTCACGCATCCCGAAGACGTCCAGCCGGATTGGAGCCAATGCCAGCGACTCATCCGCGGAGACATTAAGTCGTTCGAATTGGAGAAGCGCTATGTCCGGAAGGACGGGCAGCTCGTCTGGGTGTACCTGAATTGCTCCGGCGTCTACGATGCCGAGGGGCGCCTCCTGCATTTTCTGACGTACATCCGGGACATCAGCGAACGAAAACGCGTGGAGCAGGCGCTGCACGAATCGGACAAAAAGTGGCGGAGCGTCATCGAAACCGTTCCGATCGGCATCGCGATCAGCACGATGGAGGGGGCTGTCCTGGACGCGAATACCGCCGGATGGCGCATGCTTGGCTATCAGTCCAAGGAAGAGTTCCTTCGCCAGGCCGCCGTGTCGCACTACTGGGACCCCGCGGACCGGGAGCGGCGCATCGATGGACTCCGCCGCGGGAATCACGTCTTTGAAACCCTATTCAAGAAACAGGACGGAACCGCCTTCTGGGGGCGATGCACTGCGGCGACGTTGTCCGGTCCCCGGGGCGAGGTGCTCCTGATCAATGCGTTCGAAGACGTGACGGACCAGCGCCGCTACCGGGACACCTTGCAACAGACCAAGGATGAACTCCAGGCGGCGAACGCTCGCCTGATGGAGCGCGACGAGATGCGGACAAAATTCATCTCGGTAGTGTCGCACGAGCTTCGAACGCCGATGGCGGCAATCAAGGGATTCATCGACAATATGCTGAACGGCGTGACGGGCGACTTGAACGAACGGCAGACCGATTACCTGCGCAGGATGCAGGCGAGTCTCGACCGCCTGACGCGGCTCATCGGACAGCTGCTGGACTGGTCGGGCCTCGAAAGCGGCGCGGTCCCGCTCGTGCGCCGGTCGGTCTGTCCCGTCGAGGTCGTCCGCAGGGTGGTGGACAATGCCCGTGCGGTTGCCGACGCCAAGCAGGTGCGGGTGATGACGGAAATCGAACCCGGGCTTCCCACCGTTGAAGCGGACCCCGACAAACTCGAGCAGGTGCTATGGAATCTGGTCGGGAATGCGATCAAATTTTCCCAGCCGTCGGCGACCGTCACGGTGGAGTGCCGGCACGCGCCGGACGAAGGCATTCTCTACACCGTCACGGATACGGGGTGCGGCATCGCTGCCGCGGATCTCCCGCGTGTCTTCGACCAATTCTCCGGGGTGCAAGCGCCGATTCCTTCGGCCAGAGGCGCGCAATTAGGGTTGTACATCACCAAAAGCCTGGTGTCGCAGCACGGCGGTCGTATCTGGGTCGAGAGTAACCCGGGTGAAGGGAGTCGATTCTCCGTATGCTTGCCGGGGAACCGCTCTTCGCCGACGCGATGACGCCAGCGTTCACCGATCGGCCATTCGGTGGTCGGGTATGGCGGTAATGTGGATGACGGATGCCGTTGCGTGGAGCCCCTCGTTCGTGTCGAGCGGAGCCAGGCCGATTTCGATGCAGAACTCGGTGCCGTCCTTTCGGAGTCCCGTGAACTGGCGGTCGGCACCGATCCGCCGGATGCCGGCCTCCGAAAGGAACCGCCGACGATGATCGGGATGCTGCTCGCGGAACCGGTGGGGCACGAGCAACTCCACCGGTCGACCGATGAGTTCGTCACGTTCGTAGCCGAAGAGCGAGGCGAGCGCGTGATTGACGAGCACGATCATGCCCTCTTCGCTCACCATCGCGATGCCGTTCGGGGAAGACTCGATGATCGTCCGCAGCCGTTCCTCGCTGGCTCGCAACGCGTCCTCCGTCCGCTTCCGCTCCGTAATGTCCTGGGCGATGACCAGGACTCCGAGAATCGTCCCGTCGGCATCCCGGTAGGGCACCTTGTCGGTCTGCACCCATCGCTTCTCGCCGGCGCCGTTACAGTACATTTCGACGATCCCGAGCTTGGGCCGGCCCGAGCGGATGACCTCGAGATCGTCCCGGTGGTATTGCTCCGCCTCATCCGGATAAAGGTCGTAGGCTGACTGTCCTTCGATGTCTGCCACCGACCTGTTCATGGATTCGGCGGCCAACCGGTTCGCGCGGAGGATCCGGTTCTCCGTATCCTTGAAGAACACCATCGCGGGAATGAGATCGAACAGCGCTTGGCGCTCGATTTCGTGACGGCGAAGCGAGGTCTCCGCTTCCGTGCGGAGCGTGACGTCGCGCAGGATTCCGCAGAAGTAGCGCTGATCCTCGGAGGTCCAACTGCTCAACGACATTTCGATGGGAAACTCCGTGCCGTCCTTCCGGAGCCCGTGGACCTGGAGCAGCGTGCCCTTGTGCCGCATCGCTCCGGTGGTCTGGACGCGCTCGATCGCGCGGAGGTGCCGCTCCCGATAGCGGCCTGGCATGATGACGGTCAACGGCTGTCCGACGACCTCCTCGGCGGAATAGCCGAACAGCGATTGGGCCGCGGCATTCCACGACAGCACGAGTCCGTTGCCGTCCGCGAGGACGATGGCGTCCGATGCCGTTTCAATCACCTCCCGGAACCGCGTTTCGCTGGCCGACAACGCGATTTTTGCGGCAGCGGCCTCCGCGGAAAGATGCTTCACGCCGACGGCCCGCCTGACGAGAGCTTTCAATTCTTCGGTATCGTAGGGCTTGGTCACGTAGGCAAAGGCGCCCTCCGAGAGGCACGCATGCTTTTTCGCGACATCGGCGAAGGCCGTCACGACGATCACCGGCAGCGTGGCGTCGATCGACCGGAGTTGAGGCAGCAGCGACAGCCCATCGCTGTCCGGCAACATGACGTCCAGGAGCAGGACGTCGAACTTGCTGGTGCCGGTCTTGATCAGGGTCTCCGCCCCCGTGTGCGCGACATCGACCCGGTACCCCAGGTGGGAAAAGAGATCCCGCAGGGCGAGCGCGATGTCGATATCATCGTCGACGATCAGTAATGAGGCGCGCGGCGCGCCGGCATCGAGAAGGGGCATGGGATTCCGCGGTCGATTTACGCCCTGCAGAGGCTCGCTAGAGGATGCCGCCTCGACATGAAAAATTTCAAGTGGCCACAAGAGGAATCCTTACGCCTCTGGAAGCCCGGATCATGGAACCGACGAGCAGGCCATTCCGTTGACAGGAGAAGCGGAGGCGGCGAATGGAGAACGGGGCGATCGACGTGAGCACGGCGCTTGGAGCTGTCCCCGTCCGCCGTTAGTCCAGCCAGTCCCGCTCTTCCAGCTTCCGGGGCAAGTATTTCTTGGTCAGGTACTGGAAGTCTTTATTGGCGAGCGCGTCCAGTTCGTACTTGAGGCCGCTCGTCAGCATGCGCTTGATTTCCGCCTGCCAGGCCGGCTTCTGGAACCATTGGTAGTTCATCAGCTCTTTCGCGCGGGCGATGTCCTTTTCGTTCAGCTTGATGCCGACGTTGCGGGGCAATTCGTATCGCTCGGGATCCGCGCTGGACAGGCCCATGAACTTTGCTTTCGGTATCGCCATGCGCTGGCTCTCGAAGGCGAGGTTGATCGAGCCCTGCTTGACGACCGAATAGATGTAATAGCCCCAGGGATCGTTGTCCACCAGCACGTAGACGGGCAGCCGATGTTCCTCATGGAGGCGTCGGGCAAGACGCCTCACGCCGCGCGGCGGTTGTCCGTTGCCGGTCAAGAGGACGCAGTTGTAGCGCCGCCAGAACTTGTCTTCCGAAAGCCGATTCCATTGCGTGCCTTTTTCGACGAGCAGCACGAAATCCGCGGTGCACCGGCGGATCTCGAGGTACTCGGGCTCGACGATGGAGGGGACGGAATACCCGCCCTTGCCGAGCCGAGAGCAATCGACGCGGTCGCCGTCGTCGCCGAACACCACGGGCCCCACGATGCTGCCGCTGTTTTCCGCGCGAACGTGCAGCTCTTCGCGGAGCGCCGAGAGCGACACTTCCAGATCCTCGATGACCGGATCGGACTCGTCCTGCGTGTCGAAGGTGTTTTCGTGCGAGTCTCGAATGGTGTGCTTGGTGCGGTAGTAAATTTCGCGGAGCGAGGTCGTGAGGTCCGCGCGCTGGAGCTCCGCGAGGGCGTCGGCGACGAGCACGGTCTGCATGAACTTCTTCGCCATGCCGACGTTGAAAAACGATCTTGTCTGCTTTCTGTGCCCCATCTCGATCAGGCCCTTCCGCTCGTTGAACGACACATTGGAGAGGGCTCTGATCGGGATGGCGAACGTCGGATCCTTCGAGCGCTCCGCCGCGGTCACGACGACGTCCGCCAACCCGACGAGTTTCTTTTCGACCGCACTGGGCTTTTTCGTTTTGGTCGCCATCGCTGTTACTTCTTTCCTCTGGGAGCGGACCGGCGCCGTCTCGTTGCCGGACCCGTCCGCGCGTTATCGGGTGTCTCCGCTTTGTCGAATAGTGCCATCTGGGCGGCTTTGGGCTTCGACCGCTTTCCGGCTGATCGGGCTTCGGCGAGCGACGCTTTATTCTGGACGGGGCGGCCTGGCGGCATGCTCGGCGGCGCCTCCCCGAGCAGGTCGGGCTCGCCCAGCGCGTCGGCCGTCGATCGATCGGCTTCGACTTGCGAGGCCACCGCCACTTCTCCCTCGACGCCTTCCTGCGTGACGATGATGGAATGAGGCAGGCCCTCGGGGCCGGCGCCCGTCTTGCCCAGCGCTTCGTCGGTCTTCAACCCGCCAGTCCGCGAGGTCGCGATTTTTTGGAGCTGCGCTTTCAACTTCTCTTTCGGCAATTTCCCGCCCTTGAGCCGGCTGCACGCCTCGACCACTTCCTCGATATACAGTTCGAAAATGTTTCGGCGCCGATATTCGCTCGCCGCTCGTTCGCGCCTGCGCAAGAACAATCCCAGGCGCCGGCCGGCTTCCCGCAGCGCCAGCGTGATCTCTTTTTGGATCTCGTCGTAGTCGGCAATCGCTTCCTTCGACTCGCTTGTAAAGGGCACCCAGACGGAGGCCATGTGGACGAAGATCACCATCGGTCCGGCAGGGAGGGCGCCGCGGGATTGGGCCACCCCGTAATGCTTCCATGTCGTGCTCAGGACGGCCTTGAACGTCGCACAAGCCGATTGCTGATAGAGCAGCGGCACGCGGTTGGCATAGCGGATCACGCGGGCAAGCTCCCCGTCTTCCTCTTCATGCTCCCCTTCCGCCTTCGGCATGGCGGGCTGTTGCGGCTTGTTCCGATCTTCCGGTCTCGTGCCGTACGCCAACCCGGCTTCGATGACGAAGGGGTTCCCGCGATAGACGGCGGGCGGGCGGCTGACGGCGGTGTAGAACTCGCCTTTGATCTGCTTGTACAGCCCCGACAGGATCGCCTTCTCGCCGATGGGGGAAATACAGTTGGTCGGCGGTGCCATAATCTTCGTGTTCTGGATCGTCTGATACAGCGTCTCGGCCGCCTGCCCTTTGAGCTCCCGGGGCTTCATGTTCGGCGACACTCTTGCGTGCTTGCAGATCTCGTCGGCGAGTTGGGGGGACACGCGGCAAAAATCACCGGCCAGGAATCCCGAGAGGGACTGGCTCTTGGTGTCCTGAAGCATCTTGAGAAACATCCCGAACTCGATGCCGTAGGGATGCGGTTTGATCTCCCGCGGCTGGGGCGGCAGCTCATGGTACGTCCGGGGGTATTCTTTGGTTTCCCCTTCCGGCGTCTGATACAGCAGCTTCACGTGGGGGTTGGCGATCGACGTTTGCTCCAGCCATTCATCCACCGAGGCGCGGCCCTTCTGGTACTTGCCCTCGACTTCCAGCGCGACTTGAGTCCCCTGCGGTTGCTCCCAGTCGATCTGCTTGCTCTCGTGGACCAGCGGCTCGTTCTTCTTGGTATCGATCTGCACTTCGAAAAAATGGGCGGCGGCGCGCGAGCCGGTGCGGGAAATGATCTTGACGGGCTTGCCCGTCGTCAACTGCCCGTACATGCCAGCCGCGGAGATGCCGATTCCCTGCTGGCCGCGGCTCATCCGCATCCGGTGGAACTTGGATCCATAGAGCAGTTTGGCGAAGATCCGAGGAATGTGTTGTCGGACGATGCCGGGCCCGTTGTCCGTCACTGTGATCCGGAACCGCGTCGCCTGGCTGGCGGGCGGCGTCGTCCCGTTCGTCGGCACGACTTCGAGCTTCACTGTCACGTCCGGAAGGATGCCGGCTTCCTCGCACGCATCGAGCGCGTTGTCGACCGCTTCTTTGACGCAGGTCAACAGGGCCTTGCGCGGATTGTCAAAGCCGAGCAGATGCCGATTCTTCGTGAAGAATTCCGAGACGGAGATCTCCCGCTGGCGCGCGCCCATTTCGACCGCCGTGACTTGTTGGGCCGGCTTGGCGGGTGATCTTGAAGCGCCTGGTTCGGAAGAGGGTTTCGGAAGCGGGGTGGACTTGACGCTCTTGGCGGAGATGATCGCTTTCGACATTCAACCTCGCAAATTGTGATCGGGTTGTGTGTTGGTATCACAAAACGGCATGGGAAACAACCTCGGCCTCTTGTGCAGCGGACCGCGGCGGCCTAAGATTTCCGCACCACCCGGAGGACCAGCCATGAAGCCTCGCGACGAACGACGAGCGCGCACGCTGCTCGCGTTGCTGTTCACCGTCGGTCTCTGGACCGTTCCATCGGTTCTGGCGCAGCACGGCCACGGCCAAGACCGGATGCCGAGCGTCATGGAATATCTGGAACGGCTGGAGCGGCCGGAACGGGATCACGACCAGAAGCCGGCGCAAGTCGTGGACGCCTTATCCTTGAAGCCGGGCATGAGCGTGGCCGATCTTGGTGCGGGTTCGGGATATTTCACGAGGCGCTTCCTCGAGGCCGTGACGGAAACGGGGAAGGTCTTCGCGATCGACGTCGAACCGGAGGCGCTCAAACACATCGAGCGGAGCCTCGTCCAATTGCATCGGCCGTACAAGGCCGAATTCATTCTCGCGAAACCGGATAATCCCAACATTCCAGTCGCCTCGGTTGATCTCGTCTTTCTCTGCAATACCTATCATCACCTCGAGGACCGCGCCGCCTACTTCCGCAATCTCAGGCCCAGCCTCAAGCCGGGCGGCCGTATCGCCATCGTCGACTTTCACCATGACGAACGGTCCGGCGATCTCGGCTTCTCGAAGCGCCACTTGGTGCCGCGAGACAAGGTGGTGGATGAGATGACCGCGGCGGGCTACAGGCTCACCAACGAGCACACCTTCCTGCCGCGACAGTACTTTTTGGAATTTCAGCCGACCTAGAGAGGCGGGGTGTCG
>DASTSI010000106.1:0-16830 GCA_035760745.1 Nitrospira sp. | reverse complement strand
TCCGGACATACGTATTCCCGCCCGCGGCAAGGTCTACGCCGCCAACGAAGGGAATTATCGGAAATGGCCGGAGGGGATGAGAGCCTACTTCGACCATCTCAAGGCCGAGGACAAGGCCACCGGCCGACCGTACAGCGGCCGTTACTCCGGGTGCCTGGTTGCCGACGTGCACCGGTTGCTGCTCGGGGGCGGAATTTATCTCTATCCGGGCGAAACGGCCAAGCCGGAAGGCAAGCTGCGGCTCCTCTATGAAGCCAACCCTCTCGCGCTGATCGTCGAGCATGCCGGCGGCCGAGCAAGCACCGGTACCACGCGGATTTTGGACGTCGCGCCGAAGAAGCTGCATCAAAGAGTCCCGCTCCTCATCGGCAGTCGGGATGATGTGCAAGTCGCGGAGGAGTACTTGCAAGGACGGCGCTGACTAAGCTGAATAAATTGTAGCGACTGATAGAGAATCCATCGGACGGGATCAATCAGCGGAGGACAACATGGGAGACCGAGTTCAAGAAATTCTCAGTTGGTACGGCAGCGACAATGCCGGGACCAAGACGAACATTGCGCGGTTATTGGGTAGCGGGAAGTTGGCCGGGACGGGCAGACTGGTGATTTTGCCGGTGGATCAAGGATTTGAACATGGGCCGGCGCGAAGCTTTGCGCCGAACCCGCCGGGCTACAATCCGCTCTACCACTTTCAATTGGCGATCGATGCCGGCTGCAATGCCTACGCGGCTCCGCTGGGCTTTTTGGAGGCCGGCGCCAGCCACTTTGCCGGGCAGATTCCATTGATCCTCAAACTGAACAACCATGACGTTCTGCACGATGAGAAAGACCCGCTCCCTTCGGTGACGGGCAGCGTAAAGGATGCGCTTCGCCTGGGGTGCGCCGCGGTGGGCTTCACGATCTATCCCGGGTCCGCGCACTGCACCACCATGTATCAGCAGCTCCGAGCGATCGCCGAGGAAGCGAAGGAGTGCGGTTTGGCGGTCGTTGTCTGGTCATATCCCCGTGGATCGGCCTTGAGCAAGGAGGGCGAAACGGCCATAGACGTCGTCGCGTATGCGGCGCAGATTGCCGCCCAACTCGGCGCGCACGTCATCAAGGTCAAGCTGCCGACCGCGCATCTGGAACAGGCCGCCGCCAAGAAGGTGTACGAAGCCGAGCAGATTCCGATCAAGACGCTGTCCGAGCGCGTGAAACATGTCGTTCAGAGCGCCTTCGACGGCCGGCGTATCGTCATCTTTTCCGGCGGAGCCAAAGCCGAGGACAAAAACGTGTTCGAAGAGGCTCGCGCCATTCGGGACGGGGGGGGATTCGGCTCCATCATCGGCCGCAATTCGTTCCAACGTCCGAAAGCGGAGGCCATCAAATTTCTCCAGACGATCATGGGCATTTACGCCGGAGAGATTCAGTAACGCCACCGCCCGAAGAGCGACGTATGAGAGTCAGCCGCGCGTGGATCGTCGGATTTGTGCTCGTCGCCATCGGGATGGCGCTCGGCATCGTGGTGGCGTCCGATCTCGGATGGCTGCCGTCCGGCACGGCCGGCCCGGAACGGACGCCCGATCCAATCGTCCGCCCGATCACCACCGCTCCGCAACCTCCGATCGCCTTGGGGAACGGAAAAAGTTTCGTCGAGATCGCCAAGTTGGTGAAGCCCGCGGTGGTCAACATCGCCGCCACGCGCAGCGGAAAACTTGGAGAAGGTCCGCACAGCTCGCCGTTCGATGATCCGTTTTTTCGGCGATTTTTCGGCGATGAATTCTTCAAACGGGAATCGCCGCAACGGGAGCGCAAAGAGCGGGGCCAGGGTTCCGGAGTGATCGTCGATCCGAACGGCATCATCATCACCAACAACCATGTCGTCAACAAAGCCGACGAAATTCGGGTCTTTCTGTCCGATAAACGAGACTTCAAGGCGAAATTGATTGGAACAGACACCAAGACCGACATTGCCGTACTGAAGATCGATGCGACGAATCTGCCGACCGTCCCCTTCGCGGACTCCGATCAGCTCGAGGTCGGTGAGTTTGTCCTGGCCATCGGCAGCCCGTTTGGATTGACGCAGAGTGTCACCATGGGAATCGTGAGCGCTGTGGGCCGGGCCAGTATGGGGATCGCCGAATACGAGGATTTTATTCAGACGGACGCCGCAATCAACCCGGGAAACTCCGGCGGCGCCCTCGTCAACATGCGGGGCGAGCTCGTCGGAATTAATACCGCAATCTTCAGCCAAAGCGGCGGCAACATGGGGATCGGCTTCGCCGTCCCCAGCAACTTGTCCCGTTCCATCATGGATCAGTTGATTCGGACGGGAAAGGTCGTTCGCGGCTGGCTGGGCGTGGCGATCCAAGAACTGACTCCGGAGTTGGCCTCGCAATTCGGCGTGCCGGAAGCCAAAGGCGTCTTGGTCAGCGATGTCATGGACGACAGTCCGGCCAAGAAGGCCGGGTTCGAGCGGGGTGATGTCATTCTGGAGTTTGACGGCAAAGCGATGGATTCCCCGACGCAATTGCGCAATGGCGTCGCCCAGACGCCGATCGGACGAAAGGTTTTGGTCAAGGTGATTCGGGACAAGAAGCAAAAAACTCTGGACGTGACAATCGTTGAGCAGCCCAAGTCGATGAGCCAAGGCGGACAGGAAGACAGCACCGAATCGCCTTCGCCGGCCGGCGTGCTTTCGGACATCGAGGTGCGCGAACTGAACGAGGAACTTGCGTCCCGCTATGGCCTGAAGCCCTCGGACCGCGGCATCATTATTACGCGGGTGAAGCCGGGAAGCCCCGCCGAGGATGCGGGCGTCCGGGAGGGTGATCTCGTTTTGGAAGTGAATCGGAAGCCGGTCACTTCACTGAAGTCCTACGAAAAAGCGACGTCAAATTTAGGGAAGGATCAGGCGGTCCTCCTTCTGCTCAAGCGGAAGGGGCAGGCCATTTATCTTACGCTGAAGCCGTAAGGACCGCTCCACCTGCCTCGCGAGAGGCGAGCATCACGAGAGGAGGTGAAGGTATGGTACCGCGAGCCATATTTGTCCTTCTCAGTGCGTTGGCGGGGATGGCCTTGTTCATCAAGGCGGAAGGCGCCAATGCGTCCTATTGGGCGTATGGGTTCGCCATCGGGGCCGCGACCGGAGGCATCATCATTGCCGGTGAATACGCATTACGCAATCTTTCTTTCGGCATCATCGTCGGCGGGACTGCGGGACTGGCGGTTGGACTGTTGCTCACCGGCTTGGTGGAATGGGTCGGCGGTGAAATCTTCGACGTGCAGACCTTCCTCTTTCACATCGGCGGATTGGCCTTTCTGCTCGGGCTGCCCTATCTGGGCTTGGTGCTGGGCGCGCGATTCGGCAAGGAAAAACTACCGAGCTCCGAGCAGAAATTTTCCGAATTGTCAGGTAACACCCTGTCCCCCAAGGTGCTCGATACCAGCGTGATCATTGACGGGCGCGTAGCCGATCTCTGCGAAACCGGATTCTTGGAAGGGACTTTTTTGGTCCCGCACTTCATTCTCGACGAACTCCAGCATATCGCGGACTCGTCCGATTCCCTGAAACGGGCGCGGGGCCGCAGGGGGCTCGATATCCTGAACAAAATCCAAAAAATGCCCGGCGTAGATGTTCGGATCATCGACGAGGATTTTCCTCACGTGAAGGAAGTGGACGCGAAACTCGTCGTCATGGCGAAAAAGATGAATGCCAAGATTATCACGAACGACCTGAACCTCAACAAAGTCGCGGAACTCCAGGGCGTCCGGGTCCTGAACATCAATGAACTGTGTAACGCCCTGCGTCCCGTCGTCCTCCCCGGCGAAACTATTCGCGTCTTTGTGTTGAAGGAAGGCAAGGAAGCCGGTCAGGGGGTCGCCTATCTGGACGACGGCACGATGATCGTCGTGGACAACGCGCGTCGCTACATCGGAAAGAACATCGATGTCGTGGTGACGAGTGTGCTGCAGACGACCGCCGGCCGGATGATCTTTACACGGTTGAAGGAAGAGACGGAGCGTGAAGAACTTCAGATCGCTCGGGGTTAGATTCGACTGTGAATAGAACGGTCGCTCTCGTCCCGGCGGCCGGCCGCGGGCTCCGCATGGGCGGGGCGGTACCCAAGCAGTACCTGGCGATCGGAGGAGTGCCGCTCGTCGTTCATTGCCTTCGTGTGCTGGAAGCCGCTCCTTCCATTGACGCGATCATTCTTGCCGTGCCCGAGGCCGATCTCGCCTACTGTCGTTCGGACGTTGTGGACGCCCACCGGTTTTCAAAAGTGGTCCAGATCGTCGCCGGTGGCGCAGAGCGTCAGGATTCCGTCCGACATGCGTTGGCGGCAGTCGACCAGCCGGTCGACCTCGTCGTCGTTCATGATGCCGTGCGGCCGTTCGTGACCGTGCAGATGGTCGAGGATGTCGTCAAGGCGGCGCGAGCCGCGGGTGCCGCCATCGTTGCGCTTCCCATGCGGGATACCGTGAAGCAGGTGGGCGCAAATCGTGTGATCGATCGCACGATCGACCGCACAACCTTGTGGCTGGCGCAGACGCCTCAGGCCTTCAGGCGAGACTGGCTCGTAGAGGCTCACGACAAGGCCAGGCGAGAGGGCATCACGGCGACGGACGATGCGTTTCTCCTCGAATGGCTGGGTCGTCCAGTCTCGGTGGTGGAAGGGAGCGGAGAGAACATTAAAGTCACCAGGCCGGAGGACATGATGATCGGAGAAGCGATTTGGACTGTCAGACAATCGGGAACGAAGAAAGGATTCGCATGACGCGGCGCTGCCGGATCGGATACGGGTATGACGTGCACCCGCTGGCGCCCGGCCGTAAATTGATCCTCGGAGGAGTGGAAATCCCCCACAACAAAGGGCTGCTCGGTCACTCCGACTCGGACGTGTTGGTCCACGCCGTCTGCGATGCCTTACTTGGGGCGATGGGGGAGGGCGACCTGGGACGGCACTATCCCAGCTCGGACCCAAAGTACAAGGGCATATCCAGTCTCTCACTCTTGCAAGATGTGCTGTCGAAGCTCGCCCAAAAGGGATATCGAGTCGGCAACATCGACACCGTGATCGTCGCCCAAGCTCCCCGGCTAGGCCCCCACCTCGCAGTGATGCAAAAAACCCTGGCGCAAATCATGAACGTCGATCCCGACCTCATCAACGTCAAGGTGAAGAGCGGAGAAGGCTTGGACTCGGCGGGGAGGGAAGAAGGCATGATCGCGCATGCGGTCTGTTTGATTGAGCCCTCCTGACCGTCGTAAGATGGGCCTCATGCTGAAGGTGATCAGGCAAGATCTGCAGGCTATCTTCGACCGGGATCCGGCGGCGACAAGCAGGCTCGAAGTGGTGCTGACCTATGCAGGCTTTCATGCCTTGCTGGCGTACCGCATTTCTCACTGGTTGAGAACCCACCGAGTCCCTTTTTTCCCCCGCGCCATTTCGCAGCTGGCCCGTTGGCTCACCGGTGTGGAGATTCATCCGTCCGCCAAGATTGGCAAGGGATTCTTCATTGATCACGGCATGGGTGTGGTCATTGGGGAAACTGCGGAAATCGGCGACTACGTGACGCTGTTTCAGGGAGTCACGCTCGGCGGCACCGGCAAAGAGCGCGGAAAGCGTCATCCCACGTTGGGCAATCACGTCGTCGTCGGCGCGGGAGCGAAAATCCTCGGAGGCATCACGATCGGGGACAACGTCAAGATCGGGGCCAATTCCGTCGTGCTGAAGAACGTGCCGGCCAATTCCACCGTCATCGGAGTGCCGGCCCGCGTCATCAAAGCGCAAGGCGAACGGCTCCCAGACGCCACCATGGACCACACGAACATTCCGGACCCCATCAACGACCGGTTCTTTGCGCTGGAGCAGGAACTGATCGAACTGCGGAAGAAGCTCGAGAATCAGGGACAGAATGAACAGCGGTAGGCTCAGTCTTGCGGTCGCGGCGGCAGGGGCCCGGCGCGGCTTGGCACCGCGCCGGTACTCATCGATCTAGTTCGAGAGACAAGCGCTCATGAACTTCCTCCGCTCGTCGCCCGTCAGCTTTTTCTCGCCAGCTTCCTTGTTGCAGGCCTTCATCTTCTCCTGCTGAGCCGTCCTGCCCGTCTTGATCGGCTTGGCCGAGAGGCACTCCTTCAAAAAGGCCTTCCGTTCTTCCCCTTTTCCTTCCCCCCCCAATCCCTTTTCATCCGCTTCAGCGTTGCAGGCCTTCATCTTGCTGTGTTGCGCCGGCGCCGCGCTCGCCGATGGTGCGACTGCCACAGCGGTTGAAAAGATTGAGAGCAGGACCAGGCTGGCCATCTTCATGATGAGCTCCTTGTTATGGTGAGAGGCGAGGATTCCTTACGACGGGCGATACTATAGCAAAGGGGCAGATACTTGTCTTTAGGCGAAAGGGCAAAGCGCCAACTTTATTTTCGGCGCCCTGAATTCCTGGCAATTCCGGATAGTGAAGGATTTGGCAGCATTTGACTAAAGACCTAGGCCGGCTAGTAGTCGACACGTAACAGGAACAATCCATGAGCCGGTGCCGTCCTGCCGGCCTTCGTTCGGTCTGCGGCCGCTAGAATTGCAGTCATCTCTTCGTGTCTTCTTCGTCCCTGTCCGACTTCGACCAATGTTCCGACGATTGCACGCACCATGTGCTTGAGAAACCGATCTGCATACACACCGATCAGGATCAAGTCGTCCTGGCGTGTGACGCATAGCTGTTGCAGCCGGCAAAGCGGATCTTCGTTGTCCGTCAGGCTGCCTTCGAAGGAAGAAAAATCATGCGTCCCGACGAGGCAGGCTGCCGCCTTCTGCATCGATTCGATCGCCAATGGTCTGTAGACATGCCAGACAAAGAGACGGTCGAGAGCCGCCCGGTGAGGCCGATTCAGAATGCGATACTGGTAAAGCTTCCCCTTGGCGGCATGGCGCGCATGGAAGGTGTCCGGCATGAGGTCGGCGGAGCGAACGACGATGTCTTCGGGCAGTCTGGCATTCAGGGCGTTCACCCAGGCCCGCGCGGTCCACTCCTTGTCGATGCGGAAACTTGCCACTTGTCCCAGCGCATGTACTCCTGCGTCGGTGCGTCCCGCTCCGATCACCGCGACGGTCCGTTGCGTCACTTGCCTGATCGCGATTTCGATCGCTTCCTGAATCGTGCGCTGATCTGGTTGGCGTTGCCATCCGGCGTAACGAGTCCCGTCATATTCGAGAGTCAGCTTGACCGTAGACATGAGAGCCGCGCGAGACGGTCGGCCGTCATCGCGAAGGTCTTGATGAGACCAAGTACGACTTGACGCCGTCGCGAAGCGATTCGGCCACCCGCGTGAGAAAGGCGTTGGTTCGCAGGAGGTCTTCCTCAGACTGATTCGAGATGTACGCGATCTCGGCGAGAATGCTCGGCATGGTCGTAAAGCGCAGCACGTAAAAAGGCGCGGTCTTCACCCCGTGATCGACGAGCGCGTAATGGCCGTTGAGGTGGGCGATCATCGACTCCTTGGTGTTCCAAGCCAGTTCCAATGAGGCTTCGATTTTCTTGGTCGTGAGCAAATCGGCGACGAGGTATTCCCACCCGACTCCCGTGTTGTTGAGCGGAGTGCCGTTTTCTCGGGCAGCGACCTCGAGCGCGCGCTGATCCTTCGCCTCGCCGAAGTGGTAAATCTCGATGCCTCTTACAGCCCGCTGCGGATGTGAGTTCACGTGAATGGAGACGAAAAGATCGGCATCGTGGCTGTTCGCGAACTTTGCCCGGTCCTCCAGTTCGACGAAGACATCGCGCTCCCGTGTCATCAACACCCGCAGCCCCGGCTCCTTGCTCAGGATATCCCGAAGCTTCAGGGCCACTCTGAGCGTGATGTCCTTTTCTTCCGTCCCGCGAATCCCGTGCGCTCCTGGATCCTTACCGCCGTGTCCCGGGTCGATCACGATGGTCCTGAAGGTCTTGGTCCTTGGTGGAATCGGCTGGGGTGGAGGTTCAAACGCGGGGGCAGGTGCCACCGACTCGATCGCGGGAGTGGTCATGTCGGGGTCCGCGGGTACGACGTCGACCACCAGCCGCGGCGGATCCGACAGCGTGGTCAGCTTATAGCTCTGGAATGTGCCGGACGGTAGTGACACCGATACGGTACGATCCGACGTTTGGGCAATGACGAACGGTTTGGCGAGCTTGCCTTGCGCAACTTTCTCATATGCCGACTTGCTGAGCCTGGCATTGGGAATTTCGATGACGACCCCCTCGGCTTGAACGGCGGGGCGCGACGGCATTCTCGTCCTCCGGTCGAGGTCGAGGACCAATCTGATAAAGCCCGGTGACATGGCGCTCCGGAGATTCTGGATCGTCGTCAGGCCGAGCGTGCTGGGCGCCATGCTGATCGGTGAACCTCGTTTTGACTTTCCCTTGTTCCGTTCGACCGGTTGGGCGCCCGCCCATGCCGGATCCGCCCCCAATAGGTTCGGAAAGTCGGCGGACGTGGCGGTCAGGGAACAGACGAGGAGAAACGTGATCAAGCGCGAGCGTGATGGAAACATAGCGTCCGGGGCTGAAGATGGAGATGGTATGTATGTCTCAGATGTCCTTCACCTTGTCAAGCGGACGCGCGGATTGGTCCGATAGGTGGGATCATTGACTCACCCTGCGCGGGTCTGTACCGTCTCGGCATGCATCTCATCATCGACGCCTATAATTTGCTCGGTGTGCTGAAATCCACGGGCAACCATTCCGAAGTGGACAGAGAATCGCTTCTCCAACGCCTGGCGGCCTACCGGCTTCGCAAGGGACATGCGCTGACCGTGGTCTTTGACGGTTGGCGGCAGGGACAGATTAGCGAGCATCGGGAGCACCGGATGGGGTTGCAGGTCATCTATTCCAAACGCGGCGAACAGGCCGATCAAGTGATCCAACGGCTGGCGCGGGAATATCGAAGCGATTGTGCGGTTGTGTCTTCCGATCATGAAATCATTGCCACGGCGAGGGCCCAGGGCGCGCTGGTCTTGAGGGCGCACGAATTTGCAGGCAGACTCGACGCGACCCAGCGATTCATCGGAGGGGCGCACAAAGAGTTGGATTCCGGCGAGGACGAGCCGCAGCGGCGACAGGACAAGAAGGGAAACCCCCGAAAGCTTCCGAAGGCCGTCCGCCGGAGGTCGAAACAACTCAGGCGATTTTGAACAGCCGCTTGGCGTTGTCGGTAGTGATGTGCTCGATCCGCTCGACTGCGTCGCTTCCGCCGCCAAAGTGCACCGATGCCAACTGTCCGGCGACATGAGAGACAAACGCCGGCTCATTCCGCTGTCCACGATGTGGAACCGGCGTCAAATAGGGGCAGTCGGTTTCGATGAGAATCCGCTCCAGCGGCGTCCTCTTTGCGATGGCGCGCAACGCGGTGGCATTGTGAAAGGTGAGGATGCCGGAAAACGACAGGTAGAAGCCCAATTCCAGGGCTTCGCTGGCCAGCCATTCGTCTCCCGAAAAACAGTGAAAGACCCCTCCGACGTCCGAGGCCTTTTCATCTTTCAGGATCTTGACCGTATCGTCCTGCGCCTCCCTCGTGTGGATGATCACGGGTAACTTCAGCTCACGCGCCAGTTGGATTTGTTCGCGGAACCGGTCACGCTGGTCCTTGGGGGACGAGTGGTTGTAATGATAGTCGAGCCCGATTTCTCCATAGGCAACGACCTTTTTATCCCGTGCAAGGCGACGAAGGTCGTCGTACCAGCCGTCGCCAATGTGTTTGACCTCGTGAGGGTGCACGCCGATGGAGGCGTACACGTGGTCATACCTGTGCGCCAGCGCGACGGCGCTCCCGCTGGTGGCCAGATCGCATCCGATCGTGACGAGCGTCGAGACGCCGGCCTCCCTTGCCCGCGCGATGACCGCATCCCGGTCTCCGTCATAGCGGGGGTCGTCGAGGTGCGTATGCGTGTCGATCAACATGAGGACGGTGAAGCGGGTCGAAGGGGAAAAACGGTGATCAGGCCGGTTTGGCGACGATCGAATCAGCCAGTTCTGTGAGCAATGACGCAGTCTCCTCCCAGCCCAGACAGCCGTCCGTGATTGAGACGCCGTGGGCGAGCGCGACGCCTTCCTTCCATGTTTGCCTGCCGGGATTGAGATTGCTCTCCAGCATCAAGCCCATGATGGAATGGCGGCCGTCCCGGAACTGCCGGAGCACGTCCCGAGCCACCAGGCCCTGGCGGGTGTAGTCCTTCCGAGAGTTGTCGTGCGAGCAATCGATCATAATCGGGCGGGCGATCCCCTCGCCGGCTACGGCCGTCTCAGCCTTGGCCACATGTTCTTCGTCATAGTTGGTCTTTCCGCCGCCGCCCCGGAGGACGATATGGCGGTCGGGGTTGCCCATGGTCTTGATGATCGACGTCTGCCCATCGGCATTGATGCCGACGAAATGATGAGGCGTGCGGGCGGAAATCATGGCATTGACGGCGACCTGCAGGCTTCCTTCGGTTCCATTCTTGAATCCGACGGGCATCGAGAGTCCGCTTGCCATTTCACGGTGTGTTTGGCTTTCCGTCGTTCGGGCTCCGATCGCGGTCCAACTGATGAGATCTGCGATGTACTGCGGCGTGACGGGATCGAGTAATTCTGCGGCACACGGGACACCGGACTGATTGATACGAAGCAAGATGGTTCTCGCGAGCTCCATGCCGGCTGCGATGTCGCAGGTGCCGTCCAGGTGCGGGTCATTGATGAGGCCCTTCCACCCGATCGTCGTACGAGGTTTCTCAAAATAGGTCCGCATGACGATGAGCAGCCGATCCCGGACGTTCTCGGCCAGCGGTTTCAGTCTTACCGCATATTCGTAAGCGGCTTCGGCATCATGGATCGAACAGGGCCCGACGACGATCAGCAAGCGATCACGGTCTTGACCATGAAGAATTCGACGTATCGCTTCTCTGGTCTCGACGACGAGGGCCGCGGCTTCGTCGGTGATGGGAAGCTTCGTCTTCATCACACGGGGCGAGGGCAATGCCTTGATTTCGATGACGTGTTGGTTGTCGAGCGGTCGGTTCATGGGCCCCTGTCGGTGAATTGAGTGGCGCAGCATAGCGAAATATCGGGGGAAAGTCTACTTCCATCGCAGATTCCTATCATTTATGAAGGTTTTATACCATTCATCGTGGTCCGCTGTTTGACAGTCTTCTTCCCATTGTGGTACTGACGCCTCCGATGGCGGATATTGTCCGGCATGGTTTCGTTCTCAGAGGCTGCCTTTCACTGGGCTTGATCCTGCTCCTGCTTGCGATCGCTCCGCTCGCTGTCGCTCAAGACGTTCACCATGAGTTGGCGGCAGCCGACTCGGATGGTCATGAGCATTCAGATGCCGACCTGTGCCAATGGGTCCAACATCACACAGCCGGCTCGATTGATCTCGGAGAGTCCGCTTACTCGGCGTGGGACTTCGTCGGTCAGTCCCTCGCCTTCCCAACATCCGCGCTCCTCTCTGCTGATTTCGTCTGCGTTGGACCTTCCCGGGCGCCGCCCCATCGCTAATTTCCGTCAATCGTCTTCCATGACCGGGAGTGGTCGTCTTCCGGTCTAGCGACTTGTCGTGTCATTCGCTCCGGAAAGGCAGAGATGCCGATGCCCCGTGCCGCCCGAAGTCTGGCTCGGTTCTATCCCCTCGTCGTCGGTATGCTCTTGATCTTGGCTACTTGTCCCCTCGTCGAAGCGGCGGGCCCTGTGACCGGTCAAATCGTCACCGGAACCGTGCAGAGGCAAGATCTCCGTCGAGTCGAGCAGGCGATCGTTCAGATCCGAGATCAGGAAGGCAACATTGTGGCGCAGGGTGTCACGGACGAAGCCGGCCAATTCGCGGTGCCCGTGGCAGAGGAGGGAACCTTTTCGGTCAGTGCCGTACAGGGCACCTATCGGAGCGAATACGTCATCGTCAAAGTGGGGGCCGAGGAATTGGGGCCGATTTCGCTCACCTTGGCGGTCACCAAGGACATCGCGCTGGAAATCGTTTCTCCGCTCGCCCCCATCCAGTATAAGGCTTCAAGCGAAACCTACCAGCTGAGCCGGAAGGACGTCGAGGCCTTGCCCCGAGGAAACAACGTCGAGGTAAGTGACGTGTTGTTGACGGTTCCAAGCGCGGTGTACGGCGGGCTGAAACAGACGCACATTCGACAGGATCACGCGAACCAGCAATTTCGCATCGACGGCATTCCCATTCCGGATACCGTGACGGGTGCGTTTGCCGAGATTGTTCCGCCGCGGGCTTGGGAGCGGGCGGACATCATTCTGGGCGGGATGGAAGCGCAATATGGCAACAAAACGGCCGTTGTCATCGACATTACGAGCAAGAGCGGCACAAAGCCCGGGTTCGGCTCGGCGCAGATGTTCGGAGGATCGAATGAAACGGTGAATCCGTCTTTTGAATACGGTGGGACGATCGCCGAGAAGGTGCGCTTCTACGTGCTGAACAGCTACATCAGCACCAACCGAGGGATCGAGCCGCCGACGCTCGGCAAGACGAACAATCACAATCAGAGCGAGAAAAACAACACCTATCTTCGCGGGGACTATCAACATGACAACCGCAATGCGCTGAGTTGGATCGGGCTCAATGCCGTGGCCAAATATCAAATCCCGACGATTCCCGGTCTTGCGCCGAATCCTGATGTCCTGGCCCTGCTGTCGGGATTCACGCCTGTGGCATCGCAATCGGTCAACCAATTTCAGAAGGAAAACAATCAATACACGCAATTGGTCTGGCGTCACGATATCAATGCGAGCCACTTCTTCAGCTTGGGTCTTTATTTCCGGCGGGGCGTGGCCGACTTCCAGACTGATCCGCTCAACGCATTAGCCTACGCGGATCAAGTCGGGAACGCCCAGACATCCAGCCAGCGACGCACCGCCTATAGCGGTGGCTCACGGTTCGATTACACCTGGGTTCCCGACAGCCACCATGTCGTGAAAACGGGGTTCCAGATCGACTACACCCGCGCGAACAACACCACGCAGATATTCGCGTTCGACACTACGAACGGTGTCCCGGCGGGACCAGTCGTGACGCGGGAGGCCTCCAACCAGAATATCCAGACGAGACAGGGATTTTGGGTCCAGGATCAATGGAGCCCGCTCGACCGATGGACGTTGAACCTCGGCGTGCGGGGAGATGCGATACAAGGCTTTTACAACGAAGGGCAGGTGAGCCCGCGTATCGGCGCCACGTACGCCTATAGCAAGGCGAATGTGTTTCATGCCTATTATGGACGGCTCTTCACGCCACCGAACGTCGAACAGATCGCGTTCACCAATCTGAACACCCAAAATACCACCGCTCAGCCGGATGTTGCCGCGGGTTTCTTGCCGCGAGCAGAACGAGCCCATTATTTCGAGGTCGGAAGCTATCATGCGGTCAACCGCTATGCGACGCTCGAGCTGACCGGTTACTACAAGCTTGCGCATTACCTGTCCGATGCCGGACAGTTCGGCAGCACACCGCTGCGGAACTTCTTCGCATTCGAGCGGGGGTGGCAGCGCGGGATCGACGGCGCGTTGAAGATCCAGTTCAGCGACCGCTTCACCGGACGTGGAAACGTGGCATGGGGTCAATGCAAAGGGTACGGCCTGCAATCCGGGCAATACCTGCTCGACCAGGCCGAGATCAACGACATCAATTCGCAGGGCGGTGTGTTCTGCGATCACTCGCAATTCGTGACGAGCTCCGCCGTGTTGACGTATCGCCTCGGCGAGCATACGACGATCGGCGGGCAGATGTTGTACGGGTCCGGACTGCGCACAGCGGAGCCGGGGGCCAAGACAAATTCGTCGCATGAGGACTCCTATACGGTATACAATGCGTCGATCACCCAGACGCTTCTTCTGCCCTGGTCCGAGCAAAAGCTGCTGCTCGGGTTCGATATCATCAACCTGCTCGACGAGAAATATTTTTACAACCGAGGCGAGGGAAGTATTGGGTTGGGGATCGCGCATGCCGGGATGCCGCGGTCCTACTTCTTCCGGGCTCAATGGTTCTTTTAGCAGACGCGTGATGCACGAAGCCGCTCCGACACTTCAGCAGGCCATCCGACTCATCACGTCCCTGTTGTACGGCCTGGTGCTCACTCTGTTTGTTCAACTCCCGGCGTTGGCTGCCGTCGGCGATGAGGCGACGCACGAGAGTGACCATGAGCAAGACATATTGGAGTTGCCCGAGGTCCATGTTCACGGACTGCCGCTGAATAAGGACCAGCAACTTGGTCCGGTCCCTCGGTCGACTCCATGGCCCAGCATTCCGCCCGCCCTTGACGGCACGATCATCGATGATTGGATGAAGGCCAGGATGTTGGTGACCAAGGACGCCAAAGTCACGGTCGTGGTGCTCGAACCGGCGCGACATCGCGAGTTGACCCAGGCCGGCATCGCGGCGCTCAAGAAGTGGACGTTCGATCCACAGATGAACGGAGATGAGCCGGTGGACGGCGAACTGACGGTCCGCATTCATTTCCGGACGAAGTAAGGAGGTTCATGAGCTGGGACGAGTCATTGTTCCGCGCCATCAATGGTTTGGCGGGACAATCACCGACGATGGATTGGCTCGCGCTCGCGCTTTCTTCTCCCACGCTGTTGTGGGTCCCCGGAGTCCTCCTCGGCTGCTATTGGCTGTGGCTGTGCCGGCATGAAATGCTGATCGCGGCTCCGATTCTCGCCGGAACGATTGGCGTACTGGATTACGTCGGGGCGAGGATCAAGGACCTCGTGGCCAGACCCCGGCCCTGCATGGTGTTTCCCGACATGCATCAGATCGAGGGCTGCGGAAAGGCATTCGGATTTCCGTCGAACCACGCCGTCAATACCGCGGCGGCAGCCGCGTTTCTCCAACTGCTGTACCCGCGCTCGGGATGGATCAGTTGGCCGCTTGTGGTGTTGGTCGGTCTGGCGCGCGTGTTCATCGGCGCGCATTATGCGAGCGATGTCGTCGGGGGCTGGGCGCTGGGCGCACTCGGTGGTGGAGCGACGGCCTGGCTGCTGCTGCGCTGGCCGACATTTAGAACGATCGATACGGAATCTGCTCTCGCCCCGCCCGACGGCGCCGGGGCGGAGCGGTCGTCACCGTCCAGTTGAGGGTTTCACGCATGCCAACAGTCCTGCCCGGCAGCGTTCGACGTCGTAGTCCCGTCCGATCAGCACCACGGCGGGATCGGGTTCGTCCAGCAACATGACTGGGTTCATCGTCGCCTGCCCGGGCGGGGCATACTGAAATTCCTGGAGCTCCGGGTCGTTCTCCCACCGGAAAAAGCCCTTGGCACGTTCCACCTCTTTCGGCAAGGTGCGGATCCACGCCAGGAAACATTCCCGGTTCAAGGCCCCAGGCAAGCGAACCGTGATGGCAATAGGATGGTAGGGCGCTCTAGCCTGAACCGGCGAAGCCTTCCGGTCGTCAAACACGACATTCGTCAGGTTGGGGGCTGCTTCCAGCGCGCGAGCGGGGCCAAGGAGCGCCTGCAAATCGACTTTCGCATGGGTGGTTTCCCACAGCCGAGCAGCCGAATTAAGGGACAAAACCGATTCACGGAACTGTTCCCAGTGGCCCGGGACATACAGATCCCGCTTGTTCAAAATCAATTCGTCGGCGCAGCGGATGGCCTGCGTGGTGACGAATCGGCTCGAATGGCTCTGGCCGGTTGAAAGGGGCTGGAGCAGCGCGATGATCCGCTCCAGCCGGACAAGTCGCGCGGTGTAGAGATCCGTGACGGCGTCGACCACTTCAGCCGGATCGGCGAGGCCGGAACATTCGAGAATGACGACATCGGCGCCGTAGTCCCTCACCAGTTGCCCGATGCCCCAGGAAAGGTCTTCCTTGGTGTCGCAACAGACGCAGCCGCCCGCCAGATTCATCACTTGCTCTGCGAGCGTGCCGGCCCTCGGCCCGTCGATGCTAACCTCGCCGGCCTCGTTCATCAACACGCCGGCCCGCTTGCCTTCGCCCTTCCACTGCTCGAGCAGTCGCATTAGGAAGGTGGTCTTCCCGGCGCCTAAAGATCCGCAGAGGATGTAGAACGGGACCGGACGCTCCGCCATGATGTCGGGCTAGTGATGGGAGTGGAGGGGTTCCGGACGGTCTGTCAGCGTGTTGAGGTTACAGTGCATTGCATCGGAATGACCACAGTGGGTCTCCAGCTGAATGGTCATGTGTTTGATCCCGAAATCTCCGATGATCCGGCCCCGAATCGTGCGCAACAACGCATTCGTCAATGCGGCGTCATCTCCGTCGACCAGGATGTGGCAGGTCAGCATAATGAGTCGGGGCTCGATGGCCCAAATATGGAGATCATGCACGTTCGTCACGCCGGGGATCGATTCAATCGTCGCCGCGACGTGAGAGGCGCTGATGCTCGGCGGGGTCGACTCCAGCAGCACCTCCATCGATTCCTTGAATATCGGCCAGGCGCCTCGAACAATCGCTCCCACGACGAGCAGACTCACGAGTGGATCCAGCGCGGTCCAACCGGTGAGGAGAATGGCTCCCCCGCTGACAATGACCCCGAGTGACACCCACGCGTCTCCGAGCATGTGCCAAAAGGCGCTCCGGATGTTGAGATCGTCTTTTGCGCCGTGTTGAAGCAACAGCGCGATCCCGAGGTTTGCGGCAAAGCTCACCGCCGCGATGGCCATGACCCAAATGCCGTCCACCGAAACGGGATGGAGGAGCCGTTGGATGGCGACAACAACGATACCGAGCGCCGTCAAGAGCAGAATAAAACTGTTCAGAAATGCGGCGATCATCCCGGCCCGGTGATACCCGAAGGTCCGCGTCTCCGAAGCCGGACGCGCGGTGAGGAGGTGGGCATAGAGCGCGAGAAAAAGCGAACCCTGATCGACCAGGTTATG
>DASTSI010000105.1:0-8325 GCA_035760745.1 Nitrospira sp. | reverse complement strand
GGTAGGGTCCGGCTCGTTGTGGTTTGACAGGATTGCGGTCGGAGACTCTCGGATTGGTTGCACAGGAAGCCAACAGAACGATACTACACCACCAGCCATACCAACTGGGCTAATCATCCGATAGAAAAGCTGGAATCAATTCGGTTCAGCATTCACCATGGCAAGTATCCTTTGACCTAAATATTCTGCCAATCGCTTATTTCCCATCGGCGTAAGATGGCAATAATCGGTAAATGCATCTTCATCCATACCGCCGAAAGGATCGGTCAAATCAATAAAAGTTGAGCCAGCATTAGAAGTAGTTTGCTTCATTAAGTCGACTACTTTTTGGCGAGCCCTATTCTTATATTGTGAATAGCCTATAGGCCACTCATTCGTCATTTCTTCTAGAATTGTTCTTTCTAAATCCGTAAAGGTCTTGCTCTGCTCGAATACAATTTCCGGTTGAACCGTGAACACGCCTACTACATTTGCTTGTTTAAGGATGATAGAATTCCTGGCAACCATCTTTAGAAAGTTATTCTCTGCATTCACGGCCAAATTTTCCAATGCAATCTGCGGATCTACTTTCTTTCTCTCATGTTGGTTTCCGAATCTTCTAATGGTTATCCATATAGGACGAAGAGTTTTCGCTGCCAAATGAACAAAGTGACTTTTCCTGAATAACCACCAACCCGTGTAACCGACTAAAGCATCAATCGTAGGATCAGCCATAAACAAGTGCGCTCGTTCCTGATAAGCATAGTCGCGGAACTGATCATAGCCCTTCTCCCAGGGATAATAATCATTAAATCCATCAATGAATATCACCATATCAGGATGGTATTTCAGTATGGTCTGATTTAGATAGATAAGATGGTGATGACTTTGCTGACTAGTAATTGCCGCATTGATTACCTCAACTTCTTTGCCGGGAACCTTTCCCTGGAGATATTGCTCTAGATAATGGTCGATCGTCTCATCATTCCGAATAATGCCATACTTATTCTTGCCGTACCTTGATTGCGACCCCAAGCCGTAAGCGGTAGAGCCTCCCATCACAAAAATCCGATACGTTGTTTCCGGCTTATCCTTGACTGTCTCTTCTGTCCTTCTAAATCCCTGCTGGTTATGATAAACACCGCGCGTATTAACGTAACCGGGGGTTGGACGAATGTTCTTATAGTCATCAAATTCGTAATTCATGAGGTGCGTTCCATCATAACCTTCAAATATTCTCAGATATGAATAAGAAGCCAATTCGAATACAGAGAAAGAGAGAACAATAACCAACCCATATGCGATGATTCTAACCTGCCAGCGGGCTTGCCGCTTCTGGTTCACACTTGTCTCACGCGGGGTCATACGATGTATCCGATTCCATGATCCATCTTACGGATCATTTCGCTTTTCCTCTCCCTAGTCACATGTCCTCGGATTGTGTATTCCACACCAAAATTAGGATATGCCTGCATTTCTGAACCGCGATTTCCAAGAAATGCCGATAGTGAAGAAACTACCTTCGCCGGGTTTCCCGCGACGACTACTCCGCTCGGGACGTCCCTAGTTACAACGCTACCAGCCCCAATGATGACTTCTGATCCTATAGTTACGCCAGGCAGAATTATGGCTGATGCACCTACGAAGACTCTGTCACCTATGATTACTTTTCCAAGCCTTGTCTTTCCCAAGTGTCGCTTGGTGCTGGCATCATGAGCGAAGATTTGCACACGTGGGGCCAAAGTCACATCGTTGCCGATGGCAATCAGCCAGACGTGACTAGGATCGATGTACACATCTTCCAACATGGAAAAATTCCGACCAACAGTCAGGCCTTGTCTGACTAGCCGAGCAACGGGATCCCGAGGACAAAGTTTCTCGATTAGCTTTAGAATGAATGTGCTCATCCAATAATCTCTAATATGTCACCGTGTATCTTCGATGCCAGGCTACAAAAACTAGTAATGTCCACAACTGGGTCTCATAATTTCTGACATTACTGCCATGGTCCTTCATCATGCCTTCAACAGTCATAACATTGAAAATGCCTATATCGTGCAATGCTTGCCTTGCAACGTGCGATCGCAGCAATTCCCGCAAAGGTCCGCGCAACCACGCTGCAAGTGGGATTGAGAAACCTTGTTTCCGACGTTTTAAGATCCCACCTGGCAAAATGTCTTTTAAGGATTGAATAAGGATATGCTTCTTCTCCCATCCCTTCAGCTTCAGATCGGATGGAATTGTCGCGACGAACTCGACCAGCTTATGGTCTAAAAATGGCACCCGCACCTCCAGCGAGTGCCACATGCTGAGACGATCCGCCTTGCGCAATTCGTCATCCGGAAGGTACGTTTCCATGTCGGTGAGCAAAATCCGCTCGAGATCATCCGAACAGGGCTCCACCCGGTTCATGGCCAACTCTGTGATTCCAGTTCCGCTCTTGAGAAGTTCAGACACGAAGTCTGAATTGAAGAGCCCTCTCTTCTCCGATTCGGTAAAGGCGCAGAGATAGCGCTGATATCGCTCCGGCAGAGGCAAACCTGCTCCTTCCACGAATCGCTGCATCCGATCCACCCACAGTCCTGCGTATTCCCCATGCGGCAACGCCCGAACTGCCGCTGTGATGCCTTTACTCAGGAATCTCGGCAATCGTTGAAACGACTCTGCGGCAAGCGCTCCGCGATACCGCTCATATCCTGCGAAAAGCTCATCGCCTCCGATGCCCGACAGGGCCACGGTCACCCACTGCCGGGCGGCCTGGCAGATCAGATAGTTGGGCACCATGGATGAGTCGGCGAACGGCTCATCGAACGCCTCGATCATGGACGGTAAAATTGACTCCACCTGCTTTTGAGGATTGTCGTACAGGCACTCCGAGTGATCCGTCTGAAACATCTGCGCGATCGTACGGGCATACGGACGCTCATCGGCTCCGGCTTGGCCCTCGCCGAACCCCACCGTGAAGGTCTTGACGTTGCCAGGGCAAATTTTAGACATCAGAGCCACGACCGCGCTGGAATCGATGCCTCCGCTCAAGAACGACCCCAGCGGAACCTCGCTGACGAGATGAAGCCGCACCGCTTCTTCCAGGTGATGGAGGAGTCCCTCTCGAAAGTACTCCGCGGACTTCGTTCGGTCGGGAGCAA
Organism: Nitrospira sp.; assembly: GCA_035760745.1. Classification (GTDB taxonomy): domain Bacteria; phylum Nitrospirota; class Nitrospiria; order Nitrospirales; family Nitrospiraceae; genus Nitrospira_C. The sequence goes on along the minus strand of DASTSI010000105.1, from coordinate 5,200 downwards.
ATTTGACCTGCCAATATCGCCGGGTCGCCAGCCTGCCCTGCTTCCATACCGCGATGCGGCCCGGCGCCAATTCAGCGATGCCTTGATAAATCGTTCTAGGCCCGGGGACGTATTTGTACGTGAAGAAGTCCCACGCGGCCTGGGGATCCAGTCGCCGGTCGTATCGGTCCACCGCTAAGAGACATTTCAATTCAGACCCGAAATACAGATCAGAACCGTCCTGCCAATAGTACAGTGGCTTGATGCCGAACCGATCACGTGCCAGCACGAGCTTCTGCTGTCTGAGATCCCACACCGCAATCGCGAACATGCCTCGCAACCGGGCCACAAACTCTTCGTCGAAATCTTCATAGAGATGCGCAATACATTCCGTATCAGAATGCGTGAGGAGCCGATGGCCTCGTTTTAATAGCTCGTCGCGCAATTCGCGATAATTGTAGATTTCCCCATTGAAGACGACAGCTACGGTCCGGTCTTCGTTATACATCGGCTGTTTGCCGCTATTCACATCAATGATGGCCAGACGCCGCATCCCAAGCCCGGCGTGCTGATCAAAATGAAATCCGTCGTCATCCGGTCCCCGACGTCGAATCAAGGCGCACATTTTCCGAACGAGTGACTGATCGATGCGCCCTGGTTCGCGGTGCACTGCTCCGACTATTCCACACATATACGAGACCTCAGGGGTTGCTGTGATGTGAAGAGGCCGCTCTCGACATCCTGCCCCAATGTTGTCGTCCGTAGCCGAGAAGGCCCAACACTTCTATGGCGAGCCGCCATGGTAAGAAGACAGGGACGAGCAGCAGCCCGGCTAGCGCTTTCGCAGGGGATTCGGTGGACAACACGCCTAACACAAAATATCCGGCGATCGCTGCGAAGACACCCGCAGCCCATACGAAACAGTAGTGCCATGTGGGATGGCCTAGCGTCGGCCATGCCGCGAACAGCGCGACCAGCGCTAATGATGCCTGCGTGGAATAGTTCGGCGCCACCAGAGTGATGGCTGAATCAATCAAGGAAAAGGACCGGCGTCGGATTCCCTCTCGAATCAATTCCCGGACTTTGCTTCCCATCACCGCATAGCGTCCGCTCGCCCACCTGAGGCGCTGGTGCGATGCCTGTTGAAGATTCTGGGACTCTTTGGCAAAGGTCTTCGCCCTTGCGTTGAAGTAAATCGGCTGGCCGCTCAACAGCAGCTCGACGGAAAACTCCCAATCTTCGCCGACGGAAAACGCCGTCCATCCCTGACGATTCAGCACTTCGGCACTGAGACACATCCCGGTTCCCGTCAGCATCCCCGGCAACCCAAGCACGGTTTTTCCTGCATAGTACCGTCCGTTCCGTAAGACACCGGTCACCGCGATAATCCTCGTGAAGGGACTGGCCCAAGGATTCGAGATGTAGTTATAGCCTTGCTGCACGAGATGGCCGGCCTGAAGTTCCGCATCGAAGGCCGAGAGGAGCGAACGATCCACCAACGTGTCGGCATCGATAATCACGACGGCATCGAATCGCATCCCAGTTCGTTTCGCTTCCTGTAGTCCCCACGCAAGCGCGGCGCCCTTCCCGGGTGTTCCGTCGAAGCGCTCGAAACATTGGACGCCCATCCTTCTCGCGGCCAGCGCCGTGCCGTCGGTGCAGCGATCGGCAATGACAAGAATCTGGTATCGCTCCGGGGGATACTCCAGCCGTTGAAAGCTCGCCAACGTGCCGGCAATTCCCAACTCCTCGTTGTGAGCCGGAATCATGACGAGAAAACGGGTTGACGGCGGTCCGTTGCGGCACGGCGCCTGGCGGACGAACAATGAGCAGAGCGCGAGAAACCACTGGTAGAGCACCAGCAGCGTGAGCGGCACGAGGATCAGCAGGAGAAATGATCCGATGAGGATCATGAGCGCGAGGGTGAGGACGTTCGGGACACGTCCATGGTGTCGTGGGCCGAGGTGTCCATGCGTTGAGAGAGAATCCTCATCGCCGATGTGTCATATGGGAGGACACTGAAGACTTTGGCGACGTTGATCGACGGTTTGCCGGGCCTCAATATCTTTTGCAGCAGCAGGGCTGCCCATGACAGGGGTACGAGCAGGAAACTCGGCAGCCAGATGACGGTAAGGTCGGGATTGGTCTGGCGCAGCCGGTGTAGCAAGTCTCGTTTCGCCGGCAACGATGGATCGAGCAGGTTCAGGGGACTCGGCACTTCATCCCATGCATCTGCCGTCCAGGCCAAGCAGCGGCCGGCAAATGCCACATCGACGACGCCCAGCCTGTCTCCGGGCGAACCCACGGCGACAAACACATTTCCCACCCGCTTTCCAAGACGGCCGGGCGGGTCGAAATCCTGATAATCCACCAGCGCTCCCGGGCGAATCACTTTCACCGATATGCCGAGTTCCTGTCCGAGCTCGACGGCCCGCCGCTCCGACTCCAACTTCCCCCACACGTAGGGTCCGGAACCCTTGCTGTTCGGTTCCAACGGGTGATGATCACCGATCGGTCCCCCGCGCGCCTGAGCCAAGACCGCGAGACTGCTGACATGGATGAAATGACGGATTCCCGCCGCTGCCGAGCCTCTGACCATGTTGATCGTGGCATCGATAGAATTGCGTTGATGCTCTTCCCAACCGCCGGCCGTTTCGGCGGCCGCATGGATGACGGTGTCGATGCCTTTGAAGAGGTCAGCGGCTGCGCCGGCGGCGATATCGGCAACGATGTATTCCACACCCGGAATCCGCTCCCATGGCGACGGCTCGCGTCTGGCGACGACACGGACAGGCCGGCCTCGGAACAGGAGGGCTCGCACGATCTGTTTTCCCAGTAAGCCGGTTCCTCCCGTCACCAACACGCCTCGGCTGTCTATCGCCCTCGGCGCCGCGCGCTCGAGCGCCCTCGCTTCTGCGGCTTTCAGGACGTCGGCGACGCGTTCACAGATTTGGACGGTATCCAACAGGCTTTCAGGCGACAACGGGGAAGGCCTCTTCGCTCGAATAGCGTCATAGAAGGCCGTGAACAGCTCTGCCAGTCCAGGGTAGCTCCGCTGCCCCTTCAAGACCCGGCGAGCCAGGGCAGCTGTTGTGCCTGTTCCCAGCTGCCATGCCTGGCGATATGGGGCCACGAGTTTGTCGATTCCCGACGAGCCGGGGCCGATCGCACGCAGGACCGTGCTGCGGACGTAATCGGCAACGAGCGACCCGTTGCGGCCGACGACCCGGAGGTAACTCTCAACCGGCCTCCCCTCCAGCGTCGCCACGAGGGTGCCTGTGACATCACCGCGACGCACCAGCGCATGCACCGTTCCTGTATGGTTCACATCGAGCGACGTGAGGTCGGTCCTGCCTTCGGTCGCCTGCTCCAACACGCGCAGCAGGAGATAGACGGGATGGGGAAGGATATCCAAGAGCTGATGATCCGGGCGCAACACTCTTCGGCCTCCTGGTGCGTGCCGGACCGTCCGAAACGAAAAATAGCTTTCGACGTGAGCGATACGGCCCACCGACGGCAGATACTCCTCTAGCAAACGGGTCGGCGGCTCATACAGTAATTGATGGCCGGCACAGACCAAGAGGTTTCTGGCACGGGCTTCGTCAAGCATGTGCTGCGCGTCTTCGACGCGTTCCGTAAAGGGCTTTTCGACATACACATGACATCCCGCACTCAGCGCCAGGAGAGCCAACGGAGCGTGGGAAGACGGCGGCGTGATGATATGGATCACCTGCGGCGTTTCGGCGGCCAGCAATTCCTCGGGTGAGCGATAACAACGGATGCCCGGTACGATGTCCCGCATTGCGGCTTGGGCAACCTCGGAAGGATCGGCAACTGCCACAAGGTGCGCGCCACGACATCTGCCGATTGCCCTGGCATGGTGCTGTGCATGCCGCCCGGCGCCGAAGAGGGCGACTCTCATTGAAGAGCCATTGGAAGCCTTTATTTCAGTCTGTCCCATTTTCGACCTAGGCCACGAAGGCGCCGCGATCCTTGCGCTCTGCCGGTTGCCTTTCAACGTCGTACGCTTTTCCAACGAGCTCGCGATAGAGCTCGACCACTTTCGCAGCCATTGCGGATGACGAGAATCGCTCTTCGACACGCCGCTTTGCCGCTTGTGCCAAGCGCTTAGACAAATCAGCATCACTGATCACACGCCGACACACCTCTGCCAAGTGAACTGGGTCACCGGCCTCTACCAACAACCCACTTACTCCGTCTTCGATGACTTCGGGGATACCTCCGACCCTGCTCGCAACGACAGGAAGCGGCGTCCCCATTGCTTCGAGCAACGCCATGGGAATGCCTTCATGAAGAGATGGCAGAACGAACACATCCATCGCCTCCATTAGTTCTTGGGCATCATCTCGATGTCCCAGGAGCATCACCCGGTCTGTGATCTCTAGCTCATTCGCCAATTTCTGCAATTCCTGCTTTAGCGGTCCTTCTCCGACCAGCCAAAATATGACCGGCAAGCCTTGTCCAGCAAGAATTTGAATCGATCTCAGCACATGAGCGAACCCTTTGACCGGCGTGAGCCGTCCGACCGAACCGATGAGACAAATGTCGTCCGCCACGCCAAAGGCTTTGCGGGTGACAGAACGAGTGGAACTGCTCGGCATGCTATTCAAGTCGATGCCGTTTCGGATACACATCACATCTGTCGTCGCGGTCTGACGAAGATGGCACTCTATTTCCGAGGACACGGCAATGAGTCTCTCGACATACCATCGATGCACGAGACGCTCGACAGACTCGTAGAATCCCATTTTCATTGCCTGAAGGCCAGAGAATGGCTCCCCCAGGCCGTGCACGGTTCTTACGACGTGCGGCACGCCAGACCAGCGAGCAACCGGCGCACCGAGGATCGTATCCTTATGCTTGTGCGTATGAACGATGTCGAAGCGTTCTTGTCGGAAGTAGCGCCACAAGCTTCTGCCAATTTGAGCACTGCTCGAATTCATTTCGGAAAAGATCTGAACCTCCACGGGATAGGCAGCAAGTTCTTCTGCAAGCCGGCCTCTATTGAAAAGCACGACCGAGACGGTAAAGTTCGGCATTCGAACAAGTTCGGCGATAAGCGCTCTGAGTTGAACCTCTGCACCAGCCCAAAGATCGGCGACCGCCACATGACAAACTCGGATGTCATTCTTCTGAAGACGGCTTTGCATCCCGTTAGTCACCGACCTTGATGCGTTAAAAGTTGCCGGCTCCAATCTAC
>DASTSI010000104.1:0-6732 GCA_035760745.1 Nitrospira sp. | reverse complement strand
CCGTCGAACAGATTCTGATTGAACGTGACCAGGACAGGGTGCATCCGGCCGAAGACTTTCTTTTCGGTGCGGAACACTTCCACCCCTTCTAAGCGGGGTGTGGTGAGAGTGCGGAACCGGCGGCGGGGCACAGCCAGCAAGTCCGTGTGCTGCGTAGGGACCAGAGAACCGACGAAGTGGAAGGGAGTGTCCTCCAAGGTGTGGAAAGCCTCAGCGCTGTTGTTTCCTTTATCAAAGATCAGCGTGATGTGATCACAGGACTGCGCCAGATTGCGGTAATGAGCGGCCAGATCCTCGGTGATGGAACGGAACTCGACGCTGTCATGGACATTACCGGCGTAGACGCGGTGGAACAGGGGGATGCGGAGCTCGAAGCCTGGGCGGCCAGGGGCCGGTCGGATCTATTTGAACGGGTTTTCCGTCGGCGAGTACAATTCACTATTCACGCGCAAGAGGACGCAGCATGACGGACCCAGCCGCACCGGCCGCACCCCCCCATCCCTACCCCGGCAAGCTGATCATTGTCGAAGGGATCGATGGGTCTGGGAAGAGCACGCAGCTCCTACTCCTCCATAAGTGGCTGGAATCGAAGGGACACAAAGTCTTCTTCACCGAGTGGAACTCCTCCGAACTCGTGAAAGACACCACCAAGCGAGGGAAGAAGAACAAGAGTCTCACCCCGACCACGTTCAGCCTCCTCCACGCCACGGACTTCGCGAGCCGGCTCTATCACGAGATTCTTCCGCCGCTGAAAGCGGGCATGCTGGTCCTGGCCGATCGGTACATGTATACGGCCTTCGCCCGCGACGTGGTCCGAGGCGTGTCGCCGGAATGGGTCCGGAAGCTCTACAGCTTCGCCATCCGGCCCGACATGGCTTTCTATTTCAAGGTGCCGATCGAAGTGGCGATCTCCCGCCTGCTCGGCGGCACCAGAGGACAGTTCAAGTATTATGAAGCCGGGATGGACATGAACCTGAGCCAGGACGTGACGGAAAGCTTCCGAATCTTTCAGTCCCGCATCCTCGCTCAGTACGAGAAGATTGTGGAGGAATATGGGCTGATCACGATGGACGCGACCAAGGACATCGCAGCTCAGCAGGACATCATGCGGCGGCTGGTCGACGAAGCCTTGAAAGACTATAAACCTCGAAGGGGAACGCATGGGCGACGCTCACTATTTTGGCGACGGTTTGACGTACCTAAATCCGAGTGACCTCAAGGGCAAGCTCATCGCCATTGAGGGCACCGACGGCGTCGGCCGCTCCACACATATCGAGATGCTCCAGGAATGGCTCGAGGTGCAGGGCTACGGCGTCGTCACGACCGGGTGGACCAGATCCAACCTCATGTCCAAGACGATCGAGATGGCGAAGCAGGGCAATATTCTCGACCGCTGGTCCTTCAGTCTGCTCTATGCCACGGACTTCGCCGACCGGCTGGAACACCAGATCATTCCGGCGCTGCGGTCCGGGTTCATCGTCTTGGCCGACCGCTACATCTATACGGCGTTCGCCCGCGATTACGTCCGCAGCAACGACCGCCGCTGGATCAGGGACGTCTTCGGCTTCGCCCTCGTACCGGACCTCGTCTGCTACCTGCGCATCGACATCGACACGCTCGTCCTGCGCGTGATCGAAACCAAGGGCATGAACTTCTGGGAGTCCGGCATGGATCTGCGGCTCGGCAGCGATCTCTACGACAGCTTCAGGAAGTACCAGTCGTTGCTGATCGAGGAATTCGACAAGATGGCCGAGGAATTTAAGTTTGAAGTGATCGACGCCCGCAAGTCCCCGGAGGAGATCCAGGACGATTTGCGCAAGAAGATCCAACAGCTTCTGACCGAGGAAGGACTGGCGAGAACCGCCCCTCTGGCGGCCGCGGCGCCGGAAGACACGCGATCGTAGCCTTGGCCTCGACCTAGCCTCGCCCCTTTTTCCCGCCCAGCGCACGCAAGGATCCCGGTCCCATCCACCAGCGCAGCACGGCTTTCCCCGGTTTGATCGGCACCGTGACCTCCAGTGAACAGACGCCGGCTTTCTTGAACGGGAACGCGGGCGAGGGCTTTCCGGTCAAGAGCACGCTCGCCGTTTGGCTGAGATGCGGCTCGTGCCCGACGCAGAGGACACAGCATTCGGGCGGCAGGCGTTGCAACAGGGTGAGCAACAGCTCGGGCGACGCATCGGGCAGGAGCTCGTCGATCAATCGTATCGAAGCGCGGGTCTTGAGCATCGCCTGAACGATCTTCGCCGTTGCGGCGGCTCGGATCAGCGGGCTCGACAGAATGTGCGTCGGTTCGATGTCCAAACGGCGGAGGCCGGACGCCACCTGGGCCACGCGCTTGGCTCCGCGTTCCGTCAAGGGACGATCCGATTCCGGTCCCTGCCATTCTTGTGGCTCGACCGCAATCCCATGTCGCATGAGCAGGCATTGCATGAATCAGCTCCGTGAATCCGGCGCAGGATCGAGCAGACCGGCTCGTCTGAAGCGAGCTTCGACTTGCGCCAGGATCGATTCTTTCAGCTCATCACGAAATGGCGCCATCTCCTCCCCCTCGAGGTACCGATCGACGGTGCGGGGCAAACGACGCCACCAGGCCCTAGCCGATTCCCTAGCCCGCTCTGCCGTAATCCCGCCCCCGGCCAGGACGGAGAGCACCTGTTTCTCGAAGAAATCCACGTGGATCTCTTCGTCGTCGAGGATGTGCTGGAGATCGGGCCGCACCTGCACCAACAGCTTTGCGAACTCCAGGCCCAACGTCTCATACCCGTAGAGATGAATGACGAGCGCCCACCATTGGCTCGGCACGCGGGGTAATCGTTCCCGACGGTGCGAGATCACACCGAGTCTCGTTTCGAATTCCCGGAGATGCTCGGCTTCGTCTTCTTCGTGCTTGCGCAAAAACTGGAGTACGTCCGCGGGGACATCTTTCGCTTGCGCCGCGCGCACGGACCACAGCGCCATCGCTTCGGCCTTGAGGAAGCGATCGAGTAGAGCGGGCTCACAGGAGGATGGGAGTGACGAAAGCATCGGGCAAGTCTAAAGGAAATCTGGAGAAAGAACCAAGCCTGATCATGCCCCTTCAAAACCCTTCGCTGAGTGAAAATAGCATCTATATTGATCCTCCGTGAATCGAAAGAGATTCAAGCCAGAGAGATTCTCGGCGGGTCTAGCCAGGCTTCACGAAGAAGCTATCCATGAAAATCATGGGCTTCTGCTGTACGCGCCCAGGAACGAGCGGTGATGGCTCACCTATTGCTGTGAGCGTCATTACTCCGGGGCAGGTCTCCTCTTAGACTTTCGACAATCGATCATGCGTGTGCCGCACGCTTCCGGCACCAATGCTCTACACCGGCGAGAGCTCGAATACGCGAATCCAATGAAGGAGGACGACATGGGGGTGCGGCCGGCTAAAGGACAGACGGACAATTTCAAGGCAGCCTGGCGCGATGTTCGCCTTGCGCGTTCAGTCTTCCTGTGTCTCTTTGCAGTGACTGCGACATCACCCGACACTGTGGGCGCCGAAGCCTTTCGGATCATTCCACAAAGCGCTTCAGCAGAAGGTCAGGCGAATGCATTTGCGGCTCAAGCAGACGATCCTTCCGCTATCCACTATAACCCTGCCGGAATGACGCAACTCCACGGACTACAGTTTTCCATAGGAACGAACTTGGTCGGTGGTTCCGTGTCCTACACCAGCCCGACTGGCGTCCCTGTCCGAGGCGATGTCGGAGGCAGCGTGGCCATTCCGCCGCCGAGTAATCTCTACATTACCGGAAACCTCAAGGATCTGGGTCTGACAACGCTCGGAAACATCGTCTTGGGGCTGGGTGTGACATCGCCGTTCGGACTACATGTCCGATATCCGAACAACGGTCCGTTCTCAAGTGCCATAACCTCGGCTCAGCTGCCCTTGATTGATATCAAACCAACCGTCGCCTTCAAACTAAATGAACAACTGTCCTTCGGTGTCGGTGCCGACATTTATACTTTTGCCAGTTTTATTGGCAAGGGGCAGTTCGACTACAAATTCAATAATCCCGGCATTCCAGGAATTCCACCTGGCACTCCATTAGAGATAAACGGGAACGACACAGCCGCGGGATTTAACGTCAGTCTGTTGTATACCCCACTACGAAACGCACAAGGTAAACCGCTGGCGAATATTGGCCTGGTGTACAGAAGCCAAGCGACGCTGCACCTAAACGGTCAGTTCATGGCGAATGGAGCAGTCCTGACGGACGCACGTTCCACAGCCGTTCTGCCACAGATTTTTTCGGGCGGCGTCGCCATATGGCCCGTGCGTGATGCTGATCGAGAATGGAAGCTGGAGATGGACATAGACTACGTAGGCTGGAAGTCCTTCCGCAATTTTGACGTGCACCTCTCCAATGGCGCCACGCTGCCATTTCCCCAGAACTGGAAAAACAGCATTGTGCTCATGTTCGGTACTGAACATCGGTGGCTGCAGATGGATCGATTGCCTCACTGGGAAGTTGCGGTTCGTGGCGGATACATTCGCTCACAGACGCCTATCCCTGATGCGACATTCAATCCTATCGTCCCGGAGTCGGACTTCAACGGCATCACGGTCGGCCTTGGTCTGCTATGTAAGCAAAATGGCTCGTTCCTCGCGGTCATCCCATGCGGGGGAGTGGGAAAAGACGGAAGAGGGGCAATCGGATTGGATTTGGCCTATCAAGCGCAAATCTACGAGTCTCGCACCATCACGGGCAACATCAATCCCACCGTGGACGGAACATATCGGACGATGTTGCATATCGGCTCAGTCAATCTCCGAGTCAATTTTTGAATTCCGATTCGAGGAGCTTCCGTGCTGCCTCGCCTTGCCCTTCCTGATCGTACCCGGAGGAACCTGACCTCTGGGTACAGCTCTCGTGAGTGCCAGAGTGTAGGTGAGGGACTTCTTGAAGTCGTCCACCAATTTTTAGAGCCGCTGCTTGATCTCTGGCAGGTCTTGAAACTCTGTCGATTTGCCGTGCTCACCATCGGTCTGGCTGCTTTCTTCCTGATCTCGGCTCCTCAGGGACAGGAAGTACTGGTTCATCTACAAACTCAGAAAGGCCCGTGGCTTGGTCAGAATATCTCGTTCTTCGTCATCGTGGTGGTGTGGGCGTGGATGGTCTGGTATTGGTGCCGCTTCATTCTGTCTTTTCGATTTAGAGATTGGCCGCCATCCGGACCGCCGGAACGGTTACGGCTCATCCATTTGTATAACCATGTCGTGCCTCGAGCACTTGGCGTGACAGCGATTCTTGTCGTCGCCGTCGCATTCTTAGCTTCGCTCGATGGAAGAACCGCTTCAGGGATCGCCTGGGGGAACGGAGGATTCTATCTTATTGTCGCTGCCCTGTTCGGCTACTTCACCCTGAAGTGGCGGCCCTCCATCAACCGCCTGCGAAGAAAATATCCCCGGGTTCGGCGCATGATCAGGCCGAGTCGTCCCGATCCTCCTATGTCGGCTCTCTATCAGCAATACTCGAATCTTCCTGTTGGAGTGCGGAGGACGATGCGATGGTCATTCGTTGCACTCTTTCTCACTCCACTCGTGATCTTCCAGATTCCTTCTCTGAACATCTCATTGCCTCCGATGGTCGGCCCGGCTTTCATCGTCCTGCTGGCTGCGGCGGCATGGGTTTCAGTCGGCACATGGATCATATACATGGCCAAATGGCACCGCCTTCCCGTGCTGACCATGCTGTTCGTCTACGCAGCATCGATTAGCACCTGCAACGATAACCATGGTGTCCGGAGGATTGTGGACTCGACAAAAAGGCATACGGCGAAAGTCGATCTCATCAAGCAATTCGATACCTGGGCAAGACATCGAGCCGAGCAGGCACCGCCTGACACGATCGTCCCTATCTTTCTCATTGCAGCGGAAGGCGGTGGAATCAGGGCGGCCTATTGGACAGCGGCCATTCTTTCTCGCATCCAAGCGGATCATCCCGACTTCGCCGACCATGTCTTCGTGCTGAGCGGGGTGTCGGGAGGGAGCCTAGGCGCCGCTGTATTTGCTGCGCTGCTGGCCGGTGACACAAGTCCCGGCCCATGCCAGGATCCGAAGGCCTTCGCCGGCTGCGCCCACGATGTGCTGACGCACGATTATCTTTCCTCAACTCTCGGCATGCTTCTCTACCCGGACCTTCTGCAACGCTTCTTCTTCTTGCCCATCGACAGTTGGGACCGCGGCCGCATGATGGAGCTGAGTTGGGAACGGCGATGGGACGAAGTGAGGCAAGGCTCGGTGAATCTGTTTGCCAGTCCCTTTGAACATCTCTGGAGCAACTCAAACGGTCGGCACGTTCCGAATCTCATCTTCAACATGACGGCGGTCGAAAACGGCAAGCGGGTCTTGTTCAGTAATTTACGTCTCTCGCAGAGTGCGCCGACCACGAATAAGGAATGTATCGAAACCTGGACGGGCATGACACACGGCCCGTTCGACGATGCCGTAGATCTGTCGGAAGCGCTAAATCTGCGGCACTGTCCCCAACCCTCTCCAACAGAAACCATGCGCCTGAGCACCGCGGTTCACAACAGCGCCCGGTTCTCGTTCATCAGCCCAGCCGGTACCGTAAACGACCGATTGCATTTGGTGGATGGAGGATATTTTGAAAACTCCGGCATGACAACCTTGGAAGAGGTGTACGGGCAGATCACACTGTTGATTAATGAGCGGGCAAAGAGCCAGCAAGGGCCGAGGATTGTCCC